>JAIXMJ010000046.1 GCA_022836975.1 Wolbachia sp.
ATGGAAACATTAAGATTTGTAGAGTTTATTTCATCATGATCATCATCTGTATAATATCTTTCATCTGTTACTTCATCCTTAAGTAAAACATTGAAATTGGAATTATAGATAGCATCTAAGTCTATTATATCACGCAATAGAAGGCTACCATTATGAAGATTATCACGCCACATCTTAATTATCTTAAATGTTACAGGTGACTCAATAATAGCACGTAACATATTATGTTTTTCTAATTCTATCTTTTTTGCAATTTTTATCTCATCTCCTCTTGATAGGAGCTTTACGGAGCTCATGTCCCGTAAATATATCCTTACTGGATCATCATTTTGTACTAGAGTTTCTGTGATATCTGTATCATCAGATTTGCTATCATTTTCAGGTGTGGAATTTTCATCTTCGCTGTGTTCTAACACATCGATTCCAAAATCTTGCAGCACAGAAATGGTATGATCTATAAAATCAGATGAGCAATCTTCATCTGACAACGTGTCATTTAAATCATCAAAAGTTATAAAGCCACCCTTTTTTATACTCTTTGTTACAAGATCTCTGATAATTTTTTTTTCATCATGAAGCTCTGCCATTATTACCCTATAAACTTATTCACAAATAAACTTAGATTTTCTGTGGTACATCATTTCGTTTAAAATACTATTAATTATGTATCACAGAATAATTATAGATCTAAAAATCTTGTTCAATCGTTCCATATTCTTCCTCTATACGTATTGCTATAGATAACCCGACCGAGAATGTTGCTATACCCACAACTATTGCAGTTAGCATTAAGACATGAGGTATTGGATTACTATATAAAGTATGAGTTTCAATCAGTATAGGAGGTACTGAATTCTTTATATACCCTAAAGATATATAAAATAGTAAAACGGAAGTTTGGAAGATATTTACCCCTATCATTTTTTTTATCAAATTTTTATCATTGATAACAATATATAACCCTAAGATCATTAATATAATAACTGCTATATAATTATATAAGGTCATACCTGCTTTCTTTGAATAAAACTAATATACATAATGAGCATAGAAGCACATACAGTAAACATCACTCCAAGTTCTACTAGGAATATACCTACTTTCTGACCGTAAGTTGACAATATATTGTAAGACAAAAAGTTCTGCCCAAGTAACATTGTTAACACCCCTGTTCCCCCATATAGCAAGATACCTAGAGCATTCATAAGCTTAATAGAAGGATAAGGTACTGCCTTTAAGGCAGTAGAGACACCAAACAACATTGTATAGAATATTATCCCATAGGCAATAATAATCCCAGCTTGAAACCCACCTCCAGGAGTATAATCCCCATGAAATTGTATATATAAACCAAATAAAATTATGAAGGGCAACATTAAAAATGCTACTACAGTGAGTACCGGATCTCTGACCATATGTTCTTTACTTTTTCTGTAATTTTATAGATTCCCTGTATAATACTATAGCAAATAAATTCAAAGTAGCAAGTCGTGAAAGCAGAAATAAGAGCTATTATTTTAGATTTAGTCATCTTTTTCTCTTTTAAGTATTAGAGATGTGCAAAGTGCTGCGGTAAAAATTACTATAGTTTCTCCAAACGTATCATAGCCACGGAAACTTGCTAGAATTACTGTTACTACATTAGGAATTCCTGCTACCTTTTCACTGTTTTTTATGTAGTAAGGAGCAATATGTTGATGAATAGGGGCACTATCACTGCCAAATTCCGGTAAATTATAGATGAAATATGATAAAAATGTAGTTAGAATTAGCATTGAGAAAATTATTGTGCTGTTATGTGATAAATTTGTTTTGTGATTTTTTATCAAAGAGAGTGTTGCAAACGTAAAAATTGTGCTTAATCCTGCACCCACAGAGGCCTCGGTAATTGCAACATCTGGTGCGTTCATGATTAAATATATGACGGCCATTAAAGCACTAAATGCAGACATTAGGATAGTACAGGTGACTAAGTTTGTTGAAAACACTATGGAAAATACAACTATCAATAATAGGGAAAGTAGTGTGATGTTTAATATTTCAAACATCTTTATTATTTATTTTATAATAAGTACGTGCCAGAATGTAACTATTAGTTGAGTTTGCAATCCATATTACAACCATCAGCAATATTATCTTTAAAGTGCCAATTGAGAATTGATTGTGTAAAGCCAAACCAATCAGCAATAGCGCTGCTCCACTAGAATCTGTAATACCTGCTGCATGTAGCTTTGTATAGAAATCTGGAAACCTAATTATCCCCACACTTGAAATTAACGTAAGGAACACACCTAACAGTATAAATATACTTCCTACCATGATAACATTAGTTTCATAAGAGCTATAGTTGATATAAAGCTAATGCTAGCATATAATAATGCTATGTCAATCAAAAAAAAGTTATTTGTAATTGTAGCTACCACAGTTATTAACAACACTACTTGTGTTGAGAAGTTATTAAATGCTATGACTTTATCATATAAATTGTTCGCTGTAGATACAATACGGCATAGCATTACACTTATACAAAACAATAATATGTAAGTGGCGATGTGTACCATTTGTAAATCTTATAAATGTAATTTTAAATTGGCAAAAGTTTGTATTATCATTTCAAATTCTGCAAGACTGTTATACTTGATACTGATAGTACCTTTATAATTATTATCGTTAATTTTGACATCAAAGCCAAGCTTTGAAGATATCCTATCTTCAATAATCGATATATCATGATTTTTATGCTTCGGATTCTTCTTTTTTTGATTATGTAAATCTCTTATAAGTTTTTCAGTTTGTCTCACATTTAAACCACAAGAAACTATTTTTCTTGCAATATCTTCTGATTTTTCCACATTAACTAATGCCCTTGCATGACCCATAGATAGTTTTTTCTCATTAATCATTGTTTTGATATTTTCAGGGAGACATGTCAACCTAATCATGTTGGTAAGATGACTACGACTTTTTCCAATAATTAAAGCTAATTCTTCATGAGTATAGGAGAACTCATCAATTAATTTGCTATATGCTTCCCCTTCCTCTATAGGGCTAATATCTTGTCTTTGTATGTTTTCAATAATAGATATTTCCAAGCATTTTTTGTCATCTAAATCCCTTATGATTACAGGTACACTATTTAGACCTGCAATTTTGCTTGCTCGCCACCTACGCTCTCCTACTATTATTTCATATCCACTATCGTTTGCTTTTTTGCGTACTATTACAGGTTGTATGATGCCATGTTTTTCTATTGAACTGGCAAGTTCTTTTAATGATTCTTCAGAAAAATATGTGCGTGGTTGAAATTGACCGGGATATAATAACGCGGTAGGTAAGAATTCTTGCTGATCATTTGGAACATTAAGAGAATTTCTAGCTATCAAACCCGATAAACCTTGTCCCAACCGCTGATTGTTTTTCATGCTATAGCTAATTTAAACTGTTTGTCTAAAATTTCTTTTGCTAAGTATATATACGCCTGTGCACCTGAGCATTTTAAATCATATATGATTGCTGGTTTGCCATAAGATGGGGCTTCTGACAATCGTACATTACGTGGTATAATTGTTGCATATACTTTATTATTTAAATATTTACAAATTTCCATTTTTACTTGTTCACTGAGTCTATTACGCTTATCATACATGGTTAATACTATTCCTTCTATTTTTAAAGAAGGATTAAGATGCTTTTGGATAAGTTCTACAGTTTTTATCAAATGGCTTAAACCTTCCAAAGCAAAGAACTCACATTGGAGTGGAATAATAATTGAATCGGCAGCAGTTAATGCATTAATGGTCAATAAACCCAGTGAAGGTGGGCAGTCAATAACTATATATTCGTAATGTCTCCTGACTGGTGTTAATGCACTCTTTAATATATATTCTCTATTGTCAAATTGTGTAAGCTCAACTTCTGCTGCTGACAGATCTACTGTAGAAGTAATGAGTGATAAATTTGGTACTGCAGTATTTAAGATCGCTGATGATATAGGCTCATTGTTTACTAACACGCTATATATGTTGTTTACACGATTTTGATATGAAACCCCTAAACCTGTGCTTGCATTGCCTTGAGGATCAAAATCAATGAGTAATACGTTTTTATTTACTGCAGCAAAAGCAGTAGATAGATTAACACTAGTAGTAGTCTTACCTACCCCTCCTTTTTGGTTCACTACTGCAAGAACTTTACTCAAAGTTTTACCTTATCTATCTGTGTCTGTATCCATTAATATATACAAAATAATTTTATATATACAGGAGTTTTTTGCATTGGCTGTCTTTTTAGAATGGACAAACTAAATTTTTCCAATATTTAGCTACTTAGGCAAGTAAAATTTATTTAATTTTTTAAATCTATAAATTTTAAATGTTATGGACATTATTAATACTTATTCTGCTAGAGACAATACTTGGCATAGATAATATAATTTTTATTTCTTTAGCAATAGATAAAGTTCCACAATCACTCAAACAGCCAACGCGTATCATAGGTCTTGGGATAGCACTGATAATGCGTTTTATAATATTATTCTTTACATCATATATATTATCTATGCAAAATCCCATATTTTATCTGTTATCTCTTGGTATTTCAGTAAAGGACTTACTTATGATTATTGGTGGATTTTTTCTTACTTATAAAAGTTTTATTGAATTGCTAAATGAAGTTTTTTTACACAAACAAGGAAATAAGGTGCTCAATACAAAGTCACAATTTTTCTTAATTGTATCACAGATTATATTGATAGATTTAATTTTTTCTATTGATTCAATTTTAACAGCTATAGCATTAACACATGATACTTTAGTGATTGCTGTAGCATTTACTGTATCTATGCTGGAAATGTTATTTTTGTCCAGTTATATAGCTAAACTAATACAATCTTATCCAGGATTAAAAATTATCACCATTCTCTTTATTTTATGTGTAGGCATATATCTTATACTTGATGGTGTACATGTAGAGCTAGAAAAGGAATACTTATATTTTGCTTTTGTATTTGCGTTGATTATAGAGGTAATGAATAACATAAAGAAAAGGAATTGGAAAATATAGGACATATATACTTCAGTATTCATGGAAATTAAGTAAATTGCATATAGTGTTTAGTTTTTATGATAATAATTTGATACGATGATTAATGATTACAAACCGTTCTTTTTAGAATATAGAGATAAAAACTCTGGTAAATTCTACCAAAGTCGTCTTTCTTCTAGTAATGTGGATGCTATTGCTCATCAAGATTATGAAGGCCGTCGCTATGAATTTTTTTTCAATGAAAGTGGTGAACTGAAATGGGTTGATTTTATACCTAATGTTAATGACCGATCCGAAAAGAAAAGAGTACCATATGGTGACATGGTACAGTATCTTACAAAATTTGATGAAATTAATAAGAAATATGATGAAATTAATAAGAAAATTCAAGGTGTTGATATAAGCAAATTTGTGGGCAAGGAAGCACAGCTTAATACGCTTGCAGGTAAGGAAAATGAATTGACTGCACTTACAGATAAAAAAGAGCAGCTTATCCATCTTGCAAGTAAACAAGTTGACTTGATAAATCTTGCAAATAAGATAGGCGTAGGTACAGCAGATACGAAAATAGAGCTGAAAGAGATAGTAACAAAGGATGGATTGTCAGACATCACGGAAGTGATGAATAAGATAAATGTGGGTAGTGTACCTACAAGTGAAAAAGTTGACCTCAGTAAATTTCTAGGCAAAGAAACGAAGCTTAGTAAACTTGTGGATAAAATAGATATAGGTCAAGTGCCTAAAAATCAGACAGTTAAATTAGGTCCATTTGTAGGCAAAGAAACGAAGCTTGGTAATCTTGTGGATAAAATAGATATAGGTCAAGTGCATAAAGATCAGACAGTTAAATTAGGCCCATTTGTAGGCAAAGAAACGAAGCTTAGTAAGCTTGCAAGTAAAGCAGATGAATTGAATACACTTGCAGCTAAAAAAGAGCAGATCATCAATCTTGCAATTAAACAAGGTGACTTGATAAATCTTGCAAATAAGATAGGCGTAGATACAGCAGATACGAAAATAGAGCTGAAAGAGATAGTAACAAAGGATGGATTGTCAGACATCAAGAACGCGATGGGTAAGATAAATGAATTATCAGATATCAAAAAAGTGACGGATAAGATAAATATAGCCAATATGCAAGGAAGCACGAAAGTGGACATAAGTAAATTTGTGGACAAGGAAGAAAAGCTTGGTGAGCTTGCAAACAAGATCAGTATCACAAACGGACAAAATAACACAAAAATGGTAGAGCTGGAAGGTGTAAAGACAAGTGAATTATCCAATATCAAAAAAGTGACGGATAAGATAAATATAGGCAATATGAAAGAAAGCACGAAAGTGGATATAAGTAAATTTCTAGGCAAGGAAGCACAGCTTAACACGCTTGCAGGTAAGGAAAATGAATTGACTGCACTTACAGATAAAAAAGATCAGATTATTAAGCTTGTGGATAAAATAGATGTACGTCATGTTGGCAATACGCAAGTAAACTTAAATGAATTATCAGATATCAAGAAAGTGACGGATAAGATAAATATAGGCAATATGAAAGAAAGCACACAAGTGGACATAAGTAAATTTGTGGACAAGGAAGAAAAGCTTGGTGAGCTTGCAAACAAGATCAGTATCACAAACGGACAAAATAACACAAAAATGGTAGAGCTGGAAGGTGTAAAGACAAGTGAATTATTCAACATCAAAAAAGTGACTGATAAGATAAATATAGGCAATATGAAAGGAAACACGACAGTAGACATAAGTAAATTTGTGGACAAGGAAGAAAAGCTTGGTGAGCTTGCAAACAAGATCAGTATCACAAACGGACAAAATAACACAAAAATGGTAGAGCTGGAAGGTGTAAAGACAAGT
>JAIXMJ010000047.1 GCA_022836975.1 Wolbachia sp.
CTACTTTTGGACTACTCCATACTCAAAATACTTCGCAGTGCTTTGCAGAGGATCTACTGTCACATTGCTGACATTTAAAATTCGTCCTATTGCTCGAAATCCAAGACCCTCTAAGTAAAGTTTTAACGCTTGCATACGGGTCCCCATGTATACTCCCTAGATTTTTCTAACCTCCAAGCGTTTACAGTCTTTGCAGTTATAACGCTGAAACCCACCTGCATAGCCATTTTTACGATAATTTGTACTACCACAATATTTACATTCCATATCTTTTTACATTTTAAAATATACATTATATACCTATCTACTGAAATTAGCAATCCCAAAGCATTTGACCAAAATTATATATCTGAGCTTAAAATTAGTTATTTTTAAAGAGCTTGACATCGCATCAAACCCAGCATGTAAGCTGGCATAAAAACATATATTGGTGGAGGCAAGCGGGGTCGAACCGCTGACCTTCTGCGTGCAAAACAGATGCTCTACCAACTGAGCTATGCCCCCATCCTGCTGTGCTAAAGCATAAACCATTTGTATTTAAATGCAAGAAATATTTCCTTGCATGAGATATAAGTCCTCTTAAGAATATACTGCAATAGTTTCTTCTTGTGTATCAGTTAATAACTTTTCTCTAAAAACATAATTTGCAGAAAAAATAGGAAAGCATCACTTGAAAATTTCTAGTTTTGTGATTACTTATAATAATAAAGATTAAATATAAGGGTACAAATGCAGGGGACTGAAAGTTTAAAATTTGATGCTGAGGTAAGTAAAGTATTGAATATAGTAATTCATTCGCTTTACACTAAGAAAGACATTTTTTTGCGTGAATTGATATCAAATGCATCTGATGCGTGTGATAAATTACGCTACGAGTCTCAATTACATCCGAACTTGTTAGGCTCTGATGACCCATTGAGAATAGTTATTAGTGTTGACAAAGAAAAAAATCAACTCTTTATTACTGATAATGGTATTGGAATGAATAGACAAGATTTAATAGATAATCTTGGTACAATTGCAAGTTCTGGTACGCAAAAATTTTTAGAGGCAATGCAAAAAGATGATAAAAATGTAGACCTTATAGGTAAGTTTGGTGTTGGTTTTTATTCAAGCTTTATGGTTGCATCAGCAGTGATTGTTGAATCACGCAAAGCAGGAGAAGAGGAATCCTGGGTATGGAAATCAAGTGGTGACGGAGAATACTCGGTTGGTAAATTGAACGATCAGATACCTGTAGGTACTAAAATTACTTTAATGATGCGTCCTGAAGAAGCTGAATTTTTAGATAAATTTCGTATTGAAAATATAGTTACTACTTATTCAGACCATATCAATTATCCTGTTGAATTTATAAATGAAAAAGGAGAAAGTGAAAAATTAAATAGTAGAGCAGCAATTTGGACTAAATCTAAAAGTGAGGTTACACAAGAAGAACATAATGAGTTTTTCCGTAATGTTGCGCATGTAGGCGGTGAGCCATGGATGATATTGCACAATAAAAATGAAGGTACCATAGAATATATTAACTTGCTTTACATTCCTTCTATTAAGCCTTTCGATTTATTTCACCCTGATAGGCGTTGTTCTGTAAAATTATATGTAAATAAGGTGTTTATTACAGAAGATAACGTACAAGTTATTCCACAATATCTGCGTTTTTTGAAAGGTGTGGTTGACTCTCCTGATCTTCCGTTAAATATCAGTAGAGAAACGTTGCAAAATAATCGTGTGATTGAACAGATAAAAAAGTCACTTACTAAACGTGTCATTTCTGAACTTGGCAAGAAAGCAAAGGAAAATTTGGAAGAATATACAAAATTCTGGAATAATTTTGGTGCAGTTTTAAAAGAAGGATTATGTGAGGCTATGTCAACTGATGAAAGAGAGGCCCTCTTGTCTGTATGCAGATTTTATAGTACAAAGAATGATAAGTTAGTTAGCGTAGAAGATTATATAAGCAGCATGAAACCTGAGCAAGAATATATATATTATCTTACTGGAAATAGCTTGGATTCTATCAAGAGTAGTCCACAGCTTGAAGGTTTTATTAATAAAGGTTTAGAGGTTTTATTACTAGTGGATCCTGTTGATGATTTCTGGACTAACGTGGTACATGAATATAAAGATAGTAAATTTAAGTCTGTAACTCGTGCTGATGTGGATCTGGAAAAATTTTCTTCGGAAAAGGAAGAGGAAGAGGAAAGTATAAAGAATGAAGATTCAGATTCTGTATTGCAATATTTTACAAAAGTATTGGGTGATCTAGTAAAAAACGTTAAAGTTTCGAAGAAATTGACTGATAGCCCTGTATGCTTAGCTGTTGATGAGGGTGCTATGGACCTTAGGATGGAGCGTTTTTTACGTGAACAAAAGCAACTAAATTATCGTACACCAAAGGTGCTAGAAGTGAATACTAAACATCCTATCCTAAAAAATATGATAAAGTCTTATACTGATCATGGTGAGAGTGCTACTTTAGAAGATGTCATCTATTTGCTATTTTATCAAGCTTGTATAGCTGAAGGAGAAGAAATAGAGAATGTTAGTGATTTCATAAAAAAGTTGAATAATTTACTTGATAAAGTCACTACTTAGTGACATACTATATCTAAAACTAAATTAATAGGTGAGAGTAGTATGACTAAAATGGTTAGTCTTTCTAATTCTATAGATGATAAACAAAAAAATTCTCTCTGCCTGAATGATCAGGATTGGTATATTATTAACGTAGATCAAGATCTACTAGAGTTAGATACAAAGCATGATTCTAATCTGAAAGCTAAAGAAGATAGAAGTGAAGAAGATGAGCCTGAGCATATTATTTTCGATAATCACTTGTCGCAGGAGTATGTAGCGCAGCTAGAAAAGAATATAAAAGATTACAGTAATATAGGTAGACTATTAAATTTCACTAAGATTGCATACGGTGATAGTGATAAAGAGCTATTAGATAAAGGTTATATTAGTAAAGAAGCACTTCAAAGAGAGGGTTATGTAGATAGTCTACATGATTACAGCTATAGGACAAATAGTAATAATGTAAATCCAGGATTTTATGTTTTTGCAAAAGATAGGGAAATTGTTATAAGTTTTCGTGGTAGTCAAAATCTCTATGATGCATGCTATGACTACGAATATGGTCTTATTGAGTTACCATTTTTGCAAGATTCTGGTTGTGTGTATCTAGGGTGTTACCAAGCGTTTGAAGACTTAAGGGAACAACTTCTGTGTATATTAGATTGTCATATTAAAAGAGGTCAGGAGGAATTAGAAATAACAGCTAAGGACNTTTAGTATTAATATTACAGGTCATAGTTTAGGGGCAGNCACTTGCTCAAATTGCAGCACTATNATTTGCATAAAGAAAAAGGGTATAATATACAGAGTGTGGTAACCTTTGCTAGTCCNTAAAACTTTTGATGATGTTGCTGCTAAAGTTTATGATAAGGTTTTGAAGGAGCGTACTCATAGAGTATTCCATGATAAAGATATTGTGCCAGACGCACCATCATTTATGTATAGGGCTCCTGATAACTATATTCATGTTGGTATGCCAGTAAATATTTCTTCAAAAGAAAGCTCGAATAAATTATTTATAAAATACAATCATGGTGTGGATAGATATAAATATTTACTGGAAATTTTTATAAAAGGACTTGTAGAAACACTTGAACATGCTGTTATTGCATTGGAAGCAGGCACAGAACCTACAGAAAAAATAGTTATGGAACAAGCAGACAATAATGCAGAGCAAAATTTGTCTGATAGTGCAGAAGAAGAAATGCATATTGCTTCTATACAAGATCAAACTATTACACTTAGAGAGGCCACTAGTGATAATATAGAAGAAAATGCTAAAGGACCAAGAAAAAATCCTATAGTGGAAGATCCTATAATAATACTGGAAAATATAGAGCAAATATGTCCAAATAGCGCTACAAGGTGTTTGGATGTAAGTGTTCTAACGTCAACTGAGCAAGTGCCAAATATGAAAAATATTCATATTAAAGAAGTGTCCGATCTGCCTATTGGTTCAAATAAATCACAAGTTAGAGAAGAAAAAGAGAATAATTTAATTACAGGTGATATTGAAGAAGAGGTGCATAATAGTGAGAGTGAGGTATCTGGTGCTCAAAGAAATATAGCATCTCTTGATAATCTATCCACTGCTGATTTTTCTAATGCTCAACCTAGTAAAGAGCAGATTTCTGAATCTGTTGCTTTTATACAGGACCCAACCATTTTACTTGTTGATAATCAAGAAAATAAGGAATCGGTTCAAGAACTAACTCAAGACACTATAGAAAAAAATAGCCAGGATGGAGAGAGGGTAAGGTCTATTGATTCATTTATTAAAGGTAGTGCCATTTATCCATTACCAGCGGTGGTTAGTGTTGCACTGGTTAATGAGGAAAGACTAAGATCCATAGAGCAAACTTATAATGAAGTGGTGGACAAAAACTCTACAGAGCAAGAAAAACTAAATATAAATCATACAAGAGAACGTAGATATCCGTTTTCTTCTGTAGACAAAAGTGTTAAAAGGCCAAGAAAAACTTCTATAATGAAAAATCCTCTGGTAATACCAGAAAATGTAGAACCAGTATGTTCAAAAGCAGAAGATAGTGCCACAATCAAGTGCTTGGATTTAAGTGCCCTAGCTCCAGTTAATACAAATTTGTCTCCTGGTACAGAAGAAAAAATGCATAGTAGTAGGAGACAAGTATCTGGTATGCAAGATCATATGATATCTACAGTTAAAAATATTACTGATTTCCCTAATGCTCCGGAGCAAACGTCTGAGCCTATTGCTTCTACACAAGGTCCAGCTATTTCACCCGAGTTAGTAGGTAGTAATTGTGTAATTGGACAGATACTAAATGATCCATACACTAATAAAAAAGCTGTTTTTTCTACTGATGCTGTAGAGCAGACTGTTGCTTCTACACAAGGCAAAAATAGGAATATAGTTCCATTGATAGTAATTGCTACAGCTATAATTACTACAGTAGCTGTTTTGATTTATCTTCAACAAATGATAATAGCAGCCGCGGCTGCAATAGCCGTAGTAATATGTGCTGCTACTTGGTATTGCTATAGCCCTAGTAGTTTTCTTAATGTATGTAATGTGCAGGAAGGGCAAGATAAGCTATACGTGGGATAGGTTGATAAGCTTTTTATAGAGAGAAGGTTATATATCTCAAGCAGTATAGAAAGATCGGATTATATAAGATTAAAAAAGAGAATTAATAGAGTAAGCAAGTGTTACGCTTAGCTTGAGCCCACTTGTTTTCAATAGATAGGAGAGCAAGGCTATGTTCTGCCAGATTTATAGATTGCCTCATTTTTAATTAGATCTCTTTCGAAACTAGACAAAGTGGGAAAGAAGTAGTAGAATAAGAGATTTAAGGATGGAGTAAATGAAGTACGAAAGAGATCTATTGATATGTCCATTCAGTAGAGTGGAAAAATAAATAGTAGACAATAGAGACTAAAAAGGTAATGATATAGAGAAATGAGGCAAATCCGTTAGAGTGTTATGAGGCCCTATAGACCTTTCTGCCAAGCTGTTGATTCTGCTTTTCTTTAATTGTCTCTACTATTATGAGAAGGGCTATACTCTGGTCTGTCGCTAAATATAAATCATACAAGAGAACGTAGATATCCGTTTTCTTCTGTAGACAAAAGTGTTAAAAGGCCAAGAAAAACTTCTATAATGAAAAATCCTCTGGTAATACCAGAAAATGTAGAACCAGTATGTTCAAAAGCAGAAGATAGTGCCACAATCAAGTGCTTGGATTTAAGTGCCCTAGCTCCAGTTAATACAAATTTGTCTCCTGGTACAGAAGAAAAAATGCATAGTAGTAGGAGACAAGTATCTGGTATGCAAGATCATATGATATCTACAGTTAAAAATATTACTGATTTCCCTAATGCTCCGGAGCAAACGTCTGAGCCTATTGCTTCTACACAAGGTCCAGCTATTTCACCCGAGTTAGTAGGTAGTAATTGTGTAATTGGACAGATACTAAATGATCCATACACTAATAAAAAAGCTGTTTTTTCTACTGATGCTGTAGAGCAGACTGTTGCTTCTACACAAGGCAAAAATAGGAATATAGTTCCATTGATAGTAATTGCTACAGCTATAATTACTACAGTAGCTGTTTTGATTTATCTTCAACAAATGATAATAGCAGCCGCGGCTGCAATAGCCGTAGTAATATGTGCTGCTACTTGGTATTGCTATAGCCCTAGTAGTTTTCTTAATGTATGTAATGTGCAGGAAGGGCAAGATAAGCTATACGTGGGATAGGTTGATAAGCTTTTTATAGAGAGAAGGTTATATATCTCAAGCAGTATAGAAAGATCGGATTATATAAGATTAAAAAAGAGAATTAATAGAGTAAGCAAGTGTTACGCTTAGCTTGAGCCCACTTGTTTTCAATAGATAGGAGAGCAAGGCTATGTTCTGCCAGATTTATAGATTGCCTCATTTTTAATTAGATCTCTTTCGAAACTAGACAAAGTGGGAAAGAAGTAGTAGAATAAGAGATTTAAGGATGGAGTAAATGAAGTACGAAAGAGATCTATTGATATGTCCATTCAGTAGAGTGGAAAAATAAATAGTAGACAATAGAGACTAAAAAGGTAATGATATAGAGAAATGAGGCAAATCCGTTAGAGTGTTATGAGGCCCTATAGACCTTTCTGCCAAGCTGTTGATTCTGCTTTTCTTTAATTGTCTCTACTATTATGAGAAGGGCTATACTCTGGTCTGTCGCT
>JAIXMJ010000048.1 GCA_022836975.1 Wolbachia sp.
CAAGCACTTTCGTAGGGTTGCTACTCGTTATGATAAATTAGCCATCGCTTTCTTATCTTTTGTTCATATTGCTGCTATTTATCTTTGGTTGAAATAAATGTCGACACTACCTAGTTATCTACTTTTAAGCTCATAGCCCTTAACCATGAACTTAAAAGGCATGGCCATATTAATACCCTCCTGTATATTTGATAAGATAAAGCCCATCTCTACAGTCTGCTCTATAATTTTTTTATTTTGCTCAGTTGTAAAAGTTATTGTAGCACTTCCATTAAGTTCCAGATTAAGTATTGACTGTTCAACAGCTAGTTTGCTGATTTCTATATTGAAAACTTTCCTTGGGTATGTACTTACTTCATTCACCATCCTCTCAGAAAACTTTTTACGTATCTGGCGTGTGGAATGAGACTTTATAAAACTTTCCTGAAATGATTGTTGTACTGTTTGATAAGATTCATACAGTTCTACATATTTTTGAACTAAATATCTTGCTATAGCCACATGCTCATTTTCCTTGTGATTTATGCTTAGTTTCTTTTTTAATGAAAACTCATCACCTGTATGAGATACATATTTGACAAAATTCTGATCCTGTGTAATAGGAAATAGTAAATATATGTTAAGTAACAATGAAAATACGCATACTAATAAAAGCAAAACTATTAACAGTAGCCATGATCTTTCTATAATACAGAATAAATACCTGTAATAATACCATTCCTTTGCTTGATCAAAATAATCTTTGTTTTTTACTGATTCTAGTAATTTACTTTTTTCTACAGTTCTCATATCTTACAGATTTATAAATTTCTCAGATTAATACGTACAAATCCATCCACCGCCAATCACTTGCTCATTATTATACGCTACACAGGCTTGACCTGGGCTGACACCAAAGTAATCATTGTTTAGAATAACACATACTTTACTTTTTTCAGTAGTTGAATGTATAGTTGCACGACTGCCAGCATGTGACGACCTCAGCTTAACGGTTACTTCCTGACCATCTTTGGGCTGTTCTAGCCAATTGAGCTCTTCAATAAAGATTTGCTTTTGTATTAATGCATTGATAGTACCGACTACTACTTCATTATTTTCTGGGTCAATTTTTATTACATAGAGTGGTTCACTATGTGAAATTCCAAGACCTTTCCTCTGCCCAACCGTAAAATTGATTATACCATTATGTTCTCCCAAAACTTCACCATGTATGTTTACTATTTTCCCCTTACATATAGATTGAGGTGCTAACTCAGCTATTGTCTTGTTATAGCTTTCAGATACAAAACATATATCTTGGCTATCAGGTTTATGAGAAACTTTAAGTCCGAAATATTTTGCAAGTTCCCTTACACTATCTTTGTGAAATTCTCCTAATGGAAAACGTATAGATTTTAATTGTTCCAAAGTTGTTGCAAAAAGGAAATAGCTTTGATCTTTGTTTTTATCAATACTTTTACATAGCTTTATTTTACCGTCAGATTCTATTCTTCTAGCATAGTGCCCTGTAACTAATACATCAGCATCAAGATCTTTCGTTACTTTTAACAAATCACGAAATTTCACTGTTTGATTACATTTAACACATGGTATAGGAGTTTTCCCTTGCATATACGTATCTGTAAAGTTTGCTATTACTTCTCGCTTAAATACCTCTTCGTAATTCAAAGTATAATGTGAAAATCCGATACTTTCAGCAACACGCTTAGCATCGTAGATATCCTGTCCAGCACAACAAGCACCCTTTTTTGCACTGCTACCATTATATAGTTGTAAAGTTATACCTATTACCTTATAGCCAAGATTACATAACAGAGCTGCAGCAACAGAACTATCTACTCCACCAGACATAGCAACTACAACTTTGGTTTCAGTAGGAAGTTTGCCTTGTAACAAAGGATTAATTTTAAATCTGTCTAACACACAACTTACTCAATGAATAAAATGATGATTATACAAGGATTATACACAAATTAAAAGAATACCTTATAGACTAACTAGAACCTTTTCCCTAGTAGATAGTATAGTAGACTTATTGCTAATTAGGTTGTAATTGCATATTTGGCACGATACCTTGTATGAGAGGATCTTCAAATAATGATGAAATAGTTTTTAGTATATTGCGTACATTGCATGCCTCACAAATCGCTGCCATTGCTAGTACATTAAAACTTTGACATATTGTGACATTGAGTTGACCACTATTTTCCAAATTGTCCTTACATTCTTCATTAAAACTGAGTAAAGTAACTTTAGTACTTCCTATGTTTCCTAGATAAATATCACCATTCGATGATGCAGTAGGGGGCAATATTGTATAGGAAATATCATCATCAACTTTGGATGGACTATGGATTTTAAGTGAATGTATAATCTTAATATTATCATCTTCTGGATAATATATCAAGATACTTACTGTGTTGTCTGAAATATTTAGCTGGTTATTCTCGTTAATAGGAGCAATAAGTTTTAATTCATTCCCATCAATGCGCATTACGCCTTTTATACTGTCTTTTGTGATCAGTTGAGCTATCTGTTGTGCGCATTGTTCAGTCCGTTGTGCACGTTGTTCAGATTGATAATCAGATTTGTAATTTGCTGTTATCTTTAATATTGCACACAGTGCAAACCATCCGATTAGCACAGCTGCACAGAGAAAGAAGACCCTAAGGTCTAAAGGAGTTGATATAGGATTAACTTTTCCTAAATCATGCGCTATAGACAACGTAATTAACATACCTAGCATGCAAGCTGTAACCTGCAAAGCAGGAAATATATTTTTTTTTGAAATTAAACTGCCCATATGAATCTCTAGAAAATACTTCATTATTTTACAATATGACAGGTGATAAGTCAATAGATTCATGTGGAAAGTAGTAGCAAAATCATAGAATTCGCTCTAAATAAGAAAACAAACATTGCATTCTTTTTGAGAACCTCAGATTTTTCTTATGTGTAACCCTTTTAACACAAAAATTTTGTCAAAATAGAGCAGCTCACAGAGAGTTTCATAAACTATTTTCATTTCTTCACATAAAATAAATGATATAATTTATCATTTAATATAAGGAAAGCATGAATGAGGTTGTTACCTTTGGATGTCGCTTAAATTTTTATGAGAGTGAACTAATTAAAACAACATTAAGGAAAGCAAACAGAGAGAATGTTGTTGTGGTACATAGCTGTGCAGTGACAAATGAGGCAGAACGTCAAGTTAAGCAAAAGATTCGTCAAATCCACAGAAATGATCCAAATAAAGAAATTATTGTTGTTGGATGTGCTGTACAATTAGACCCTGAATCTTATGTTAAGATTCCAGGAGTAAGTAAAGTATTAGATAATCAAGATAAATTAAAAGTGGAAAGTTATATTATAGATAATACTAGTGTTTTGTCTGATAATATAGAACCTCAAGTTATCAATCAATTTCAAGATAAATCAAGAGCATTTATTGAAATACAAAATGGTTGTAATCACAATTGCACTTTTTGTTCGATTACTCACGCTCGGGGCAATAATCGTTCTGTACCAATCAATAATATTGTAGAACATATCAAAGCTTTTGTAGAAAATGGGTACCAAGAAGTAGTATTGACTGGCGTTGATATCACTGATTTTGGCAGCGATTTATTTGGTAAATCATCTCTTGGTATGATGATTAGTAGAGTGCTAAAAGATATACCAGAACTAAAAAGACTCAGACTTTCTTCCATAGATGTTGCTGAGATTGATCATGAATTACTAGATCTGATGGTAAATGAGCCTAGATTAATGCCTCACTTTCATCTCAGTTTACAGTCAGGTAATGATCTAATTTTAAAGAGGATGAAACGACGCCATAATCGGATGCAAGCAATAGAGTTGTGCCATAAAGTCAAAAATTTGAGGCCTGGTGTGGTGTTTGGTGCAGATATTATTGCTGGGTTCCCTACTGAAACTGAAAACATGTTTCAAGATACAGTGAGTATGCTCAAAGAAATAAGTGTGATCTATTTACATGTTTTTCCGTATTCTGAACGTAAAAACACTCCTGCAGCAAGGATGCCACAAGTACCTAAAAGTATACGAAAAGAAAGAACAAGATATCTTAGAGAAATGAATAAAAAAATGACAAGTGATTTTCTGCAGTCTTTAGTAGGTACTACACAAAGTGTTTTAATTGAGCAAAATGACATTGGCAGAGCAGAAAATTTCGCATTAGTAAAAGTAGAATCAGAATTATCTGATAAGAGTATTATAAAAAGTGATATAGTAGCAACGCATAATAATTACCTTCTAGGAAGAATGATATCAAAACAATAGACTTTTTCTAACATGGTAAAACACAAGATGAAATTTTAGGGCAAAATCATGGATATTTTGCTTGTGTATAATACAAAAACTTTTAAAATACATCACTTGCCCAAATCTAACATTTTGCACAAGAGTTAATATATAGCACTTATTTATGATTCCCACGTAAGGAAAAAATATTATAATATCTTAGTATAGTTAAAAAATCTTTAATAATGTTGTTAATTAGGATCTTTCTAGTTATCTTGTTTTTATTTAATGTCTATAATGCAAATACAGAGCAGTTAAATGTAGATCAAGATGTAGGCTTGCAATCACATAATTCACAAAACCTATTACCCACCACACAGTTCAGCAAAGGTCAAGTTGTAGTTTCACAATCAAATATTCCAGAAAACCTATTACTTATTACACAGTTTAGAGAAGAACTTCCGGAATATTTCATACATTCAAAACTGAAGATGCATGAAAAGAAACGCCTTTATGCTAGCTTTAGTGGAGGTCAGATATACAATGATAATTCAGAAACATTTATAAAGGGAGTACAAGCTATAGGAGATAGGGTTTTATCTATTATGGAAGGAAACAGTTGGTCTCCTATTATAAAAAATATACTTACTGGTGAGCTTAATGCTATCAGTCAATTTGATGGTAAAATTAAGTTTCAGTGGCTTGTTAATACATCTCTAGGATGCTATATCGGTAAAAATGGAAGAATTGATGCTGAAATAATGAGCTACGATATAAATATTTTGGATAATAAATACATATTTGATAAATCAGCAAGCATATTTGCATTTTTATTCAATCTCTCTTATATCCCACAAATTAAAGATACAAAATTTACTCCATACTTTAGTTTAGGTATAGGGCCAACAGTCTTTAGATTGAAAAGAGTTAATAAGAAGGCTAAAGCAATGATGCCGTTGAATTTGCCTTGGTATTCTTACCAGATGAAATTTGGTATTGATTATTCTATCACACAAGACTGTAGTATCTTTCTTGGTTACCGTTATTTCAATATTCCTATGCCTATTACAAACCACATCTCTACACATAATATCGAAACTGGAATAAGGCTACACTTTTAAGAGCCTGTACGCGATCTATAAATATAGTAAGAATAAGTGTAGTTGAGATAAGGTGAATTATGAGAAACATATACCCAAGATCGTGAAAAATTCGAAAAGATTGGGCCAATTTAGAAAGTACACGAAAAAAGACGAANCCAAGAAAACTTGGAGTTATTTTGTGGTGTGCTGAAAAAGTGGCTGTCAGTGGTGAATGCTGCCAAAAGAGTTTCCAAAATGGCGCAATTGTTACGACTATTTCAAGAAATGGGGGTAAAAAACCGAATGAGGATAGAGAAAATGTTTTGGTTAAAAAAAGATTGTGAACAGGCTCTTAAAAAAAATTGGTTGGAGAGGTCCGTTCAAACAATGGTCGGAGTACCAAAACAAGTTTCTGCATAATTGACGCTCAAAGTGTGAAAAATACCGATACTGCTGAAGAAAAAGGTTATGATGCGGGCAAGAAGATTTCAGGAATAAAGCGCCATATTGCAGTAGACACACAAGGTTTGCCGCATGCAATTTATATTACTAGAGCTAATATAGGAGATCGTAATGCTGCTATAGAAATGGTTTGTAGAGCAAAAAAAAATCTTTCCGAAGTTCGGAATATACTGGTTGATGCAGGTTATACAGGNGAAAATTTTGCAACTCAAATAAAGACAATTATTGGTGCAACGGTTAAAGTAATAAAGCGCAATGAGCTACATTTATTTGTTGTATTGCCAAAAAGGTGGGTTGTAGAGAGGTCTTTTGCCTGGCTAGATAAATGTAGGAGACTATGGAAAAACTGTGAAAGAAAGCTTAATACTAGCCTGCAAATGGTCGTTTTAGCTTTCTCTGTTCTCTTGCTAAAAAGATTGTGAACAGGCTCTAAGGGAGCTATTTTCACATCGGATGGAGTCAGCGAAAGTACAGCCTATAAAACCATTAAATGGGTTGAAGATACGCTTATAAAGGAGAAAGACTTTGCACTACCTAGGGTGTGTCGTCATGAGATCTTGGCCCACATTAACAAAGCTTTAAGTGAAAGGCCAGCCATATACGATCGTGCATTTTTAGCATATCTGGTGGCTATTCCTCGCCATTCTTTAAA
>JAIXMJ010000049.1 GCA_022836975.1 Wolbachia sp.
ACGAAATTCTTCGCTTCCTAACTTATTTATTTTTTCAAACCTCATTATTCCTACTCTACTATTATTTTACATTTTACTATTTTACAATCTTTAATGTAGTTATGCAAGAAGTCTATTGTATAGAAAAACTAGAAAGCATAACCTTTCTATTAAAGGTCGGAATGATGTAAGATAAGGAATCAGGGAAAAAATAGGAAAAAATGCCAGGAGCATATAGTACGGAAAAAAGCAATGCAGGCTATGGATAAGGAGAAAAGGTGGAACAACAACAGCAAAAAGGCGGCATTGGAAAAACAGTACCAGAAAGAACGTTCCTATATTCAGATCTTTTTATCAAGCTATTGACTCTGGTTTCATATAAGATTTTCTGACTATTGCAAGAAGTGCTATAATGAACAGAACAAAAAAATTTAAACGAGTTTCGCAAGAGGGCTAAATCTTGAATAGTATCTGTTTTTATCATAGATCTTAAATTACTTTTACATTATAATTTATAGTATTTAGAGTTTATGATTAATTCCAACAATATTTATTAATCCTTGAGATGATCGAGCAAGATATTACTTCTAATTTAGGCGATTAAAGCATGAAACTTCCTAAGGTGCTAGTAGGTACAGATGAATTTTATGATCTCCTAGTCAACGGTGATGTCTTTGTTGATAAAAGCCTAATGGTTGAGGAGTTATTAGAGGATAGTGGCAAAGTTATATTAATTGCTCGTCCAAGACGCTTTGGTAAGAGCTTAAATATGGATATGCTCCGCAAATTCTTTGAAATAGAAGTAGATAGTCAAGGTAAGCCACTACCTTTAGAAAAGAAAGTAAATCATAAATTATTTGTTGGTGGAGAAATTGATTTAGGGCTTGCTAGTGGTAAAAAGAAACTACTTAATGCGCTAAAAGTAGCACAATGCGTAGATATTATATCAGATTATCAAGGAAGACACCCTGTTATTTATATTAATTTTAAAGATGTAAAAGGAAATAGCTATACAGAAGTTGAAAATGGAGTAAGGAATCAAATCATAAAATTGTTTGCAGATTACCGTTATTTAGAGCAGTATCTCACGGAGAATGCAGGATTCTTAAACAATGCTGAGAAAAAAAAATTAAGTTTGTATTGCACAGGCAAACTGAATATAGAAGATCTGAAAGATAGTTTAGGTTTCTTAAGTAAGTTACTTTATAAACACTTTAAGCAAAAAGTCTACCTCTTGATCGATGAATACGATACTCCAATCAATAGTTCCTATCTTAAATTTAGGAAAGAATCAGAAGCATTTGAGCAGGTATTAGAGCTATTTCGTGGATTATTTGGTAATAGCTTAAAGAGTAATCCTTATTTAGAAAAGGGTGTCATGACTGGTATACTACGAGTTGCCAAAGCTAATTTATTTTCAGATTTAAATAACGTTAAAGAATATACTCTATTAGACGAAAGGTTTTCTAAATTTTATGGCTTTACTCAAGAAGAAGTTGATGCATTACTTGCCAAAGTGCCAACTGCGTCCACGCCAGAAAAAATTAGAGAATGGTATAATGGCTATACTTTTGGGAAAGAAGTGATATATAATCCATGGTCAATTATGCTCTGCTTATCAGAGAAAGGCAGACTTGATCACTATTGGCTAGATAGTGGGGGCACTGGTCTCGTTGATCATGCTTTACTTTCAGATGAAATGCAAGAAGATTTACAAAATTTAGCTGCAGGTAAAACTATTGTCTCACCCATTACCAAACAGATCAGTTTTAGTGATATCAATACTAAAACTGGATTATTTAGTCTGTTGTTATTTAGTGGATACTTAAATCCTGTTTCTAAAAAACTAGAGGAAAATATTTATGAGCTATCTGTACCTAACAAAGAAGTAAGTCATATATACAATAGCAGAATCCTACGATGGGTTACTGATCAATTACAAATTGACAGCTCAAGATATTATTCTTTTGTTAGTTTATTACCTAACAGCAGAATAGAGGAATTTAAAGGAAAATTACAAGAATTATTGCTCAATGCTACCAGTTTTTATCAGACAGGAGAGAAAAAAGCCGAGCTATTTTATAGTGGTTTTATGCTTGGTTTAATCAATATGCTATCCCCAGATTATATAATAGAAAGTGAAAAAGAGAGTGGAAAAGGAAGGAGTGATATTATCCTCACACCTAAACCAGATAGACTAGAACCTGCTATTATTATAGAATATAAGATAGCTAAAGCAACAAAAGAACTTAAGGATATTGCTCAAGCAGGGCTAGCACAAATTAACGAAAAACAATATGATATAAAAATTAAAGAGCATAAACATGTGCAAAAAATTATCAAAATCTCCATGGCTTTTTGTGGTAAAGAGATGGCTTTAGAATACCAAGTGGATAATAATATTTGATTTATTAGAGAGAATTAAAAAGTACACATCTTGTCAAATATTAGCTGATGCTTGGGTATAGAAAATTTATAAGAAAATTAAATTATAGCACTTCTTGAAATAGTCAGAGGGTCTTATATGAAACCAGAATCAACAGCTTGACAAAAAGATATGAATATAGGAATGTTCCTTCTAGTCCTGTGTTGCCAATACTGCCTTTTGGCTGCTGTTGCTCTACCTTTTTTCCTGATCCAAAGCCTGCACTGCTTTTTTTCGTACTATATGCTCCTGGCATTTTTTCCTGTTTTTTTCCTAATTCCTTATCTTATATCCCTTAATGGAAGGGCTATAAAATCACAGGCCCTTTATTATTACACAAATAATTTATAAAATCAACCACTCAAACCATCAGAAGTGTCGCTGTCCACATAGGAATTAGCCAAGTGAATTTCACAATAGGTACATTGTTTTCTGCCTTTGGTCATCAAAACTGTTGAATGAACAATTATTCATCAATAGAAGAAAATTCTGCTATAACATCTGATACTTTATCTGGAGTTAAACCTTCATAATAATCTTTGTTGATTTGTGCAACAGGACCATTAACACATGCACCAAGACATTCAACTTCTTTAAGAGTAAAGAGATTATCCTTAGTCGTTTCACCAATATTAATATTTAGCTTCTCTTTAAATGCATTAAGAACCTCTTCGCTACCACATAGCCAACAGGGAGTAGTCCTACAAACTTGTATAAGATATTTGCCTACCGGTTTAAGATTATACATACTATAAAAATTTGCTACTTCATATACCCTAATGTGAGGAATGCATAATAGATCAGCTACATAACACATTGCTGACTCTGAAACCCACCCATCTTGTTCTTGCACTAAATAAAGTATATGCATTACAGCACCACCTTTCTTATCTCTAGGATACATCTTGATAAATTCTTTAGCTTTTCTCAGATTTTCTGTTGTAAACCTAAATTGATCTTCCTTTTTTTTTTTCATCTATTATACTTATGTAAATTGAGTTTATTATACTTAAAGAATTGGTAATTGCAATCTTTCCTTATCTAAAGTTGTATGTTGTTATTTATCCTGATAATTATACTTTTTATTTTAGTGCTATCATTCCTCGTTATTAAAAGGAAATCTGGATCAAACAAAATTGTTAAAGCTTTTGAAAAGGTAGTGAAAGAGATAAATACACTAGAACCTGAAATGCAAAATTTATCCGATCATGCTCTACTTAATAAAACGGATGAGTTTAAACAAAGACTACAAAATGGTGAGACATTGAATGACATACTAGTTCCGGCTTTTGCTGTTGTGCGTGAAGCATCACGCAGATTTCTTAATATGAGGCACTTTGACGTCCAGCTAATTGGAGGCATGGTACTACATAATGGTATGATAGCAGAAATGAAAACAGGGGAAGGAAAAACCCTCGTTGCTACATTAGCTGCATATCTTAATTCTTTAGAAGGAAAGGGAGTGCATGTAGTTACTGTAAATGACTACCTTGCAAAACGTGACACAGAATGGATGTGTAAATTATATAATGCTTTGGGTGTCTCAGTTGCATTTATTACTGACAGTCTCACCAATGAGGAGAGAAAGGATGCTTATAATGCAGATATTGTATATTCAACAAATAATGAGCTAGCTTTTGATTACCTACGAGATAATATGAAATTCTCAAAAGATGATATGGTTCAAAGAGGTTTCAATTATGCAATTGTAGATGAAGTAGACTCTATTCTCATAGATGAAGCACGTACTCCTCTTATCATTTCTGGTCAGGTTGAAGATAATATATCACGAGTTGAGGAGCTATTAAAATCTTACAATCTGATGATTGTGGATTCTTCACTTTATGATAGTGACAATATAGTATTAACCCATTATATAGATCAGGCATTGCGCGCTCATAGGCTGTTTACAATTAATAAGGACTATATTGTCAAAGATGGTAGGGTTGTAATTATTGATGAATTTACTGGACGTATGATGGAAGGCAGAAGGTATGCTGATGGGTTACACCAAGCACTTGAAGCTAAAGAAAATCTTGAAGTTCAGCATGAAAACCAAACTTTAGCCTCTATAACGTTTCAAAATTACTTTCGTATGTATGTTAAGCTTTCTGGTATGACAGGTACGGCTGTTACAGAAGCTGAAGAATTTCGTGATATATACCAGTTAAATGTGGTACAAATTCCAACGAACGTACCTGTCAAAAGAATAGACCTCAATGATGAAATTTATGGTACAGAAAAAGAAAAGTATAATGCGGTATTAAATTTCATTAAAGAGTGTCATGAACGTAAGCAACCTGTATTAGTCGGTACAGTGAGCATTGAAAAATCAGAAGAGCTTTCTGCTCTTTTACATTGTAACTCTTTAAAACATTCAGTTTTGAACGCTCGACATCACGAGAAAGAAGCCTATATTATCGCACAGGCTGGAGTACCAGGTAATATTACTATAGCTACTAATATGGCAGGACGAGGAACTGATATTCAGCTTGGTGGTAATGCTGAAATGATAGCAAAAATGATGCTTAGCAAGGTTAAAACTGATAATAAGGAACAAAAATATAAAGAAATAATTGAAAAAATAAAAAAAGATAGAGATATTGCAATAAATGCAGGTGGTTTGTGCGTTATTGGTACTGAAAGGCATGAAAGTAGAAGAATAGATGACCAATTGCGCGGTAGGTCTGGGAGACAGGGAGACCCTGGGTTATCCAAATTCTTTTTATCATTAGAAGATGATTTATTGAGGATATTTGGTTCAGATAAGGTAAGGAATTTTTTACGTAGAGTAGGGTTAAAGAATAATGAGGCTATACATCATCCTTGGATTAACAAGGCTTTAGAGAAAGCACAGAAAAAAGTGGAAGCAAGAAATTATGATGTACGCAAATCTTTACTGAAATTCGATAATGTTATTAATGATCAACGCCATGTTATTTTTCAACAAAGGAATCATATTATAAGTAACAAAATTAATGAATTGCCTGATATATATAATACAGTTAACAGTTATATCATCGAAAGTATTGTACAGGATGGCTATTATGAGGATTATGTTGAGGAGATAATCAATGAATTTCATAAAAGATATGGCATAATGTTTGATCATGCTGCTCTCAAACAGTTTGTAAATAAATCTGACGCTATAAATTATGTAAATAGCAAAGTAGCTGAATTTTTCGCTAAAAAGGCAGAATATTTTAATAGTCAAAATATTACTAACTTATGGGATACAATAATTATGCAAGTAATGATCATGACTCTTGATCATTTATGGAGAGAGCATCTTTCAACTTTAGAAAGTCTAAGACAAAGTATAAGCTTACGTGCTATGGGACAGAAAGATCCATTAAATGAATTTAAACGTGAAGCCTTTTTAAGGTTTGAATCTATGTTAGAAAAATGGAAAGAATTAGTCCTAAACCGATTGGCACATTTTAAGTTGGCAGATAATTGTCAGCTACCATCTATAAATAATTCCAGTTTTCCTAAAGTAGCAAGAAATGATAAATGTCCGTGTAATTCAGGAAAGAAGTACAAGCATTGTCACGGTATGATAACAGCGCAAAAAGCTACACACTTATAATCAGACACTTCTTCAATATTTTACCTTACTCTGTTTTACCTTATTTTTTATCCTAAAATAATCTACATTTATATCATATACTTAAAATTATTTCTTGCATGAGCTTCATGGGTGAAGATTATAATAAGGCTAAAAGTTAACAATAGACTTCTTGCATAACTACATTAAAGATTGTAAAATAGTAAAGTGAAAAATAGTAGAGTAGGAATCATGAGGTTTGAAAAAATAAATAAGTTAGGAAGCGAAGAATTTCGTCGATTAACAGGAATAAAACGAAGTACATTCAAAAGAAAGGTCGAAATTTTAATAAAGGAGGAAATCAAGAAA
>JAIXMJ010000005.1 GCA_022836975.1 Wolbachia sp.
CCTCTTCTGCCACTATCTCCTTCTTTCCCAGGTAATTTATCTTTTATTCTTTCACACTGCTCATCTTTCAGATCGTATAACATCTTTCCCTCTCAAAAAATACTATTTTAACTCTAATCTTATTTAATGTCGACACTACCTAATTATATAGTACAAAAAATGTAAAAATAATGTAAGAAGCTGTTCACAATCTTTTTCTTTATCTTCATTCAGTTTTTTACCCTATTTCTTGAAATAGTCGTAACAACTCTTTTGGCAACATCCGCTACTAGTAGTCACTTTTTCAGCACTCTGCAAAATAACTCCCAGTTTTCTTGGATTCGTCTTCTTTCGTGCACTTTCTAAAATTAGCCTGATCTTTTCGAATTTTTCACGATCTTGTATATATGTTTCTCATAATTCACCTTATCTTGATTTTCTAATCTTTTTTAATACTCTATTGAATTTCCAATCCATAGTTCTGGTTGAAAAAGCTATAACTTAATACATTATTTAGCATGTACTAGCTCTCTACAAGCTCTAGTGATGTTTTTACATCCTGTTTCTAGTTGGAGATTAGATGCAGCATAAGAAATTCTTATAAAATTTTCCATACCAAATGCAATACCTGGTACCACAGCAACTGAATGGTCAGTAAGTAAATATTCAGTAAAATCTAAATCGTTATGTATAACCTTTCCATTTTTTGTTTGCATACTTAGTAATCCTTTACATGAAACAAACAGGTAAAATGCACCGTGCGGTACAGACAATGATAACCCTGGAACATTACTTAATTGTTCCATAACAAAATTTCTACGACTTTTAAAAATTGCTGTTCTTTCTTTTAAAAAACTATGGTCACCATTTAATGCTTCAGTCGCTGCAGCTTGTGCTATAGAATTAGGATTAGATGTACTCTGAGATTGCAACGTGGCAATGGCCTTAATTATATCCCTATTGCCAGCTATATATCCTATTCTCCATCCTGTCATTGCATAAGCTTTTGATACACCATTTACCACAAACACTCTGTCATAAAGCAAAGGTTCTACTTGTGCAATTGTAAAAAAGTTAAGATCATATATTATATGCTCATAAATATCATCTGTAACAATATTAACATGTGGGTATTCAAGCAGTACTTGAGATATACCCTTTAACTCATCATAAGTATATACTGTACCTGCTGGATTATTAGGAGAATTAATAATCAACCATTTTGTTCTATTCGTAATATTTTTTCTGAGTAATTCAGGAGTAAGTTTAAAATTTTGTGTACATTCAACCACCACTGGCACGCCGCCAAAAAGGCTGGCCATATCGACATACGAAACCCAATATGGAGCTGGAATGATAATTTCATCTCCTGTGTCAACAGTTGCCATAAATAAATTAAATAACACTTGCTTAGCGCCTGCGCCAATGCAAATTTGATTTGGTTCATATTTAAGGTTGTTATCTCTGATGAATTTTGTAATAACTGCATGCTTCAGCTCATCCGTACCACTAACAGCTGTATATTTGGTTTTACCTTCATTGATCGCATTAATGGCTGCTTTTTTTATATGATCAGGGGTATCAAAATCCGGTTCCCCTGCAGCCAAAACACAGATTTCCTTTCCTGCTTTCTTTAACTTGTTAGCCTTATCTGTAATGGCCATTGTAGGTGATGGTTTTATGAATGAAATCCTTTCAGCAAGACGCAACATAAAAATACCATATTTATAACAAACTATTTATTAGACTGTTTGATCAATTCAATTGCCTTCTGTAGATCTATATCATTATTTTTACCTAAAGCAACAGTTATTTTTCCGCATTTTATATAATATCCATATTTTCCTTTACACATAAGAATCTCTTCTCCTTGTTCATTAAAGCCAATCGATTTATGGGCATTTTTTATAATAATTTCTAATGCTTCGTCCAATTGCAAATTTACTGCTTCTTCTTTATTTGCTTTTTTAAGAGAAAAATACCTGCCATCATAAAAAATATAATACCCAAATCGACCGAGACCTACCTTAATTTCCTTTCCTGTTTCTGGATGATTACCAATAACTTTTGGAAGAGAATATAACTTAGCAGCAAGATTCAAATCTACACTATCAATATTTATATCCTTTGGAATAGCAACTGTCTTTTTTTTATTTGATTCGTTACTATTAAATTGCAAATAAAAACCATATGGCCCCTTTTTTACTACTACTTCCTGTCCGGTTGTTTCATCTATACCTAAACTTCTGGAACTATCTATAATTTCTCTTGTATACCGGCAATCAGGATAATTTGAGCATCCAAAAAATACACCTTCACGTCCAATATTTAATTTTAAATCACCTTCAGAACAAGTAGGACATTTTTGATCGCTTGTTTTCTCTACACAAAAATAATCAATGATTAAATCACGCATACCATTTAAAATCTCATCATACTGCATATTTTGTACAGAATGAGCATTATCAAAAAATAGTACCCAGAACCTGTCTAGTACCTTTTTCCAGTCTGCATTTCCATTAGATATTAAATCAAGCTCTTCTTCCATATGAGCCGTAAAATCATATTCTATATAGCGATTGAAAAAATTCTTAAGAAAGATAGTAACGATCTTACCACGATTGCTTGGAATAAATCTTTTATTATCTAATGTTACATAATTTCTATCTTGTAATACGGAAATGATAACAGAATATGTTGATGGACGACCTATACCAATCTCTTCCATTTTTTTTACAATACTTGCTTCACTATAGCGTGGAGGAGGCTGCGTAAAATGTTGTTTAGGTATCACTTCGATTAATTTGCATACTTCTCCTTCCTGCATAATTGGTAATAGGTTACTCTCTTCAGATTCTATATTATCGCGGTAAACTTTATAGAATCCGTCGAACAATATACTTGACCCGCTTGCACGAAGCATGACTTGCTGGTCATCTGAACTAATTTCAACAGAGGTCTGATTCAATAGCGCAGATTCCATCTGGCTGGCTATGGTTCTTTTCCAGATCAACTCATATAGTTTTAGTCGTTCTGGAGTCAAATATTTTGCAATGCTACTTGGCGTTCTTGTGATATCAGTTGGACGAATCGCTTCATGTGCTTCTTGAGCATTTTTGACCTTTTTAACATATTTACGTGGAGATTGTGGTAAATATTTATCACCATATAACGTTTTAATAGAATTTCTAATTTCACTAACTGCTTCATCTGCAATATAGAAACCATCTGTACGCATGTAAGTAATCAATCCCACTGTTTCTCCTCCAAGGTCTATACCTTCATATAAATCTTGTGCTATGCGCATAACGTTTTTTATACCGAAATGCAATCTATTTACTGCATCTTGTTGCAAGCTAGAAGTAATAAAAGGTGGAAGGGGATTTCTTTTTACTTGTTTACTTTCTATTGAGCTTATTGAGTATTCTCGTGATTTAATTTGTTCGACCAGATTTGTTGCATCTTCCTCATTTTTAATGTCAAATTTTTCCAATTTTCTATTCTGATAATGACTCAATGATGCAAGAAATGTTTCATTTTTATTATTTTGCATCTCTGCATTAATACTCCAATACTCTTGTTGTAGAAATTTTTTGATTTCATATTCACGCTCACATATTAATCTTAACACAACAGACTGCACACGTCCTGCAGACTTGCTACCAGGTAATTTCTTCCATAATAAAGGTGATAAAGTAAATCCTACAAGATAGTCCAACGCTCTACGTGCTTGCTGCGAGTTTACCAAATCCATATTAATCTTTCTTGGATTCTTAATTGCTGCTTTTACTGCGTTTTTCGTTATTTCATTAAAAACTATTCTATAAATGTTATCTTGATTCCTGATTACCTTTTTTTCTTTGAGAATTTCCACTACATGCCACGCTATTGCTTCCCCTTCTCTATCTGGATCTGTAGCAAGGTATATATCAGATTCTGTAGTTGCAACTTTTATCAACTCTTTAATGTATTTTTCTGCTCTTTCAAGCATCACATATTTTATAGCAAAGTTATTATCTGGATCTACAGAACCATTTTTTGCTGGCAAATCCCTCACATGCCCAAAAGATGCAACTACTTTAAATTTATTATCTAAGTATTTACTTATTGTTTTTGCCTTTGCAGGTGATTCAACTATTAATAATGCCATAATATTTTTTAACTACCTCAATGATAAAATGTGTTGAAAAGTATACAATGAAAAGCAAAAAAAAACTTAAACACTTTTCCTGAAAAAGTGTAGGACTATTAAAAAGTGGGACTGGTAGGACTCGAACCTACGACCAATTCGTTATGAGCGAACTGCTCTAACCACCTGAGCTACAGTCCCATAACTCACTTTAGTAAATTATCAACCCATTCTGGTAAATTGTCAATAAAACCTGTTTTTCTATCAATTTCTTTCCCGTCCTTAAATATAATTAAAGTTGGTATGGCTTGAATACCATAATTTGTAGGTACCTCAGTATTCCCGTCTATATTAAACTTACATACTTTAATTTTATCTTTTTTATTTTCAGCCAAACGCTCAACCTCTGGCATTAGGCTTGTACATGGCCTGCACCACTCTGCCCAAAAATCTACTAGCACGAAGCCTTGATAGTTGATAACTTCAGCATTAAAATTTTTGTCGGTTACTGTTATACTCATAAAATTGTTTTTATACTATACTCGTAAACTATAATTAATTAGTGGATAACTATCAACTAGAATTTCACATACTTCATAATAAAGTGGCAACAACACAGTGATTAGAGCAATTTAGTTCAAGTGAATGCTTATGCCCATTTCTATACCATGTGTACTAAAAAAACTATGAGATAAAGTGATATGATTGTCAGCTTTTTGTTTCAGTCGTGGTATGAGAACATTAGAGCCTGATGTACTATTATCAGTTGGACGATAGTAAACTTCAAAGTTACCATGACTGCCTATGACCCCAAAATGTTTATACCCAATGTACAAATCTGTATCTTTGGTTATACAATAATTTAAACCAACTTTTATTTGGTAAGCAGGCTTTATTGATGATTTCTCATATACTTTTATTCTCGTTCCACCAATGCCAAGTCCTATGTAAGGAGAAAAAGAAAAATTTTGGGTTTTCCAAAAATAATAAAAATTAGTTATTATTGATATGTTTTCAATGCGATTATTGCTTATTATTGCTCCATAATACTGACTATCACCTCCGTAACTTTTTGCATTATCACTATCACTGTATAGTAAAACAAGTGGACCATTATATAGGTTAATATTATGTGCTCTTACTAGCGAATATATACCTTCTAATTCAAACTTGTACCCACTATGAACAGATTGTTTCATGTAACCAAATGCTATATCTGAAGCAAATGTTGGGATATAGCTAGGTTGGTATTCATTTGCTGGCTGATACCCCATGTTCTGTATAGTTTGATTTCTAATTTCTACATTATCGATGGTATTATTTTTATCCCCTTTTACATCTAGCGCATTTAGAGTATTAAAGAACTGCCCATAATATCCATGTTTAGCATATAACCCTTGCCTTTTACAAGCATAAGAAGAAGAAGAAAAAGTAAGTAAAATAAGGATTACAAATATTTTTTGGCCCATAATTTATAATTTGTTTAGTTAATCATTTAAAAAAAATACAATGAACTTTGTATATACAGTTAACTTGAAACAGTATATATGTTGTACTACTCGTAGTGATTTATAGCTGCAAGCTGTTTATCAACTGCTTTACGCAATATGCTTAAATCAGTTACTCCAACAAATAAATCGTTCCCTATTATTATAAAAGGCACACCACCTGCACCTAAGTCTGTTACTAAGCGCGTACTGTTATTTAACATCTCCTCAATTTTTTCTTTATTATTTTCCATTGAATAGTTAAACTCGTCTTCAGTAATTCCTACATTCTTTACAACCTTTAAAATATCACTATCTGATAACGTTGATTTACTGTCCAAAGCTGCATAATGAAAATCAAAGTATTTTGATTCATCAATGAAGTAGACTGCTAGTGCACTTTTTGCTACTTTCAAGGAGACATCCCCTAGTATTGGCACATCTCTAAAAATATATTTAATTTTATTATCATTAATTAGTTGTTTTATATGGTCCTTTACTAGTTTACAATACCCACATGAATAGTCAAAGAAGCCTGCTACTACAACCTGACCATTTTCATTACCAGTATGAGGATAGCTAAAATCAAATATTAAATCTTTATAGCGTGCAATTTTGTTTTCTTCATTACCTTTTCCACGCATGTTTTCTATGATTCTTTCTACAATTTTATCAATATTTTTGTCTATATAATCGTAGAGAACTTGTTCTACATGTTTATCAGATACTTTGTCTAGAACATACGCCTTCTCCGTTTTCCCAACAGTCTTAATAGCCTGAATAGTGTGTATAGCTTTCGTCCCTAAGATAGTAATTCCAAGAATTACTGATATTATTACAGCTGAAATTAATGAAAACACGAATAATAAAGTTTTAGTCATATCACTCTACTTAAATCTTACAGCTATTAATGCTACATCACCTTTTAAATTAGTCAAAACTTTCTTGCAGCTTGGTACAAACAAACACTCTACATTATTTGATGTATGATACACTGCTTCTTATATTAAAATTTTATAAGACACATAAAATGTTTAGCGTAAACACTAAAAAGTAGTATAAGTTAAAATGAATCAAGCAACATGCGATTAACAAGTGTGTGCAAGATTAATATTTTCTGCAACAGATATATTTTTAAAGTTAAGCAGATTTGATTTTTAACTGTGTTCAGTGTAACATGTTAGGAGTTTATAATTTATAAGGAGACTTATATGGGAAAATTGTCAGTAGTTTTTGGACAGATGTTAGGAAAGGTTTTTCCTGGAAAAACAGTGAGCTCCTTCCTAGGAATAGGATTCTTACCAAGCTGGCAAAGTCATTGGTCTTCTTTTTTAGCATTGTTTGCAATTGATGTTACTTTTATTCTTACAGTAAAAGGAAAACATTTATTAAGTATAATTTCCGTTCCTGATGCTGTTGTACTGATTGCCATAATTTTTATGAGAATAGCGATAGTGATGTTCATTATACAGATAATAGGAATCTTTGTTTTTCATGCTCAAGATCCTTCAGCAAATAGTAGCGAAAACATAGTAATACATATAGCATCAGGGCAAGTACTAACCGTAGCATTGTCGATGCCAGCAATAGCATCGATTCACGCTGTTATTAATAGGTTGTATTGGGGAATATGTAAGCATATGTTGCAATGTCCATTCTGGTTCAATGATTTTATGCATCTCGTATTTTTTTTTGTTATACCATTTGTATTTTTTAATGTGGTAGAAGTGATAAAGCCATGGCCAATAAGTTCGCTCCAGTTAAGCTATAATAATACAATATCAATCACACTTGAAGGTATCATTTACACATTTTATTCAGTGGCTCTATTATATTTAACAGCATTTATATTGTGTAATTTAAACATGCATGATACGATGTATCTGAATAATCTAGTAATGCAGTATACATATAATGACATATTGACATTTATCTATTATTTATGTAGTGTTTTCTCAGAATAAATATTTAGAATGTGAATTTACAAAGTATAATAGAAAACTTACAAAGCTTTTGGTCTAGAAATGGATGTACCATATTGTATCCTTATACGTCTGAAGTTGGTGCTGGAACATTACACCCTGCTACAATTATTTCATCAATCGATATAAAACCAACAAAAATTGCTTACTTGCAGCAAGTAATCAGACCTGCAGATGGACGTTACGGGGATAACCCTAATCGCTTGTACCAGCATCATCAATACCAGGTTATTATTAAACCTTCTACTAAAGATTTACAAGAACTTTACCTTGCTAGTCTAGAAACAGTTGGTATGTCAACCAGAGACTATGATATTAAGTTTGTTGAAGATGATTGGGAAAACCCAAGCGTTGGTGCATGTGGTCTTGGATGGGAAGTTGTATGTAATGGTATGGAAATTACACAGTTTACATACATACAGCAGGTTGGTGGCATTGATTGTAGTATAATTCCAGGAGAAATTGCATACGGGTTAGAACGTCTAGCTATGTGCATACAGGATGTAAATAACGTTTATGAAATTGTGTGGGACAATAATGGTGTAACTTATGGGGATATTTTCAAAGAAAGAGAATATGAATTGTCTCATTTAGCTTTGGAATATTATGATACACAAATGTTGCAACAACATTTTGAAGACACAGAAAAACTATGTAGATTTCTTATTGCAAAGAAAATGCCACTAGCAGCTTATGATCAGTGTATCAAGGCTAGTCACATGCTTAATTTACTTGACGCACGTGGTGTACTTGGAGTAAATGAACGTACAGCATATATTGGTCGAGTGAGAGAATTAGTAAAAAAATCTTGTATAACATATATAAATAAATAGGTTATGCCATCACAACTACTATTTGAGTGTTTATCAGAAGAAATACCACCAAGTATGCAGAGTTTAGCTGTCACTCAAGTAAAGAATTATATCGCTGCTAATTTCAATAAGAATAATATCAGGTCTAAATCCATAGAAGTTTATATAACAGCCAGGCGTATTGTTCTATTTGTTAAAGGTATAGAAGTTTTATTATTAAAAAGTACTGAAGTTAAAGGTCCAAATATTAAAGCAGGGCAAGATGCTCTGGAAGGTTTTTTGAAAAAGAATAAAAGAAGTAAAGAAGATCTGCTGATTCGTGAAATAAATGGTGAGAGTTCTTATTTTGTTAAGAAAGATCCAGATTCTTTTGATATTAAAGCATTTATAAAGAATCAACTAGAAGAAATGCTCAAAAACTTCTCTTGGCCCAAAAGCATGAGATGGGGAGAAAAAAAGGAAAGATGGGTCAGACCTATAAGAAACATTTTATGTATGTTAAATGATGAAATAATCCCCGTTTCTTTTGCTGGCATCATTGCATCTAACATCACCTCCGGTCATCGATTTCTGTCACAAAATAAATTATTAGTTATCGAATCAGCTACGGATTACTTTAAAACATTAGAAGAAAATAATGTAATGCTTAATCAAGTTAAACGTAAACAATATATATTAGATCAAATTGATGAGTTTACGCGTAATCATAACTTACAGCTTGAAAAAAATGAATATTTGTTAAATGAATTAACAGGATTAGTAGAATGGCCAATTGTTTTATTTGGTAAAGTGAATCAAGACAAATCTGTAGAGTTACCTAAAGAAGTAGTATTAAGTATAATAAATACGCAACAGAAGTATCTTGCTTTGGGTAATGGACATAAGATTTCTCATTTTGCAACAGTTGTTAATGTGAAAAATAATAGGGTAATCCAAGGATATGAAAAAATACTAGAAGCACGCCTTGATGATGCTCAATTTCTAATGTCTCAGGATAAGAAACATACGTTAGATTACTATGTTAATAAATTAGACTCAATATTATTTCATGCATCTCTTGGTAGTGTTAAAGGAAAGGTTAAACGTATTACTGCTTTATCAAAATACATAGCTATATGGATTCCTCATGCTTCATTAATTAAGGTAGAACGCACTGCATACTTAGCTAAAGCTGATTTAGCCACATCAATAGTACGAGAATTTCCAGAATTACAAGGAGTAATCGGTGGACATTATGCTCAAGAAGACGAAGAAGTAGTGGAATCTATTACAGAACATTATAAACCTATAGGCCAAGAGCAAGAATGTCCTAAATCACCATCAGCAATTGCTGTATCTATTGCAGATAAAATGGACAGCTTGGTTGGTTTTATTACAGCAGGAGAAAAAATTTCAGGATCTTATGATCAGTTTGGTTTACGTAGGATGTCTATCGGCATTATTAGAACAATACTTGAAAATAATTTGCATATTCCTATTAAGCTATTAATAGACAAATCCACTTCATTATATTCAAGCACCATACCTGCTAACAAGAAACAATTAGTATTTAATTTTCTTTTAGAGAGATTTAAAACAATAGCAAAGAAAGAATATGTTAAATCAGATCTTGTAGACTCAATATTGTGTAAAGAGGATGTTAGTGATTTGCTGGCAGCTAAAGAGCAGATAGGTATATTAAATGATTATCTCAACGTATCAGAAGGTAGACAAATTCATAATATATATAAAAGAGTTAACAATATAGTGAATAAAGCGATAAAGGGTGACAAAAGCAATCGTGGAAAGTTTTATAGTAAAAAACTTTTAGTTGAAGATAAAGAAATTGAGCTATCAAATTGTTCTACATATGCTTACAAAAATATCAGACGAGTAATGAAAAACAATAATTTTAAGGCTGCGCTTGATGAGCTTGTCAACTTTTTACCACCTATAAGTCAGTTTATGGACAACGTGAAAATTAATTGTGACTCTAATGAACTAAGGGAAAATAGACTATCTCTGTTAAATAAAGTAATTTCTATCTTTCACTTAGTAGCAGATTTTAGCGTGCTAAGAATTAAGTAAACTTTTATGTGATAAAATGTGTGATTCAATTAATAGTTGAATTTTTTATGGGATATTTTGTATAACAAAGTCAGGAGTTTTGCGGTTTAGGAATTTTAGTTGTGAGCTTTGCACAAGAGGTCTGCATATTCTATTATTTGGATATAGCATTATTAACAAAATAATTTATAAAGTTTAGCAATAGCAATGAACCCAAAGAAGAGTTAAGCTTACCAAACCTCATGGCAATTCTTTTTATTTTCTTTTAGGATATGTCGTCATAAGATTTTGGCCCACATTAACAAAGCTTTAAGGGAAAGGCTAGCCATACATGATCGTGCATTTTTAGCATCGCCATTCTTTAAATTTTTGAAATGTATTATGCCTAAGTTTATATAGCTCCTTGTCTATTTTTCTTGGAATTTTCCTGTTCCTCTTTGGTGGAATTACAGGGCTGCTTGATTTTCTTGCTAAATCTATAATACATTCGTGTCGTAAGCTTATAAGGCCTATGTCTTGGGTTAATTTATCAGCCTGAGTACAATCATTTCTGGAACCTTCTGATTCTGACCGGCATACCATGTGCATCCACGGCCTTTGCCCATTTTGTCCTACTAATCATTTGATCTTTTTCTTTTACTCCAAGTCCAGCTTTATATACTTTAACATAACCACTCAAGATCAATAAAAATTTTTAATAAATATCACGCCACCTACAAAACCTCCTGCTTCCAATGGCCATAATCAGGTGGTCCATGGTGCACCAGTCCTAAATATCCACATTACTGCATTTATAAATGTTCTATTATCCTTTGCTATTCCTCCCCACTGACCTCTTCTACCAGGTAAGTGGCTTTCTAATTTATACCACAATTTGTCGCTTATATCATGCCTTCTATGACTTAATTTTGTATCCATCTTTTGCTAACCCTCAAATCCTTTATTATATACACTTTTGACACCTATTCAACTAGTATCTTGCGACGACATACCCTAGATTTTTTTTGAAGTATTAAAGTATTATTTGATCCATTAACCACAGGGTTATCTTGATTATTGCCTTTATCGTTTCTATTTTTAGATTGGCTTATCTCATCATTATTAGATCTGTGTGTAGGGCTTGCGCACCCCTGTCCTTTTTTAAACTTTTTAAACTCTGTATACCACTGTGCATACACTTTATTGTCCAACAGTTCGTCTTGATACTTTGTGAGAACCTTACTTAATTGTTGTAAGGAGCCACGTAATCCATAAAGTACGAAATCATATAGCTTATATCATCGTCAGATTCCGGTAGTGCTTTTATCCAATTTTCACAAGATTTTAGTAGGTCAAGTACTTTTGCACACCCATCAACCGCAGCATTTACGTCATTAAACCCTCGCTCTGTAATTGTTGTTCCATATGTTTTCAAACAATCTATCATATCGGACACATGATGTTGGTCTTTTGGTAGATGAGTACCCTTTACTTCTTCTAAACACAAAACAAAGCTTCGATTGTTTTGACTATAATTTTCTATTGCTTCCAATACATCATAATATAGATCTGGATCCAGCCCTAACATATTTTTACCTTAAATAATTACAAAACTTGCCTTATAATAATAAAATTATTATATAATTGCAAGCCATTTTGGTTTGATATACCTAATTAATCAATAATTTTCAATGCTTGAATGAATACACTTTGTGGAATATTCACATTTCCTATCGAATGCAATCTTTTCTTCCCCTTTTTTTGCTTTTCTAATAACTTCATTTTCCGTGTCACATCTCCACCATATAATTTAGCAGTTACATCTTTTCTATACGGATTAATTGTTTCCCTAGCAATGATTTTACTACCAATTGATGCTTGAATTGCAATCTTATATTGCTGACGTGGTATTAAATCCTTGAGACGTGTACATATTTCACGACCTCTTTTTACTGCCCTGCTTTTATGTACTATACATGCCAATGCATCTACTGGTTCTCCATTAATTAAAAAATTCAATTTATCTATTTCACTGATTTTGTAACAAGAAATTTCCCAATCTAGGCTCGCATACCCTTTTGAGATGGACTTTAAACGATCATAAAAATCAAAAACAACTTCAGATAATGGTAATTTGTATTTCAACAGCGCTGTTGTTGTATATGATAAATCGTCTTGCTCTCCCCTCCTCTCTTCACACAGTGACAACACTTCACCTAAATATTCTCCTGGAACCATTATAGTTGCAGTAATCCATGGTTCCTCAACGGTTTCAATGTATGTGAGATCTGGCACGTCGCTAGGATTATGAATATTAATAACCTTACCGTTACACGTAGTTATCTTATATATAACACTTGGTGCAGTCGCTGTAAGATCAAGGTCGAACTCTCGTTCAAGCCTCTCTTGTATTACCTCAAGATGTAACATTCCTAAAAAACCACAACGAAATCCATATCCAAGCGCATTCGAAGTTTCAGGTTCAAAAGTAAAACTAGCGTCGTTTAAATGTAATTTTTCTAATGCTTCTCTCAAATATTTGAAATCATCAGTATTATTAGGAAAAATACTACAAAATACTACAGGATGTACTTCTTTAAATCCTGGCAATGCTTTGATGCAAGGCCTTTTTTCTTCAGTAATAGTGTCACCAACTTTACAATCTGCTACTTTTTTTATTGCTGCAGTGATAAAACCAACCTCTCCAGCAGAGAGCTCGTCAGTCATTACCTTCTTAGGAGTAAAAACCCCTATGTTATCCACTTGATATTTAGAATTATTAGACATCATAATGATCCTCATACCCTTTCTTAGTACTCCATTCTTAATACGTACCAGGATTACTACTCCTAAGTAAGGATCATACCAACTATCAACTAAAATTGCTTGCAGCAGTGCATTTACATCCCCGCCTGGAGCTGGAAGACGATTTACTATCGCTTCTAATACATCACTTATACCATAACCAGTTTTAGCTGATAAAAGTACTGCTTCACTTGCATCAATACCAATTATCTTTTGGACTTGAATCTTCACTGTTTCTGGGTCTGCAGATGGAAGATCGATTTTATTCATTACTACTACTATTTCATGGTCATTTTCAAGTGCCTTATAGACATTTGCAAGAGTTTGTGCTTCTACACCTTGACTACTGTCAATAACCAACAGAGAACCTTCGCATGCAGCTAAACTACGGCTTACTTCGTATGAAAAATCAACGTGACCAGGAGTATCTATAAGATTTAAGCAGTATTTACTACCATCTTTGGCCACATAATTTAATCTAACAGTTTGTGCTTTAATGGTAATACCACGTTCACGTTCTATATCCATAGAGTCAAGAATTTGATCAACCATCTCTCGTGCTTCTAAACCACGACATTCCTCTATTAATCGATCAGCTAATGTGGACTTTCCGTGATCTATATGAGCTATAATTGCAAAATTTCTTATATTTTTCATGGTACTGTTGTATTAACATTATAAGAATTTTTAATCAACAACTAATGGTAAAGTGATACCATATTGTTTCATATATTTTCCTTTCAGATCATCATACGATTTTTCGCATTCACCTTCGCCATTTAAGAATAGAAACTGGCATGCCCCTTCGTTTGCATAAATCTTTGCAGGAAGTGGTGTAGTATTTGAAAATTCCAATGTAACATGACCTTCCCATTCAGGCTCAAGAGGTGTAACATTTACTATAATTCCACACCTTGCATAGGTAGATTTACCTACACAAATAACTAAAATACCTCTAGGTATGCGAAAATATTCAACTGTACTAGCAAGCACAAAACTATTTGGCGGAATGATACATACATCTGTCTTCCTATCCACAAAACTATTAATAGAGAAGTTCTTTGGGTCTACCACTTCTGAGTTTACATTAGTAAAAATCTTAAACTCATCCCCTACCCTTGCATCATACCCATATGATGATAATCCAAAAGATATAACACCCTTACTGTTTTTGCTATCAACAAAAGGCTCTATCATATGCAAGCTTTCTGCTTGCTCTCTTATCCATTTATCTGGCATAACAGCCATGACTACACCTCAAAACACAAACCAAAGGTAGACATTGTTTAATAAGTAATTAGTATCAATATTATACGTTTATTATACATTATGGCAACCACAGTAACAAAAATAAAAATAGTAGAAAAAATCAGTCAAGAAATAGGATTACCAAAAGACGAAATTCACTTAATAATAAATAATATATTAGACGAGATAAAGATACATTTAGCAAAAGATGGAATAGTAAAAATATCGTCATTCGGCACGTTTATAGTTAAGCACAAAAAAGAAAGGCCTGGAAATATTCCAAATACTTCACAAAGGGTAGTGATTAAGGCAAGAAAATCAATTTCTTTTAGGCCTTCAAAGGTGATAAAAGAGTTAATTAATTAATGAACAAAGAAAAACTACTTTATACCATTGGAGAAGTTGCTGGTCGACTAAATTTAGAGCAACATGTTTTAAGATTTTGGGAAAGTCAATTTAGCCAAATCAAGCCTGTAAAATGTAAAGGTAGAAGATTGTATGATAAAAAATGTATAGAAACTATAAAAAAAATAAAACATATCTTATATGATAAAGGTTACACGATTAAAGGAGCACAAAAAGAATTGAATGCTAATAAAGAGTTCATAGATGATTCTAAGAGCTTATTGAAAGAAATAAGAGATTGGTTAAATGATCAAATAAATGAGTAGCTCGCTATTAATTTTATAGTAGTATTATTTCATAGGAGTGTTATCTTATAGTAGTATGATTTTAAAGTAGCACATATTATTATATAATGAATATTAAAAATTTTTGCATTAAAGCAGGTGCTATCCTTCTGGCTTTTTTATTAATTTTTGTAGGGATCAGCAACTTTTTTTTGGATAATAACAACAACGAGAAAATTATTGCTAAAGTTGGTAATGAGATTATTTCACTGAATGAATATAAATTTTTCTACCAAAACTATAGTGATAAAGTTTCGAGTGACGAAGAACGTAAAACGTTGAAAAGTAATTTACTTGATGAGCTGATCAATCAGAAATTATTATTTAATTTAATTCATGACTTAGGGTTAGAGGTTGGAGAAGAATCAGTTAAAGAACATATTAAAAACACAAAGTTTTTCCAGAATGATAAAGGTGGATTTGATAAAAAGATATTTCACACCACGCTAGATAGGTTAAATATGACAGAGGATGAATATATATTGAAAATCAAGCAATCTTTATCTGCATCAATGTTTAAAAATGTTATATTTAAAGATAATTATCCTATAACTTTTGGTACACAGGTTGATGAGCAAATATATAATTACCGCTACCATACAAGAATAGTTGATATTGTAAAAATCACTCAGGATGCAGTTAGTGATATACCTGAACCTGATGAAAAAGATCTGCGTGACTTATATGAACAAAATAAATCCAGCTTTAACTATCCAGAATACAGAACTGCACAATATATTGCTATAAGTCCAAAATATTTTGAAGATCGTGTGAGCATTTCTGATACAGAAGTTGAAAAAATAATTGATGATCAAGTTTTAAGGGATCAGAGAGATATACTGAATTTAATCTTCTCTACAAAAGAAGAAGCTGAGAAGACAAAAAAAGCAGTTGAAAGTGGTGAAACAGGTTTTGAACAAATATCACAACCTCAAGATATTAAGATACAAAACATAACAAGAGACTTTTTACCTGAAAATATGAGAGAAAAAGTTTTTTCTCTTAAAGAAGGTGAAATAAGTGAAGTTCTTCAAAGCAATTTTGGTTGGCATCTGATTAAAATTGACAATATACATCAAATATCGGATAAAGACTTATCTGATGTAAAAGAAAAGATTAGATCAGCATTAACGAAGCAGAGATCTTTTGAACAATCTAATGACTTTATTAATCAAGCAAATTATAAAATATATGCCGGTGCAACTATTGAAGATATATCTAATGAATATGGTATCCCAGTACATACAATTGGACCAGTGAGTGCTGATGGAATGGATCAAAGTGGTAATCATATAGAAGGGTTGAATGATATTATTTCCTTTATTTTTTCTCGTAATCAAGACTCGCAAAAATATTTTAGTTACACAAACACATTCATTGTAAACGCAAAGATCATTAACATTATTCCATCAAAATCACAAAGTTTTGAAGAAAGTAAACCATCGGTACTACAGCTTTGGCGCAATAAATTTATAGCAAAAAAGCTTGATGAAATTGGTATTCAAGTTGTAAATCAATTAAAAAGTCAGCTTGATATAGAAGAAATAAAAGGAATAAAGTTAATTAAAGCACAGCAAATATACCGTAATAGTAGTAACTATCCTGCAGGTTTTATAGAAGAAATTTTCAATATGAAAATGATCGATTCAGTAACACATCCTATACGGTACAACAACGAAATAATAATAGGTGTATTGAAAAAAATGCAATTGTTGTCAGAAGGTAAACTAAATGCTTTAGATACAGGAAGACGTGTTATGTTGTCATTAGAAGAGCAGTTAGTCAACTATTTAAGATCAAAATATAAAGTAGAAATATATCATTCAGTACTTGATGATTTGGCTTAACTTGAATAATGCATTCACTTTTTTATTGATGATTCTTCAGTACTTTTTTAAGCTGAACAAGAATTATTGTATGGAATTTCTTGCAATAGCCCGGACATCTAATATGAAACCAGAATCTGCAGCTTGACAAAAAGATCTGAATATGGAAATGTCCTTTCTGATCCTCATGCCTACTTTGAACCTTTTCGTTACTGTTGTTTTACTTTTTGCCCTCATCCAAAACCTGCATTGCTTTTTTCCTTAAAGCTTCTGCTGATATTTTCTCCTACCTTATCCTATCTCGTTCTGATCTTTAATAAAAGAGCTATAAGTAGTCAATTGAACAAATAAAAGTGTAGAAAACGCCAAAGAATATATAAGATGTAAAGTTTGCAGAACAGAAATGCCTAACAGAGCAGCAAATAGATTAATCGTTAATAACTTTTGGTACTACAAAATATCCATGCTCAGATTTTGTATTAGACAATATTTCTTGCTTAATGTTGTAAGAATTAACCACATCCTCTCGTACATGGGTACTTGTATCAATGCTACCATAACGTATAGGAAAAACGTTTTCAGTATTTACTTTTGATAAAATGTTATGTATCCAATCTAACATGGTTAGCTCTTTAGAGAAATATTGAATTTCATCATCTGTTAACCTAATTCTTACAAGCTGTGCAATTTTAAGTACCTCTTCTTTTGTAATTGTGATTTTTCTTTGACTGGTAAATTTTATTAGTGAGATAATTATATCTTCTGTTGATTTAGTCTGCATCATTATCTCCTTTGAATAAATTTTGTTAAAATACTAGCAACTGAAACAACCTCTATCTTATCAACTTTACCAAGCTTTAGTGGTACAGTGTCTGTGATAATTAATTTATCTAGATTAGATAAAGAAACTTTTTCAATTGCGTTACTTGAAAGTATTCCATGTGCTATACACGCAACTACAGAATTTGCCCCACGATTTTTTAACTCAGATGCTGCATTACATAATGTGCTGCCTGAATCGATTATATCATCAACAATAACACAATTTTTATCTTTGACTTCACCTATTACATTCATAACATGCGGTGTGTTTACTCTGTCTCTATATTTATCTATTACAACAATTCTATCACTGAGTGTTCCAATACCGTATTTTTCTTCTAAAATTTTTGCAAACGCACGTGCCCTTTTTACTGCTCCAATATCAGGTGCAACAACAACTAAATTTTGTGTTTGTATAAAATTCTGTATTTGTGTAGAATCAGAGAATATTTCAAGACAACTCAAATTAGCCACTGGTATGTTAAAAAACCCTTCAATTTGGCTCGCGTGAAACTCAATTACTGCCATTTGGTCTGCACCTGCAGTTTCAATTAAATTTGCAATTAACTTTGCATTCAACGCAGAACGCATTCCATCATTTTCAAATACTCTATCATACCTACTATAGCCATAATAAGGAATGATCGTTATTATCTTCTCTGGCCCCATTCTTTTAACTGCATCAATTGTCAGCAAAAGCTCTATAACATTATCATTCACAGGAAAAGAGGTAGAATGTATTATGTAAACTTCTTCATTAGATAAATTATTCTCGATCTCTAGATTTGTTTCACTATCAGCAAACTTAGAAGCTTTCACAGTAGATGCCTGCACGCTAAGGTCACAAGCCACTAATTTGCCAATTGCTCTGCTTGTGTTGCCTATTACTATCTTCATAACATATATTATACATCAAAATCAAGATGGATTATACGTCAAACAACTAAAATGTAAATTTCTTTGATTGTTTTTTGTCATTTTATTTTATATAGTTATTAAAGTTAAACGATAGTTTAGAAAGTTAAACGTTTTATATAGTTTAGATGTATAAAATTTATGGTTATAAGAAATTGGGAAGCAGTCATTGGGCTTGAAGTTCATGCCCAAATTTCTTCTAAAACAAAACTATTTTCTCATGCATCAACTGAGTTTGGTACAGAACATAATACTCAAGTTTCATTAGTAGATGCAGCTATGCCAGGTACGTTGCCGTTACTCAATTACTATTGTGTAGAGCAAGCAATACGTACAGGATTGGCATTATCAGGCAAAATTAATAACTGTTCTTATTTTGACAGAAAAAATTATTTTTATCCTGATTTGCCGCAAGGTTATCAGATTACACAGTTTTTTGAGCCTATAGTGAAAGATGCTAAACTCCTTATTAATAACGGTACACGTGAGATTAGGATTGTCAAAATCCATCTAGAACAAGATACGGGTAAGAGTATTCATGGTGATAGTAAGACATATATAGATTTAAACAGGGCTGGTGTTGCATTAATGGAAATCGTTTCACAACCAGATTTGAGGTCATCTGAAGAAGCTGCAGAATTTATGAGAAAATTAAGACAGATCTTACGCTATGTTGGCTCATGTGATGGGGATATGGAAAAAGGTTCACTACGTTGCGATGCAAATGTTTCAGTGTGTAAAAAGGGTAGTAACGAATTAGGTACTCGTTGTGAAATTAAGAATCTTAATTCGATTCGTTATATTGTACAAGCCATAGATTATGAGATAAATAGGCAAATTAAAATTTTAGAAAATGGAGAAATATTAAATCAAGATACGCTACTGTTTGACGTTTCTTCTGGAAAGACAAAAGTAATGCGCAATAAAGAGGATGCAAGTGATTATCGGTATTTTCCAGAGCCTGACTTATTACCTGTTATGATTACTCAAGACAAGATTGATCTCATATCGTTATCTTTACCTGAACTTCCAGAGCAAAAAAAAATAAATTATATTGAAAGACTTGGTATCAATGAGTATGATGCTGATGTTATTATCTCTGATAAAGTAATAGCCGATTATTTTGAAAGGTTAATACAAAAGCATAATCCTAAAACTGCTGTTACATGGCTTACAGTTGAGCTTTTTGGACGTTTAAATAAAGCAAATATAGATATTGTAGATTCTCCAATTAAAGCAAGTGCATTATCTGAACTTTTAGATTTCATCAATGATGAAACGATTTCTGCAAAACTTGGTAAGCAAATTTTTGACATTATGTTTGAAACTGGCAAGCCCGCTGCTGTAATTATAGATGAACAGAATTTGAGGCAGATTACTGATGAAAAACAGATATCAATAGTAATAGATAAAGTCATCGGGAACAACCATGACAAAGTTGAAGAATATCAGAATGGTAAAACAAAATTATATGGATTTTTTGTTGGTGAAGTGATGAAACTTACCAAAGGCAAAGCTAACCCTGATATAGTGAACTCAATTTTAAGTAAAAAGTTGAAGTGTTAGTTTAATTTTTTGATTTATAACCCTTTCATTAAAGATCTGAATGAGATAGGATAATGAAGGAGAAAAAGTCACCAGACGCTTTAAGGAAACAAGCAATGCAGGCTTTGGATCAGGGAAATTAGATCTTCGGACTATTGTGGAAAATGCTATAACCTCATTACTGAATTTATGATATCATTTGCAATTCCTCCCCATCTACCCCTTCTTCCAGGCAAATGACTTTAGATCCTCTGCAAAGCACTGCGAAGTATTTTGAGTATGGAGTAGTCCAAAAGTAGAATTAGCTAAAAACCATGTTTTAGATTCACGAGACCAGCTATTATGCGGTCTTTTTACTACTTCTTTGTAATTCATTGCCATATTTTTATTTTAAAAATAATATTCTACTCCCTTATTTATTTCTTTTCATTTATTTTGTTGTAGCTTTGCAGAGGGTCTCTTGTGTATCTACTGCAATATGGCACTTTATTCCTGAAATCTTCTTGACTGCATCATAACCTCTTTCTTCAGCAGCATCAGTATTTTTCACACTCTGAGCGTCAATTATGCAGAAACTTGTTTTGGTCAATGGACCTCTCCAACCAATTTTTTTTAAAACGATTTCCAGAATACTTTCTCTCTCTTCATTCGGTCCATTTCTTGAAATAGTCGTAACAATTGCGCCATTTTAGAAACTCTTTTGGCAGCATTCGCCACTGACAGCCAGCCGCTTTTTCAGCACGCCACAAAATAATTCCCAGTTTTCTTGGCTTCGTCTTCTTTCACGCGCTTTCTAAAACTGGCCTAATCTTTTCGAATTTTTCACGACCTTGGGTATATGTTTCTCATAATTTACCTTATTTCAACTACACTTATCTTACTATATTCATAGATCGCGTACAAGCTCTTATAAATCTTCAACTGTAAAACTATTAGCATATATTAATCAAATCCTATTTTGCAAAAGATCCAAAGTTTATTGAGCTTATATGTGTTCTAGATCTTGAAATTCAACTAATAAGTATATATATAAGACCTTAGATAATTTATGTAGAGGAGAGTCAATGTTGAAAGTAAACATAAAGGTATTGTATGACAATGTGCTCATTCAGCCAATTGTTGAGGAAAAGCAAGGTAGTATTGTGATTCCACCAAGTTCAGAAAAAAAGCCAACTAAAGGTAAAGTAGTGGTTGTTGGTGAAGGTACACGGGGTTCAGACGGTGCATGTATACCTTTAAAAGTGAAGGTTGGTGATATAGTATTTTACCGTCAATGGGGTGGCAGTGAGCTCGAACATAATGATGAGAAATTTATTGTTATGAAAGAGTCTGAAATACTTGCCGTTATAATAGAATAATATTTAATTTGTTAATTTTGGATTTTTAAGAGGTGATAAAATATGGCTAATACAGTAGTACATGCTGAGCAAATGCAAAAAGCAGTTTGTGAAGTGGCATCAATAGTGGATTCCACTGTAGGGATAACTAGTGGACCGAAAGGACTAACAGTAGGTGTGAGTAAGCCTTACGGTAGTCCAGAGGTTACAAAGGATGGTTATAAGGTAATGAAAAACATAAAGCCAGAGGAACCATTACATTCTGCAATAGCAGGTATATTTGCTCAAAGTTGTTCTCAATGTAATGATAAGGTTGGTGATGGGACAACAACGTGTTCCATATTAACTAGCAACATAATTATGGAAGCTTTAAAGCCGATTGCTGCTGGTACCGATCGTGTGGCGATTAAAAATGGGATGCTAAAAGCAAAAGATCTTGTACTGCAAGAAATAAGATCAATGTCTCGTATAATTTCTTCAGATAAAACTGAAGAAGTGAAACAAGTTGCTACTATTTCTGCGAATGGTGACAAAGAAATAGGTAGTATTATTGCTGATGCTGTAAAAAAGGTTGGCAAAGAAGGGGTAATTACTGTAGAGGAAGGTAAAAGTTCTAAAGCATTAGAACTTGATTTTACTCTTGGTATGAAGCAAGATCGTGGTTATATTTCTCATTATTTTGTAACAAATAGTGATCAATCAACGAAACAACCTACTGTTGAATTTGATGATCCATATATTTTCATTACAGAGAAAAAATTAAGTACTATACAACCTTTATTACCTATTCTTGAAGGTGTAGTAAAATCTGGTAGGCCGTTGCTCATTATTGCAGAAGATGTCGAAGGTGAAGCACTAACTACACTAGTTTTCAATAAATTACGCGGTGGTTTAAAGATTGCTGCAATAAAAGCTCCAGGTTTTGGGGATCGAAGAAAGGAGATACTTGAAGATATCGCAATCTTAACTGGTGCTAAATATGTTATAAAAGATGAAATAGGGGTAAAGATGGAAGATGTACCTCTTACAGATCTTGGTACTGCAAGAAAGGTTACAATCACTAAAGAAGATACTATAATTTCTAATGAAAATAGTAATTCTGATGCAGTAGAGAAAAGAATAGCACAAATTCATGCTCAGATTGAAGCTTCAACATCTGATTATGATAAAGAAAAGCTTAGAGAACGTTTAGCAAAACTGGCAGGTGGTGTTGCAGTGATTAAAATTGGAGGTGCAACAGAGGTAGAGGCTAAAGAACGTAAGGATAGAGCTGAGGATGCATTGCATGCTACTAGGGCTGCTTTAGAAGAGGGTATAGTACCTGGTGGTGGGGTGGCTTTGCTCTACGCTGTGACTGCACTTGAAAAGTTGAAAGGTAGTAGCGATGAAGAACAAATAGGTATTAATGTTATCAAAAAGGTTCTTAGTGCTCCAATCAGAAGGTTGGTAAAGAATGCCGGTCTTGAACCTGCTGTAATCATTGATTATTTGCTTAAACAAAATGATAAGGAACTTATATACAATGTTGAAGCTATGAATTATGCTAATGGATTTACAGCTGGTGTAATTGATCCAGCAAAAGTAGTACGTATTGCTTTTGAAATAGCTGTATCTGTTGCGAGTTTACTCATCACAACTGAATCTATGATAGTCGATATTCCTGAAAAGAATAATAGTCCTGCTGCTCCTATGGGAGGAGGAATGGGAGACTTCTAGTAAAAAAACAATAAACAAAAAATGGAGCAAATTATTGCTCCATTTTTTGTTTTACTTATTCTCTTTCGGAACTCATTTTGCTAACTTCTTATGTATCTAACATTCCTAGTACATTATTTAAACTTTTAGGAATTAAGCCATACATTAGAGCCTGTACGCGATCTATAAATATAATAAGATACGTGTAGTTGAGATAAGGTAAATTATGAGAAACATATACCCAAGATTGTGAAAAATTCAAAAAGATTAAGCCAATTTTGGAAAGCGCACGAAAGAAGACGAAGCCAAGAAAACTGGATTTAGTACTATATGTACTAAAAAATGGCTGTGGCGGCGGATGCTGCCAAAAGAGTTTCCAAAATGGCGCAATTGTTACGACTATTTCAAGAAATGGACCGAACGAAGATAGAGAAAGTATTCTGGAAATCGTCTTAAAAAAATTGGTTGGAGAGGTACGTTGATCAAAACAAGTTTCTGCATAATTGACGCTCAGACTGTGAAAAATACTGATACTGCTGGAGAAAAAGGTTATGATGCGGGCAAGAAGAAGATTTCAGGAATAAAGCGCCATATTGCAGTCGATACACAAGGTTTGCTGCATGCAATTTATATTACTAGAGCTAACTGCTGTAGAAATGGTTTGTAGACAAGAAAAAATCTTTCCAAAGTTCGGGATTGATACAGGTTATACAGGAGAAAGTTTTGCAACTCAAATAAAGACAATTATTGGTGCAACTGCTAAAGCGCAGTGAGCTACATTTATTTGTGGTATTGCCAAAAAGGTGGGTTGTAGAGAGGTCTTTTGCCTGGCTAGATGAATGTAGGAGGCTATGGAAAAACTGTGAAAGAACGCTTAATACTAGCCTGCAAATGGTTGTTTTAGCTTTCTCTCTTCTATTGTTAAAAAGATTGTGAACAGGCTCTAATATTGCATGTCCTATTTTAGCTTACATAATACTCCACAATTGATTCAAATAGGTCAAAATATAGCGTTTCTTGCAACAGTCAGAAGATCTTAGAGCCTGTTCACAATCTTTTTTTAACCAGAACATTTTCTCTATCCTCATTCGGTTTTTTACCCCATTTCTTGAAATAGTCGTAACAATTGCGCCATTTTGGAAACTCTTTTGGCAGCATTCACCACTGACAGCCACTTTTTCAGCACACCACAAAATAACTCCAAGTTTTCTTGGTTTCCTCTTCTTCTTCCGTACGCTTTCTAAAATTAACCTAATCTTTTCGAATTTTTCATGATCTTGGGTATATGTTTCTCATAGTTCACCTTACTTCAACTATACTCATCTCACCATATTTATAGATCGCGTACAGGCTCTTAGAGCCTGTTCACAATCTTTTTAACAATAGATCTCTTTCGTACTTCATTCTCTCCATCCTTAAAGCTCTTATTCTACTACTTCTTTCACACTTTTGCTAGTTTCAAAAGAAATCTAATTATATAAAGTTTAGTCTTGTGTATTAATAATAATTTAATCAATTTTAGTTACAACATGAAAGTTGTGGATAAGTAAAATAGCATTTATGAGGCATTTTACTAAGGGTCTCGGCTGTTAGATCCTAACAGGTGTGAGGCTAGAGGGGCTTACTTGGGTGCAGTTTATGCACCCTTTAAAGGTTCGTCTTAAAATATATATAAATGTTTATTAGTGTTTTTGATGAACAGCAATCTTTACCTAAGGTACTACAAAAACGTTATGCAAATCGTGCCTATAGCAACGATGTTATTATAGTTGATGGTAATCTGGATGTACAAAGATAAAGATAACAAAGATAATGTAAAAGAGATAGAGTGGTTTATTATAGCAAAAAACGGTGATGGACCTTACATTCTATGTATACCAGCAGTATTAATTACTAAAAAATTATTAGTGGATGGCATAAAAAGTATGGTGTTATGTCTTGTATTGGTTTGATAACACTAGCAGAGTATATGCAAGAATTAAGCGGGTTTACAATCAAACAGTACTGTTCCTCTACGTAGTAGATAAATATTTAGAAGAAGTATTGACTTTTTTACTTTATGATGTAACCTGAAGTTATAAAGTAATCTGGTATGTAAAGTGAGTAGGATTTGCGAGCTAACAAATAGGAAGAAGTCTATCGGAAATAAGGTATCACATTCAAATCGTAAGACTAAGCGTACTTTCTGTTTAAATTTGCATAAAGTTACGTTATACAGCCATATATTAAACAAAAAATTTAGGTTTCGTATAGCAACAAGGACTTTAAGGACTATAGATTATAAAGGTGATCTTGATGCTTTTCTATTGAATACAAGAATGGTAAAACTAAGTGAAAAAGCTCAAAAAATCAAGAAGGACCTAAAAAAAGCTTTAACAAAAAATGCAGTGTAAGCCTCAGTGGTTAAAGGTAAAAGCTCCAAGTGGTAAAGTATTTGAGGAAACTTTCAACACTGTCAAGCTACATAAGTTACATACAGTATGTGAAGAAGCAGCTTGCCCAAATATAGGTGAATGTTGGAACAAAGGTCACGCAACTGTGATGATTCTTGGCTCTATTTGTACTCGTGCATGTGCATTTTGTAATGTCACCACAGGTATTCCTGAAAAATTGGACCCACATGAGCCAGAAAATCTTGCGAAAGCCTTGCAGAAGTTAAATTTAAACCATGTTGTTATCACTTCAGTTGATCGCGATGATTTAGATGATGGAGGTGCAGGACAATTTATAGAATGTATAAAAGAAATTAGAAAAATTAACCATAAAATCACCATAGAAGTTTTAACACCGGATTTTTTAAACAAGCATGGTGCATTTGAAGCAATTGCCGTTGCTAGGCCAGATGTTTACAATCACAATATTGAAACTGTGCCAAGGTTATATGCAAAAATTAGACCACGTGCACGTTATTTTCATTCTTTATACTTATTAAAAACAGTAAAACAAATTAACCATAATGTTTTTACAAAGTCAGGGCTAATGGTCGGTTTGGGTGAAACAAAAGAAGAAATATTCCAGGTCATGGATGATTTACGTAGTGCTGAAGTTGATTTCATTACTATTGGTCAATACTTACAGCCTACAGCACAACACGCAAAACTAGAAAGGTATGTTACTCCTGAAGAATTCGATCATTACAAGTATATCGCTTATTCCAAAGGATTTCTAGTTGTTGCATCCAGCCCACTAACTAGATCGTCATATCATGCAGAAGAAGATTTTAAAAAGCTTAAAGCAACTCATTTTAATACTTAAGCTCCAGCGTTAAATTTAAGGAATTATTTGATTTTTCAGCAGCTAACGAGAAGTTTTAGCAGGCTACAGCTAATTATAAGGGATAGCACGTCTTTTAAATGTTTACTATTACAGCTTATGGAAGACCTATCTGATAGAGAGCTTGGTTACCTATGTAATAATAATTCAGCAAAGTAGTTTGGACTTATACCGGATCATTTAGGGTATGTCGTCATAAGATTTTGGCTCACATTAATAAAGCTTCAAGGAAAAGACAAGCCATATACGATCGTGCATTTTTAGCATCGCCATTCTTTAAATTTTTGAAATGTACTATGCCTAAGTTTATATAGCTCCTTGTCTATTTTGCTTGGAATTTTCCTGTTCCTCTTTGATGGAATTATAGGGCTTATGCTTGATTTTCTTGATAAATCTATAATACGTATTCGTACCGTAAGCTTATAAGGCATATGTCTTGGGTTAGCCTGAATGTCTGGAACCTTCTGATTCTGACCGGCATACCATGCGCATCCACGGTCTTTGCCCCTTTTGGTCCTGCTAATCATTTGATCTTTTTCTTTTGCTCCAAGTCCAGCTTTATGTACTTTAACATAGCCACTAAAGATCAACAAAAATTTTCAATAAATATTTCCTTATCACGCCACACCTGCAAAATTTTCTGCTTCCAATAGCCATAATAAGGTGGTCCATGGTGCACTGGTGCTAAATATCCATATTTATGAATCTCCTATTATCCTTTGCAACCCCTTCCTAGCTACCTCTTCTTCCAGGCAAGTGACTTTCTAATTTATTCCACAATCCGTCGCTTATATCATGCCTTCTATGTGTTATTTCTCTTTCCATCTTTTCTAACCCTTAAATTCTGTCATTATATAAACTTTTGACATTTATTCAACTAGTACCTTGTGACGACATACCCTACTCAATATTAGATTTTCTAATAATGTTTTTACTGTATTTTTCAAAAAGCCTTTTTGAGCTTTATAGCGTTATGTAGATATAATGTTAAGATAGAGCAAGCTCAAGAAGAAGAATTCTTACTGTTCTACAAAATATTTAATATATAAAGAACTCACACAAAGAAAAGTGACTCTTACGGGATTTGAACCCGTGTTACCACCGTGAAAGGGTGGTGTCCTAACCACTAGACGAAAGAGTCAATAACAAAGTTATACACAATTCGTTCAATAAATTCAATCCCTTTAAACTCATTCTTTTAAATCCATTTCACTAAAGGAGGCATTGACATCATAAGTGCATCTGGGTTACCGTTAGTTATCAAACCAAACCTAGTACCACGATCATATAATAAATTAAATTCTACATACCTTCCGCGCTTTATTAGTTGATGTTCACGTTGTTCTTCTGTCCAAGACTTATTTATATGTCTCTGTATAATATATAAGAGAATTTCTAAAAACGCTTCACCAACCGTTTTTGTAAAATTGAAATCTTTATTCCAATTATTTGAATTAAGATTATCGTAAAAGATACCACCTATACCACGAGGTTCTTGCCTATGCGGTAAGAAGAAATAGTTGTCACATTGTTGTTTAAATTTTACATAATATCCAGAATCAAATTTATCACACGCTGTCTTGAGTGAAGTATGAATATATTTATCATCATCCTTATCATAATATATCGGTGTAAAATCCATACCTCCACCAAACCATTGATGTGAAGTAGATATTAGCCTTGTATTCATGTGTGCTGCAGGAATAAGAGGCGACTGCATATGAGATACTATAGAGATACCACTTGCCCAAAACTCTCCGTTACTTTTACTTGCACCAGGAACTTCATTGATAACTGAATCTGCAAGCTTGCCATATACTTCAGAAACATTTATTCCTACTTTCTCAAATACGTCCCCATAAATAATAGTAGATTCACCCCCTCCACCACCAGAACGTTTCCATACTTTCTTTTGAACTTTTGGTTCCTTTGAAAATTGTCTTTCAAGTGAAATGAAAGATTCTCTGATTTCATCCCTTAATGCATAAAACCATTCTACAACTACTTTTTTCTGCTTTTCCATAATTATTATATATTATTATATATCTACAGGTTAATAAATATATAATAATTATATCGATATAACAACAGTATTTAATATGACAATGAGAAAAAGATATATAGATAACAAAAAAGAAAATAAAGTAGATTTTATATTGAGAAATTATGGAATATCTAGCATAGTAGCTGCTGCTATCACGTTCTTTCCTGCAATAATAATATCTATACTTTATTTCTGTAATATATACGATCCTCATACTAATATAGAAATTAATCTATTGATGAGTGCTATTGTAACATTATTTGTAGTACACAATATTAAACGTTACAGGTATATTCTTAATACTATAGAGTTTCAGAATGCAATATTTGCAAATGCATTAAATCATAACACTGAATTTTGCGTGATTTTACATAAGAACAAAGATGTTGTTTACGCTGACACAAGATTTTATGAAAGATTTAGAGAACATATTAGTAAAGAAATTTCTTTAAGCAAAATCCTTGAAGTAATTAATGCTTCAGAAAAAGACAAAAAAGCATTTGATCATGCTCTTAAAAATACAACTTCCATACAAACATATATTTCTCTTAATAAAAAAAATAAAATCTCTCATTTTCTTATATCCCTTGAACCTGTACCAAATAATCCACAAGTTCCAATAAATGATGAAAGAGTTTTAAATCTATCTCTTGTACCAATAGCAAGGCCAAAAGGATATTTTGTATTAAAGGCAACAAAAATTAATAGAGAACAGGTATACGAAGAATTAATAGCAAAACATAATATAGCTACCTATATTGCAAATACTAAAAGAGTAATTTTATCTGTAAATCAAAGATTTTTAGACATATTTGAGTTAACTAAACTTGAAAAAGGCAGCTCAATTAATGATTTCATTTCAAGGTTTGAACCTGACGATGTAGAAAACCAAAATGAAACTTTATTTCTTACCGCAAGTTGTACTCCTTTTAAAGCTCGCATGAGTACAACTCTATTCTGTGATAAATATAACAATAGCTATATATATGGATTTATTACACCCTCAGAATCAAATATTGTAGACTATCAACTACATCCATGCTTTACACATTCATCAATCGCTATTGCACAATGTGACGTAAACGGTAACTTTATAAAAAAAAATCCAGCTTTAATAAAGCTCACAAAATCAGACAAAGATTCAATTTTTTCAATAATATCCAGTAGTTCACACAGAAAAATACGTGAATACTTTTCAAGTAACAGAATAAATAATGCGCTTTTTAATGTACAGCTCAATAATAATAACAGTACGAAAGTGTACTTTAACAAATTTATCCATAATGAAACCATTTTCATAATCTGCTATTTTGTTGACAATAGTGAGCATAAAAATTTAGAACTGAAACTCGAACATTATCAAAAAATGCAAGCAATAGGCCAGTTAGCTGGAGGTATTGCACATGACTTTAATAATATTTTAACAGGTATAATAGGATTCTGTGATTTACTCCTACTACAACATCCAGCTGGAGATCCATCTTTTGGAGACATTATACAAATACAACAAAACGCAAAACGTGGATCAAATTTGGTGAAACAATTGCTTGCTTTCTCTAGAAAGCAAACTTTACAACCAAAGATTGTAGATGTCAACAATACTATAGATAGTCTTTATGAAATGATAAAAAGGTTAATAGGTGAAAATATAAAATTTATTACTCATTACGCAAGTGATTTAGGCGCTGTTAAGGCAGACCGGGGACAGCTAGAGCAAGTTATTATTAATCTAGTTGTAAACGCAAGTGCTGCGATGGAAAAGGGTGGAGAATTAACCATACGCACTTCAAATAAAAAGATAGATTCATTAAATTCTACATTTCAAGATATGTTTTCTCCAGATAAAGAAGCTACCGAACACGGAAAATATATTCTTATTGAAGTAATTGATACAGGATGCGGTATAGATAGCAGTATAATTGACAAAATATTTGACCCATTTTTTTCTACGAAAGATAGTACTTCTGGCACAGGACTAGGTCTGTCAACAGTATATGGAATTATCAAACAAACTGAAGGATATATTTATGTTAGCAGCAAAGTAGGACAAGGTACTAAGTTTTGTATATTTTTACCTATGATCTATGTATCAGATGAGAGTTACGCAGAAGAAAGTATTGAAAAAGTTGAATATTTAATATCAAATGAAATTACAGAAGGTGGCACAATCTTGTTAGTTGAAGATGAAGATTCAGTAAGGGAATTTACAACTAAGGCATTAACGAGACGTGGGTTTACTGTAATAGAGGCTAGTATAGGTAGTCAAGCACTAGAAATAATTAATAAAAACAATCAACATATAGATCTTATTATTACTGACGTAGTCGTTCCAGAAGCAAGTGGACCAGAAATAGTAAAAGAAGCATTAATTCGCAGACCAGGTATAAGCGTCATGTTTATTTCAG
>JAIXMJ010000050.1 GCA_022836975.1 Wolbachia sp.
GGAACAGGAACAGGAACAGGAACAGGAACAGGAATAGGAACAGGAACAGGAACAGGAACAGGAACAGGAACAGGAACAGGAACAGGAACAGGAACAGGAACAGGAACAGGAACAGGAACAGGAACAGGAACAGTAGGTGGTGAGCAACCAAAAAATGTGCGTGATTATCTTAGTGAATTTTTAAAATATCTACAACAAAATATTAAATTTAAATTCGATGATTCTGACGATGAAAAGTCACTGATGGATGTTCCTGTTAAAATAATTATTCATAAAACGGACGGCTCAGAGATAGTGATAAAAAGTCAGAATGTAGTAGGTTCATTGACGCAAGATAATCTATCAAATATAAATAAGTGGGTGGAAAGTAGTGTTATTGATGCGAAAGACATACAATGTATCAACAATACATGGGAAAAAGTAAAATAATCTGAAGCTTTATGATAAGTTGTCTTTATTCATAAAACAACCGAAAATGATTAGGTAAATAAATCGAGTAAGGTCGGTATGCTGTGGAATATAGAAGATTAGATAGTCATATAGCCTATGTGCATGGGATATCACGTAGTAAAGCTCAAAAGTTAATAAAGAATAAGTGTGTTAAGCTACATGGTTATCCTATTACTGATAACAATTATACTGTGAAGCATGGTGAGGAATATGTAGCGGATTTATCCAAGCTTAATAATATAACAATTATTGATGTCAATTACGATATAAAGTTAGATATTATCTATGAAGATGATTGGATAATAATAATTAATAAGCAAAATGGGGTCACTGTACATCCTGGTGCAGGTACTGGTAATAGTACGCTTTTGAATGCAGTTGCAGCTTATCTTCCTCATAATAAACCGGGAGTTGTGCATAGACTTGATAAGGATACTAGCGGATTGATGGTAATTGCAAAGAATGAGGAGTCCCATGCTTTTTTATCTACGCTTTTATCAGATCGTATGATAAATCGTGAATATCTTGCAGTAGTGTGGGGTACATTATTTTCTCAGCAAGATACTGTGAGAACTTACATTGCACCAAAACGCAGTAACAGAAAAATAATGTGTGTGACAAAAGCTACTGGTAAATTAGCTGTTACTCATTATTCGGTAAAGAAATCAATAGGAAAAGCAAGTTTAATAAAGTGTAAATTAAACACAGGTAGAACACATCAAATTCGAGTACATATGAGCCATATCGGACATTCCATAGTCGGAGATCAAGTTTATGGTAAGAATAATAGTAAAAATGCAAAATATGCGAAGAACTCCAGTTTTATTTGTGCTTTTAAAAGACAGGCACTGCATGCATATAAATTAGGGTTATACCATCCAAAAAGTAAGGAATATATAGAGTTTAAATCAGATTTACCACAAGATATCGAAACATTGGTTAGTGAATTTGAAAATTTAGTTATATAATTATTTATTTAATAAAGTAATATGCTACGTGTGACTGCGGGTAAATATCGTGGAAGAAAGATCTTTACAGGTAAACAATTGGCTGCAAGGCCTACTATGAGTGTTGTACGGGAGGCCATATTTAATATGTTACTTGCTAGAATAACAATTCATAATTCAAGTGTGCTCGATTTATTTTGTGGTAGTGGCGCTTTATCATTTGAAGCAATTTCCCGTGGTAGTAAGCATGCTTTTATGGTAGATTCTGATTACTATAATTTACAATTACCAAGTAAAACGGCTGAGACTCTTGGTGTTACAGATAAAATAACCTTGATCTGTTGCAGTGCTGACAAACTGCCTAAACCTATCGCTCAATGTGGTATAGTTTTTATAGATCCACCATATAATAGTAATTTGGTTGGACCTACTTTGAGTGGACTTGCTAGCTCTGGTTGGCTCAGTGATGATGCAGTGGTGATTTTGGAAATAAAGAAAGATGAGGATTTTCCACCTCAAAAAGATTTTAATATAGCATTAGAGCGTGTTTATGGTATAGCAAAAATACTCTTTCTGACAAGATGCACAGATATATGAGAATTGCTATAGTAGGCTTGCCAAATGCTGGTAAATCAACTTTTTTTAATAGATTAGTAGGAAGAAAGAAAGCAGCAATAGTGAGTAATATTCCTGGTATTACACGGGATAGAAAAGAAGGAATTGGGAGAATTAGTGACCTGGAGTTTAAGGTAATAGATACAGGAGGATGGGATAATACTTCGCCACAAATAATTGAGCAGATAGAATATTCTTTTGTGGATACAGATATAATTTTCTTTCTAGTAGATGCAAGAGTAGAAGATTATCAAAATCTTGAGCTTGCAAAGTGGTTGAAAATAAAAACGGATAAGCCAGTAATACTTGTTGTAAACAAATGTGAAAATCCTGAGCTTGTGGATGTAGGTTATTTACAATCTTTTAATTTTACTGATTCTGTTTATATTTCTGCTGAACACAATCTCGGCATGGTGGATGTTTACGAGGTAATAGTTAAGAACCTAGGTGATAAGAGTAGATTGCTGGTCGCGCAAGATACACATCTTAGGGTTGCAGTAATAGGACGTCCAAATGTTGGAAAATCAACTTTTTTAAACAGCTTACTTATGGACAATAGAGTGATAGTGAGCCCAGAGCCAGGTACTACACATGATTCTATAGATGTTACATATAATTATAATGGTAGCCCCATCACTCTTATTGATACTGCAGGAATACGTCGAAAAGTGGATGCATTAGAATCAAAATTTGTTGAAAAGAGCATAGAATCTATTAAACGCTCTCATGTTATTATTTTAATGTTAGATTCTATATTAGGTATTGAACAACAAGATTTATCTATTGGAGAAATTGCAATCAGGGAAGGCAAAGGCATAGTAGTTGTATTAAATAAATGGGATTTGATTCATAGGGATGATAGAAGTAAGTTAATAAAATTTGTTAAGCAACAAGAAATAAATAGGCTTTTTTTGGAAGTACCGGTTGTGACAATTTCTGCATTGAAAAATGTACGGTGTAGTGAGGTACTAGATAGATGCCTTGCAATAAATGCATCATTGAATGTCAAAATTGGTACTGCAAAGTTAAATAAATGGTTAGCTGATGTGCACCCTCATCATTCTGTAAAAAATAAAGCTATTAAAATGAAGTATATTGTACAAATTGGTACTACACCACCAGCTTTTTCTGTAGTATGTAACTTGCCAGAATATGTAAATGAAAATTATAAACGTTATTTAATTAATAACCTTAGTCAAAAATTTTTTACAAGTGGAGTGCCGGTGAGATTACGCTTTAAAAAAAATAAAAATCCATATATAAAATAAGTGTTTATTTAATCTATAATTATGCTCAATAATGTTAAAATTACTGCTATAATATTCTTATTATTTAGTACTGCGGCTCTAGTTATTGCGTATATATTGGAATATTTCTTTAATATGATGCCGTGCAAGCTGTGTTTATATGAACGTGTAATTTTTTATGTAGTTACAGTACTTTCATCATTATGTTTGATAAAAAATTGTAAAATTCTGGTTTATATGATGTTATGTAGTTACTTGATAGGTATAATAATATCTTTTTATCATATGGGACTTGAATTTGGCTGGTTTCCAGATGTGCTAGGTTGTACTCATCGTATTAGTGAGAATATCACCGTTGAAGAGCTAAAAAATAATCTGTTGAAGGTAGCATCCTGTGATAGGGCTCATTATGTTCTAGGTATCTCTCTAGCTACATGGAATTTACTTTACTTATTAGCGGTGTCCATAATATCCTTAAGATTTTATTTCCGAAAAACAGGGAAGTTGAATTATTAGTATTTTTATGATACAATCTTAAATAAAAAAGGAGTATTTATGAACGAAGCTCAAGGTCCAGATATTGCAGCATTGCAATCTTCACGTGAACATCAAGAGGCTAATGGAGAAAAAAGTGGCTTCGGTATGGGGTTGGGTGATCCTTATTCAACCGTGCTTGATGGTGGAAAGTGGACGTTAAATATTATTAACGAAGGTTTGTATGCTGCATATGTTAATATACTAGAGGCTTGGGTAAGTGGTTGCAATCTAGATAACATGTGGAAATCAGTTAATATATTTGGTATAAAATTTTTTGAAAATATAACAGAGCACTTTGTAGGAGGGGCGGAAGGGATGCCTCAGGAGTATGATGGGGCAGATTATCATCCGAGTTATCATCCTGATGATGATTTTCAGTATGCTGATGCTGGATTAGCACGTCATGCCAATGGGTTACACGATGTACATGATATGGAAGATTACCATGGACAGTATTTCTATCCAAGTCCAAGTCCTAGTCCTTCACCATCTGCTGGTGTTAGTGCTGGTGTTGGCTATGATGACGGTTATTAGAATAAATATGCATGCTAGGTGATCTACTTCTTTTTGTATCCGTTCAGTGGGGTGGCTAAGAAATAATAGCAAATAGAAGGGTTTCAACTGTTTTTTTCTACAAGTCAAGTACAATGAGGTTATTAGCTCAAGATACAAACTTTTGACATTTATTCAATCAGTATCTTGCAACGACATGCCATAAAAACTTCCATATTATTGGCTCTGATTTAATAACAGCTCGCAATGCTCCAACTGCTTTAGGTAAGTATAGCTAAAGTAAGTAGGCTTTCCTTGATTTTTGAAAAACAAAATCAATAGCGGTATCAATAGATCCTCTGCGAAGCGCTGCGAAGTATTTTGAGTATGGAGTAGTCCAAAAGTAGAATTAGCTAAAAACCATGTTTTAGATTCACGAGACCAGCTATTATGCGGTCTTTTTACTACTTCTTTGTAATTCATTCCCATATTTTTATTTTAAAAATAATATTCTAGGGTATGTCGTCGCAAGATACTAGTTGAATAAATGTCAGAAGTATATATAATAAAGAATTTAAGGGTTAGAAAAGATGGATAAAGAATTAAGTCATAGCAGGCATGATATAAGCGACGAATTGTGGGGTAAATTAGAAAGTCACTTGCCTGGAAGAAGAGGTCAGTGGGGAGGAATAGCAAAGGATAATAGGATGTTTATAAATGCAGTAATGTGGATATTTAGGGCTGGTACCACCTGATTATGGTCATTGGAAGAATGTACATAGGAGATTTTGCAGGTGGTGTGATAAAGGAACATGGGAAGGTTTATTAAAAGTTTTTATTGATCTTGAGTGGCTGATGATAGATTCTACATATGTTAAAGTACATAAGGCTGGACTTGGAGCAAAAGAAAAAGATCAAAAGATAGGTAGGACAAAAGGGGGGTCAATACAAAGGTACATATGGCCGTGGATGCGCATGGTATGCCGGTCGGAATTATTATTACAGAAGGTTCCAGACATGATTGTACTCAGGCTGATAAATTAGTCCAAAACATAGATGCAGAATACCTTATAGCAGACAAAGCTTACGATACGAATCGTATTATAGATTTAGCAAGAAAATCAAGCATAAACCCTGTAATTCCATCAAAGAGGAACAGGAAAATTCCAAGAGAAATGGACAAGGATCTATATAAGCTTAGGCATATTATAGAAAATACATTTCAAAAATTTAAAGAATGGCGAGGAATAGCAACTAGATATGCTAAAAATGCACGATCGTATATGGCTGCCCTTTCACTTAAAGCTTTATTAATGTGGGCCAAGATCTCATGACGACACACCCTAGAGTATGTCGTGCTGATTGAATAAATGTCAAAAGTTTATATAATGACAGAATTTAAGGGTAGAAAAGATGGAGAACACACAGAAGGCATAATAATTGTAGGATAAATTAGAAGGTCACTTGCCTGGTAGAAGATGTAACTAGGTAGTGTCGACATTTATTTCAACCAAAGATAAATAGCAGCAATATGAACAAAAGATAAGAAAGCGATGGCTAATTTATCATAACGAGTAGCAACCCTACGAAAGTGCTTG
>JAIXMJ010000051.1 GCA_022836975.1 Wolbachia sp.
TCTCTTGGCTTCGTCTTCTTTCGTGCGCTTTCTAAAATTGGCCTGATCTTTTCGAATTTTTCACGATCTATATCACTTGGGTATATCTTTCTCATAATTTACCTTATTTTAACTACATTTATCTTACTATATTCATAGATCGCGTACAAGCTCTAACTATTTTTAAGCTTTTGAATTTTATCAACAGACAACCCTGTAGATTGAGATATAATATCAATTGGTACGCCAGCTTCTAGTAAATTTTTTACCACTTCAATTTCTCTTTCTTTTCTTCCTTTTTCTTCACCGACCTGGATACCTCGTTCTTTGCCAATTTGAATGCCTCGTTCTTCACCAATTTGGATGCCTTCATTAAGTTTTTCTTTAAGAGTGGAGATATAATCGTCGGTGTGTTTTTTTGCTTGGTCATAAGTAAAACGTTCTTCTTTAGTCCAATTGTATTGGTTTAACTCATTATAAGCCTTACCAATAATTATATCTCTACCTATTATCTTCTGTAGATCTTCTTCTCTGGTTTCATCCGCGTATTTAAGGAAGAAAATCCACTTTTCAACTATATCTTCTAACTGATCTTCTTTGGTTTTAGAAAATTTAGGTAACTCTATAAAAGTAAAACTAAAGTCTTTAAGATCATGTTCGTAAGTAACTTTGTCAAAAGTAACATGATCAGATTTATAAGCCTGCTTGTTAGGGAATAAAATAAAATTAGTGATAGCAATAAACACAACACCTTTAAGATTATTATATTGGTCACCTACATTAGCCTGACAGGAATAAGCTTTAGCAGCATAATATTGAGCACGTTTTTCAAAACCAGTAGTTTTAGCAACTTGCATTTCAACTATCGTTTGGGTACCAGTGGAATCAACACAAAGAACATCAACAATGCTCTGCTTCTGAGAAGCGATTATAGGATCTTGAATAGGACTCAAAAAAGAGACATCTGTAATTTGGTCAACACCAGTAAGATTGAGTATATCATTAAGAAAGTGAATAAGAATATCCTTATTGTCTATAGAGCCAAAAATACGGCGAAATGCAAAATCATTCTTAGGGTCTAAAAACTTAGAAAGTGCCATAATTACGAATTTCCAAATGATTAAGAATTATACATTATTAATCATTAAAGTTCAATCTTATTTTTATTTGTACAAGCCACTATACTCTCTGCAAAGCTTAGGGTATGTCGTGCTGATTGAATAAAAGTTTATATAATGACAGAATTTAAGGATTAGAAAAGATGGTAAGGCATGATATAAGCGACGAATTGTGGAATAAATTAGAAAGTCACTTACCTGGAAGAAGGGGTAAGTGGGGAGGAATAGCAAAGGATATCATAAATGCAGTAATGTGGATATTTAGGACTGGTGCATCGTGAACCACCTGATTATGGCCATTGGAAGAATGTACATAGGAGAGTGGCGTGATATGGATTGAAAATTTTTATTGATCTTGAGTGGTTGATCTACATATGTAAAGTACATAAAGCTAGACTTGGAACAAAAGAAAAAAATCAAATGATAAAATGGGCATAGACCCGTGGATGCGCATGGTATGCCAGTCAGAATTAGAAGGTTCCAGACATTCAGACTAACCCAATACATAGGCCTTATAAGCTTACAATATGAATTGTATTATAGATTTAGCAAGAAAATCAAGCATAAGCCCTGTAATTCCATCAAAGAGGAACGGGAAAATTTCAAGAAAAATAGACAAGGAGCTATATAAACTTAGGCATAATACATTTCAAAAATTTAAAGAATGGCGATGCTAAAAATGCACGATCGTATATGGCTGCCCTTTCCCTTAAAGCTTTGTTAATGTGGGCCAAAATCTTATGACTACATACCCTAGACACTTTCTACTTAATGGATACCTTTTCTAACACAAGACATAGTAACCTATGGAAACATGCTAGTTAAGGGAATAGCTACTGTAATAGCAAAATTATCTCTTAGAGTATTGGCACTTCTTGCGGGCTTTATGTTGACCATATTTTTTTCGTTCAACGACACGCGAATCTCGCGTTAAGAATCCACTGTTACGTAACACAGAATGTAAATCTTGGCTGATGTTACTTAAAGCTTTACTGATACCGTAAGCTAGAGCATCTGCTTGTCCTGATAATCCGCCACCTTTTACAGTTGCAGTGACGTCGTATCTACCTAACGTGGAAGTTTTAATGAAAGGCATTTTTATCCTTTGACATAAAGATTCCATCTTGAAGCATGATATCAGCGTGTCTTCCTTCTTAACACTAGAACCATTGCCTGATTTTTTGATTGTAAAATTACCACTACCTGGTTTGATCCATACCCTTGCAACTGCTTCTTTCCTGCGCCCTGTTGCGTATAAACGCCCAAATTCATCAGTATTCTGTCTTGCTTCCATTTATTTACTCCATATTTTTATTTTTACGATTTAAGGAGGCAAAATCTATCTCCTGAGGTTGTTGCCCTTGATGCGGATGTACTGGACCTGAGTAAACATATAAATTACTGAAGCGTTTACGAGCCATTGGTCCATCATCAAGCATTCTTTTTATTGCCATCTCTATTATGCGTTCAGGAAACTTACTGTTCAGAATATTAGCTGGTGTAGTCTTTTTCAATCCACCAGGGTAACCTGTATGCCTGTAATAGATTTTATCTTTCAACTTCTTTCCTGTAAACTTTGCTTTTTCTGCATTAATAATTATTACATTGCTACCACAATCCATATGTGGTGTATATTCAGGTTTATGTTTGCCACGCAGTAATGTTGCAACAAATGCTGCAAGCCTTCCAACTACAACTCCTTCGGCATTTATCATTACCCATCCTTTATTAATCTGTTTTTGTTTTAAAAAAAAGGTTTTCATAAAAGTAAAATGTATATCCTGAGTTATGGTATACTTAATTGTTGAAAAGTGTCAATATATCATTGATTATAACAATAATTTGTGATAATAACATACCATAGTTTAAATTAATGGAATGTTCAGACTAATTATCATTACTTGTATGTTTGTGTTAGGTACCAGCTGTCATGCCACTAATTTAAAAGGTGCTATAAGTAAAGCAGTTGAACATAGTGCAAGTTTAAAGTCACAATTATATCAGTATAGAAGCTTGAAAAAGAAGTATAAAGCAAGTATGTTAGCTAGTTTTCTGCCTGAAGCTAGAGTGACTTATTCAGTTAGTAAAAATTTTAGAGATCTTGATTACAATCACAGTACACAAAAAGGACGTTTTGTGATGACACAGAAGTTAATAAATGGTGGTTCTGCAGGATTAGGTAGATCCAGCTATCTTGTAAAAGCAGAGAAGATAGCATTGCAGCGGTCAAAGCAAAAGATTGCTTTGACCGCTGTTAAAACATACGTTGATGTATTACGAAGCACAGAAATGTTGAAATTGAGAGAACATAAGGAGCATATTGCTTTAGAGAATTTATCAGCAATGCGTAAACGTTTTTCTTTGAACGAAGTTACTGATACTGAAGTTTCATTAGCAAAAGCAAAATTTTCGTCATTTGTATCTGAAAGAGTGGATGCGGAAGGTAAATTAGCACTTGCAAAGATTGCTTACTATCATTTAGTGGGGGAGGAGGCTGATAATCTTGCTGAGATTAATGATTTTCTTTTGCCCGATGTTTCAGGATTAAATGAATATCTACAACTTGCAAAAAATAATAATTTAAGTTTAAAAGAAATAATTTATAAAAGAAAAGCTGAGAGGAAAGGGGTTGATTTTGCACAATCTAAATTCTTGCCTTCTTTGGAAGTACACCTGTCATCTGGATTTCCTGATGAACAGAAAACAAATCAAGTACGTATGGGTGATTTGTTTAAAGATGCAAAAATTGGGTTTACTGTTACTGTTCCAATTTTTAACGGTTGGGCAGATACCGTAGGTATTGGTGCAGCTAAAATGGGTTTAAAAAAATTAACTTATGATTATTACGAAGAAGTTAAAGATGTGGAACAAAAAGTTATTCGTGCTTGGAATACTATGTTGACCGCGCAAGCTATGATTAAAGCTAGCCTGGAAGCAGAACAAGCTGCAACATTGGCATTAGCTGGGGTTGCAAAAGAAGTAGAATTAAATTTAAAAAGCACAACAGATCTTTTAGATGCTGAAGATGCGTTGTTTAAGGCGCGTTCGGATTTTGTTGAGGCTAAAAGTAATTATGTCATAAATATTTATGATTTACTTTTTATAACAAACAGTATAGATATAGTATAGGTAAATAAAGTTCATGAGCGATGATCAGTCTGTAAAAGATATATTAGAAGATATAAAAAAAGCAATATCCGGGTCTACGGACTTAGATGAGGAAGAGGATGTTTTATATCTAAGAGAAGAACATTTACACAATAAAGATAATTTACATAGTGAGCGAGAAAAAAAAGAGAAAATGGAAGGACGTAAAAAAAATCAAGAAGATATTAAGGTACAAAATAATCAAGAAACTTACAATAGTAAATTGAATGGTTATGCAGAGAAATTAGATCAAACAAATAACTATAGAGAAAAGGAAACTTACAATAGCAAGTTGAATGGCTATACAGAGAGATTAGATCAGGCAAATAACTATAAAGAACAGTTGGTTTTAAAAGAAAATATAGAAGAAATAAAAATGCTGCTTGGAAATATACATAGTAAATTGCAACAACCATCAAGACCAAGCCTAACTGTTGAAGAGTTAGTGATGTCACTTTTAAGGCCTCAATTATCGGAATGGCTTAACACACATCTCTATGAATTGGTAAAAGAAGTAGTTGAAAAAGAGCTGAAAGATATTATTAAATAACGGGTGAAATATAAAAACTAAGGTTAAAACAGCTAAAGGCAGAAAGTTATCTTCTACTAGGTGGTTGTGTCGTCATTTAAACGATGAATATGTGCAAAAGACATCTAAAGATGGTTATAGGTCACGTTCAGCATATAAATTAATAGAAATAGATAATAAATTTAGATTATTCCAGGATTGGAAAAGAGCTGTTGATTTAGGAGCATATCCTGGTGGATGGTCACAAGTTGCATCTAGAAAAGTTAAGGATGTAGTTGCAATAGATATAAAGCCCATTGATTCAATTCAAGGAGTAGAATTTATTCAGTGTGATGTTGTTAATGAATTTGATACTCTGAAGGAAAAGTTTCAAGATCAAAAATTTGATTTAGTATTTTCTGATATGGCGCCTAATGTTTCGGGATTGCAATCACTTGATCATGATAGAATTATGCTTCTATGTGAGGCAGCATTAAGTTTTGCAGAACACTTTTTAAATCGTGGAGGGAGTTTGGTGGTCAAAATTTTTCAAGGAGGATCTGATAAAGATTTTTATCACAAATTGAGAAAATCATTTAGGGTAGTCAAGTATTTTAAGCCTAAATCTAGTAGATCCGAATCTACAGAGATGTATTTAGTGAGTATGGAATTTATTAAAATTTAATTTTATTGTTAGATACTTATTTCTAGATAACAAATAGTGGGTATTATATGCATAATAATTTTAATGATGTTAATCCTCAATCACCTTATATTAAGGAGTTTCAATATACTGATAAAATTTTGACAAAAAATAAAAAATTTTTCTTCAATCTAATTGAAGAGATGAGAAAACAAGAAGGTTCAAAATGTAAACTTGTCTTTGAATCCCCTAAAAATTCAAACGAAAATTCAAAATCGTTATTACATGAGGTTTTAACGCATAAAGATGGTCTCAATGGATTAAAAAATGAAGCTGATCTCAATAGATTAAAAGATGCAATACATAGTCTATTGAGATCTGATGTGAATATTAATCATGAGGATGAAGAAGGTGTCATTCCTTTAGTAGATTTTGTTAGGAATTTTAAAGGGAAAAATTTTGCTCATTTTACG
>JAIXMJ010000052.1 GCA_022836975.1 Wolbachia sp.
CTTCATTTTCGGAGATTTTTCCAGCTATTTGGAAACGGTTTTTTTTCAGCAGTATAGATTTAATAGCGGAGAACACGATAAAACCATTCCCCGAAGCAAATTTTTCATTAGTTAATTTTTAATTCTCTAATTTATTATACACGAATTTTTGTCGATTTTCATACTTTTTGCGCAAGCAAAAACTATTTAAAAACCTCGAAAACCAATTTTTTGCATATTAATTTCGGATTCTCCATGACCGAATCTATGCCGCTGAAAAAAAACCGTTTGAAAAAAGAAAGTAAAAAACAAGAGAAATAGGCTTTCAAAGTTGCTAAAATTTCTAAGAAAAAAGTTATTCCATATTTTTTAAATAAATGTTGATTATCAATTCAATTCAATAGTTTCCACTATATTAACGATTTTACTAATAGATGTTTAAATGTTAATAATTTGTTTTTTATTACGTGTGATCTGATCCATTATCATATCTAACGCTTCTTTTACAGGGAAATTAGATTTTAACACAGCTTCAAGGATTTTATTTGTACTCTTGTTTACAGCAGCTCTTACCTCCCCACCCTTAAGCTCTGATACTTTTGCTGATAAAGCACACATCACTTCTAATCTTTTGTTAGCCTGTCTTACATGTTCTTCTGCTTTCTGTCTTTCCGCAGCCTCCTGTCTTGCCTGTTCTTCTGCTTGTCTTGCCTGTTCTTCTGCTTGTCTTGCCTGTTCCTCTGCTTTCTGTCTTTCCGCAGCCTCCTGTCTTGCCTGTTCCTCTGCTTTCTGTCTTTCCGCAGCCTCCTGTCTTGCCTGTTCTTCTGCTTGTTCTGCTTTCTCTTGTGCTTTTAATTCTTTTTCTTTGGATTGTTTGCCCTCTTTCTCAAGCTGAATACATTTATCTGATACCAGCTTTTGTTCTGTTTCCTGTATTTCATCAAATTTTTTCTTTGACCACTCACCTACATCCGTACAGTAGCTGCTAGGCTTCTTTAATATCTTTTCCCATGCAGGATACCATTCTAATGTATAAGATTTTACTGTGCGCCATGTATAACGATACACTCGATATAACAACATACTTTTTGGTAGATCGTGATATTCCTCTAATAATCCTAAGAAATCACTATATAGTTCTTTTATCATTGGATTTTTTGCATTCCTTAATTCAGATTCTATCTCTTTTACATAGTCAACTATTACTGTATCATCACAAGTTATAAGAGCTAAATAGCCTATACGTATACTATCATAAAGTTTATTACAAGCATCTTGATATTCTTCATCAGTAACAGCATTATTATTTCCACCAAACATCCACTTATAAATCCTCTTGACCCACATATCTTTAGATGAAGAAGATGCCTTTCCATGAACATACTTATCGACAGTATTCTGTAATAAGTACATAAATTCCTGTGCTCCCTGCTGACCATTTTTAAAGATGTATATATCTTTTATATCTTTACTGAAATTCCCATCCTTAGAAGGAATAGAAGATATGATGTCTATTAAGTCAACGTTATCCCCAGGAACAGAAAAATCAAATAATTTCTTATGTATACCATGCATTAGTGTAAAAATTGACTTATTAACTATTGTTGCATATTCACCCCGAAGATTATTTGTAAAATATTGTGCTACTGTAATTGACTTCGTAATAGATTCATCACTGTTCAGATCAGGAACATAACTATGCAACAATGAAGCACCATTTATTATGAGCAAAGAAATAATATCTATATTAGGCTTCGCTCCTTGAGATACTGCATACTCCATAAATTTATTTAGTAACTTGCAATCATAGCCACCTTTAGTTATTGCTACTATTTCTTCCTTTGATAAAGAAGGATTATTTGTCTTTCTGTTTTCTATATTCGATAACAAATGATTATGTATTTCCTCGGCAAATTTTTTATCTTTAATTTGATTAATAATATAGCTAATATTATTAATTACTCCTTTAACTTTTCTATAACTATTTGTTAAATCCTTTTGTGTAATTTCTAGTTTCTCACGTACCTTTGTAATATCAGACTCACTACTTAGCTCTAACCTATACTTTTTACATATTCCATCATACATTTCATTGTATAATTCACTATAATTACGTGATAGATCCAATGCTAAAAGATGTTGTAAAGAAACGTCATCTTTAAATTTTTCTATAACCCCTGCAACCGGGCTACTATTATATGCATTTTCATTGACCTTATCAACTTCATAATCATAATATGACTTACTTGTTGGATCAAACATATGCCGCATGCTAATAACGTTGGAATCACCTACAACGTAGTTTGAACTTTTGTAATTACTTAAAACTGCCGTTTCTACATTTTTTAATTCACTATTTATTCTACCAATATTTATTCTATCAATCTGTTCCTGTTTACTCTCCTGTGCAAAAAATTTTGCTAAAACTTGGGATTGTGCAATCACTATGTTTAAAGGCAATTGATGATTTAAAGTTTGTGCAATCACTGTAACATCATAAGAAAATATTGAATGCATAAGCCAATATCTCCATAATTGACAGTATCTTGGCCCTAACAGCGCTTGTATTAACTGTAAATCATTATTATCAATTGCTTTATATACTTGTGTTGTAAATTTATCACTTTTCATAATTAGCCTCCACTTTCCATAATTAGTTTTTATGCTACCACATCACAATACAGAAAGCAAACATTTTTTCATAAAATAGCATTTAATAATTTACTTGCACAATCAACTATCTCTGAATTAGCCAATTGATTTTTAAACCACGTATATTGACGTTTAGCATAGCGCCGTGTATTAGCCTGTGCAATCTCCACAGCCTGGTCCAATGTAATTTCACCATTTAAATACTTTATGATTTCTGGTACACCATTTGCCTTCATAGCTGGCAAATTTGGATCAAGATTCATATTAAGTAAATCTTTTACCTCATTAACTGCACCATTTTCAATCATAGCGGTAAAACGAGAATTTATTTTTTGATATATATATTCTCTATTTGGTAAAATTGTATAAATTTTAAAATTTTCTAAGATATGATGTAATTTACCACTCTCTTGCCAGGTAAATATCGATTTACCTGTTTCAGTAATTACCTCAAGAGCCCTTGAAAGACGGTATGTATCATTCTCAATTATTCTATCACGAATTTTAGGATCTTTGCTTAATACTAATTGATAAAATTCTTTTTTATTAACGGTCGCCCTCAATTCATGAACGTTCTTTTTTACCTCCTCACTGATCTCTGGCATAAACGACAAACCATTAATTAAACTACTGATATAGAGTCCACTTCCTCCAGTAATAATAGGCTGCCTCGAATTTTTTTTTACATCATCAATTTCTTTCTTTAAGTCTGCTAGCCATGAATTTACAGAATACCTTTGTTTCACCGAAACATATCCGTATAATTTATGTATATCCTTCTGTACTGATGGTTGAGCAGTAATAATGGGAATTTCTTTATATATCTGTTTTGAATCACAATTTATTATGACAATATGATTATATCTGTTTAGTAAGTCTTCACATAATTTTGATTTATCTGAAGCTGTAATACCCGTAACTATTATCATTTTGTCTTGCATCAAGCTGTTAATTTAATTATAATTTTATTATAAGATAAACTTTAAAATGAGAATAAGATAAAATTTGGAGGCCGTTATGTCAGAACATAAGAATAATCATTCGTTTGCTGGCCGTTTTGCAAAGAAAAAGGCTGATGGTTTTGAAAACAAAGATTCTGAAGGATCTAGAAGTGGGTTTGCTGGCAAGTATTCATCTGATAACACAAAAGAGAGGATCCTTGGATCAAAGGATAAAATTTCTGAACTAGCAAAACAAGCACCTGTTGCACCAGATGCTTTTTCCGAAAGCGGAGGAATAAAGAGCAAAAGCAGGACTCTAAATAATAGATCTTTTGCTGATGCAACGAGAAGGAGTAGGGCAGACCTAGTTTATCTAGTACGCGGTAAAGATCGTGGAAAGCCAGCATGGCACTATGTATTAATTGATAAAGATAAAAAAGAAATGTTTCTTGCAAAGAGTAGAACTGGTGCTATGGATGTTGCAGACTACGGAGAAATCTTATATTCAGGATGGGGAGAAGATCCACCGCAAGAGATAAAGGATAAGATTACCGAGGAATTTGGGTGATCAAATTAGACATTATATTAGTAATTTTATTGTAAGCGTTTACCTTTTGAGCTTCTGTGATGATATAGCATCTATGTTGATTGTTGGCAGCTATTTCATGGAAGCCTTTTCTAACTCTATTATAAAAGTTACAACCCATTTTTTCATATTTGTTTCTATCTTTCGCTCTTTGTAGTGCAATTTTAATATCTACATCTAGTATAAATGTTGCATCTGGATACCGAATATTTAACAAACTATGTAATTTCTCTATCAATTTTAAATCAACACCTAGTCCATAACCTTGATACGCAACAGTTGAATCAACAAATCTATCACATATAACCACCTTTCCTGCTTGTAAAGATGGTAGTATCAACTTTTTCATATGTTCCTGTCTCATTGAAAGAAACACTAAGAGCTCAGAAATATGATCTATACTATTTGTTAGAAGTACTTCTCGTATTTTTTCCGCAAAATCTGTACCGCCTGGTTCGCGAGTTAATACTACATTATAACCACACAAATAGTCTGTTAATAATTTAGACTGTGTTGTTTTACCAGAACCGTCTATTCCTTCAAAGGTTATAAACATATATTTACTATATATAAAGAGAAACTATTTGATATATAATTTACTATATATAAACTCACATTCCTAGTACATTATTTAAATTTATAGAAATTAAGCCATACATTTGAGAAGCGGTATCTCCAAATAAACTAATAATCTTTTTTCTGAGATCATTTGGTTTGTGATCATTCTTTTGATGTGAGTTGCCGTTTTATTCTGATAGATTTGAATATGCCTGCCATGATCTGAAAAATCCATCGGAGTATATCGTCATAAGATCTGAGCCCACATTAACAAAGCTTTAAGGGAAAGGCCAGCCATATACGGTCGTGCATTTTTAGCATCGCCATTCTTTAAATTTTTGAAATGTATTATACCTAAATTTGTATAGCTCCTTGTCTATTTTTCTTGGAATTTTCATGTTCCTCTTTGATGCAATGACAGGACTTATGCTTGATTTTCTTGCTAAATCTACAATACGATTCGTATCGTATCGTAAGCTTATCAGGCCTATGTCTTGGGATGTCTGGAACCTTCTGATTCTGACCTGCACCATGCGCATCCACGACCTTTGTATTGATCCCCATTTTATCCTACTAATCATTTGACCTTTCGCCCCAAGTCCAACTTTATCTACTTTAACATAGCCACTCAAGATCAATAAAAATTTTCAATAAATATCACGCCACCTGCAAAATCTCCTATGTACATTCTTCCAATGGCCATAATCAGGCGGTCCACGGTGCACCGGTCCTAAATATCCACATTACTGCATTTATGAATCTCCTATAATCTTTTGCAATTCCTCCTTAGTTACCTCTTCTTCCAGGCAAGTGACTTTCTAATTTATCCCACAATTTGTCTCTTATATCATGCCTTCTGTATGTTCTACATCTTTTCTAACTCTTAATTTCTGTCATTATATAAACTTTAACATTTATTCAATCAGTACTTGCAATGATATACCCTAATGAAAATTTCATCAAAGAGCTTTGCTGAAGAAATATATAGTAATTTCATAAACAGTGATGTACTGACTTTGGTATAAATAATATTTTAATATTTTTATACTTAGTCTAGGGTATGTCGTCGCAAGATACTAGTTGAATAGGTGTCAAAAGTGTATATAATAAAGGATTTGAGGGTTAGCAAAAGATGG
>JAIXMJ010000053.1 GCA_022836975.1 Wolbachia sp.
CGTTGGCGTCGTAACAAGGTTCCGCTGCCTTTGCGTGATGAAACCATACCTAAGAATATACTTATGATAGGTCATACAGGAGTGGGTAAGACCGAAATAGCACGTCGTTTAGCAAAACTTGCTGGTGCACCTTTTATAAAAGTTGAGGCTACAAAATTTACTGAAATAGGATATGTTGGACGTGATGTTGATTCTATAATACGTGATCTAGTTGATTCAGCAATAGTGTTGGTTAAGGAAAAAGCACGTAAAGCTTTAGCTAAAAAAGCTTTGAATTTAGCTGAGAAAATAATAGTAAATTCTTTAGTTGGAGAAGATGCTACTGAAGAAAGTAAAAGGATTTTTAAAAAAATGCAAAATTCAATAGCCCCTTTGAAATGATAAGATTACAAAAATTATTTATGACATTTCATTTTTAATAAATATAAATAGTATTAGAAATTTTAAAAATAAGTCATCCTACTATTTTACACAATAGAAACCGTAGTACCGCTTTAAAGATTAAACCCCCTAAAGGTTTAGCTGTTTTAAAAATAATAATTATAATTTATTTCATTTTTGCTTGATTTTTGCTCTAACTCTATCTTAGAAAATGACTGTGACGATGAGATGACCATTGCACGAATCGTGGATTGAATTGAATTAATCTCAATTAAATTATTAGAAAAAAAATCAAGATTAATTAATTTATTTCAACGCCCCTCCCAATCTGGTATTGTCTTTCTTGCCACTTGTGAATCAATAGCAGCTTTCGCAACTGCAGGAGATACAGTATAGATTAACCTAGCATCAAAAGGAGTAGGTATAATATAGTCACGCCCGTAACTCATCCTGCGTCCACCATAAATATCGGATATTCCTTCAGGAACAGGTTCACGTGCAAGCTGAGCTATTGCATTTGCTGCAGCAATTTTCATAGCACTATTAACAGTCGTTGCACGCACATCAATTGCTCCCCTAAATATATATGGAAATCCCATTACATTATTAACCTGATTATTATAATCTGACCGACCTGTTGCAATTATTGCATCCGGTCTAATTACTTTTGCAAATTCTGGTTTAACTTCTGGATCTGGATTAGCCAGTGCAAAAATTACTGGATTCTTGTTCATGTTTTTAAGCATTTCTTCATCCAATACATCTTTTGCAGAAAGACCAATAAACACATCAGCACCTATTATAGCGTCACATAAAGAACGATCATCAGTATCGATAGCATGTTTCTCTTTCCATTCATTCATATCGCCCATGCGACCTTTGTATATGACACCTTGTTTATCACAAAGTACAGTGTTTTGAGCTCCCATAGATTGAAGCATTTCTAAGCATGCAATACCTGCAGCACCAGCACCATTCATGACTATTCTCACATCTTCTAATTTTTTTTCCACTATATCGAGAGCATTTACTATACCTGCAGCTACAACAACTGCAGTACCATGTTGATCATCATGAAATACTGGTATATCCATTAACTCATTAAGACGCTTTTCTATAATAAAACAATCTGGAGATTTAATATCTTCAAGATTTATTCCACTAAAGCTTGGTCCAAGGTATTTTACTACATTAATGAAATCTTCAATATTCTCCGTATCTATTTCTAAATCAATTGCATCAATACCAGCAAAACACTTAAATAGCACGGCTTTACCTTCCATGACAGGTTTCGCAGCAAGTGGACCTATATTGCCTAGCCCTAACACAGCAGTGCCATTTGAAATCACAGCAACACAGTTACCCTTTATTGTATAATCATATACCTTGTTGCAGTCATTGACTATTTCTAAACATGGAACTGCAACACCAGGAGAATAAGCCAAAGATAGATCATGTTGTGTAACAAGGGGTTTAGTGGATGATATCGCTATTTTACCTGGGTTATTACTATGATACTGAAGTGCCTCTTGTTTTGCTATATAATCACTCATTATGTCTGTTTAAATTATGTTGTATTAAGTGTATAAGATTTTTGTATTTATAGCAATGTACATAAACTATAAGAATAGCGTTTAGCAAAATAGATACCAATAAACCACCGAAGTTATTCAAAAATAGACCCTCTGCAAAGCTACAAAAAAATAAGTGAAAAGAAATAAATAAGGGAGTAGAATATTATTTTTAAAATAAAAATATGGCAATGAATTACACAGACATAGTAAAAAGACCGCACACTTTAAGGCAATTAACTGGAATGAGTGCAGAAGAGTTCCAAAGACCCTCTGCAAAGCTACAAAAAAATAAGTGAGAAGAAATAAATAAGGGAGTAGAATATTATTTTTAAAATAAAAATATGGCAATGAATTACAAAGAAGTAGTAAAAAGACCGCATAATAGCTGGTCTCGTGAATCTAAAACATGGTTTTGAGCTAATTCTACTTTTGGACTACTCCATACTCAAAATACTTCGCAGTGCTTTGCAGAGGATCTAGTTTCAAAGACTCATCGTGGAAGGATTCACGATTTTAGAATAAGGAAACAAGAGAAAATGCTACCTACAAAGAGCATGAAACATGCTGATTCTGGCTACCAAGGGTGGCAAAAGCAGCGTTGTATTACCATACAAAAAATATCGCAAAAAACCTCTAACAGATGAACAAAAAAAGCACAATCGAGAGCTTGCGTCGTTTAGAATGCNTGTAGAAAATAAGATCCGGGAGATTAAGATTTATGTTGCATGTTTACCGTAATTTTCAAAAGAAATATAACATGAGGTTCAACATAATAGCTGGTCTCGTGAATCTAAAACATGGTTTTTAGCTAATGCTACTTTTAGGCTACTCCATACTCAAAATACTTCGCAGTGCTTCGCAGCGGATCTAATTTTGATTGTTTTACAAAGACCCTAATCCTGTTTACATTTCAGTTCCACCTACAGTGATTGAATCTATTTTAAGTGTTGGTTGACCAACTCCAACTGGTAGGTTTTGTCCATGTTTAGAACATGTACCAACTCCAGTGTCTAATTTTAAATCACTTCCAATCATAGAGACTTTTTTTAGTATTGTTGGTCCGTCACCAATTAAAGTTGCTCCCTTAACTGGCTGTGTAATTGTACCATTTTCTATTAAATATGCTTCTGAAGCGGAGAACACAAATTTTCCTGATGTTATATCTACTTGTCCTCCACCAAAATTTACCATGTATAAGCCTTTATTTACACTAGATATTATCTCTTCTTGTGTGTGTATGCCAGGTAACATGTATGTGTTTGTCATTCGTGGCATTACCACTTCCTTATAACTTTCACGTCTACCATTACCTGTAGACTTCACACCCATTAGTTTAGCATTCATTGTGTCTTGCATGTAATTACTTAGAATTCCGTCTTCTATTAAGATATTGTAATGAGATTGTGTGCCCTCATCATCTATATTAATAGATCCACGCATATAGGGTATAGTGCCATCATCAACTACTGTTATGCCCTTAGCAGCAACTTGTTTGCCTATTGAACCTGAGAAAGCTGAAACTTTTTTGCGATTAAAATCTCCTTCTAACCCATGACCTACAGCTTCGTGTAACAATATTCCTGGCCATCCTGAACCTAATACAACTGTCATTTCTCCTGCTGGAGATGGTAACGCCTCAAGATTTATCAAGGCTTGTTCTAGTGCTTTATCTGCAATATCTTGCCATCTATTCTCAACAACAAACTTGCTATAATAGTCCCTGCCTCCATGTCCTGCAGAACCAGCTTCAATTCTACCATTCTTTTCTAAAATAACTAATACATTAAAACGTACTAATGGCCTAATATCACCGATTCTATCATAGTTTTTGATTATTTGTACCACTTGACATTCTCCACTGAGAGAAACTTTTACTTGTTTGACATAATTATTTTTAGACCTTATATATTCGTTTACTTTATTGAGTAGTTTGATTTTTGCAGAAAGATCTATTTCTTTTATTGGGTTAATACGTGGATATAAATCATCTGTATCTTTCTTTAAATTGATAAGATTAGTTTGGTTTGCAGATATTGAGCTTCTCACTACAGAAGCTGCATTACTAATTTCTTCTTCACTTATTTCTGATGAACATACGAAAGACACACTGTCATTGCAAAAGGAACGTAAGCTAAATCCCTTTCTAACATTAAAATCTATATGCTTTAATATATTATTATCAAGGAGCAAAGATTCAGATTGGCAAAGCTCTAAAAATAGTTCTCCTCCATCACTATTTTTTAAAGTATCATTGACTATTTTGTGTATATTATTAACATCAACATTATTTTGAGCAAAAAACATTTGATCTAGGTCCATTTTATTTTTATTGATAATTATTATTTAAATTATATTGTTTTATTTCATATAGTAAATATATAAGCCCGTGTGGCGGAACTGGTAGACGCGCTAGCTTCAGGTGCTAGTAACTTTTTAAGTTGTGGAAGTTCAAATCTTCTCTCGGGCACACTTTTTTATAAAAAAATAGTTGACTATATATTTTATTGGTAATAATATGACTGATAGCTTTTATTAATAATGAATGGAGGTTACTATATGATAGATTTTTTTGAGAATGATATGTTGTATTCTGTTTCTCTAGATGAGCATGACTGTGTATGTTCATTAAGACACGGAGATGAAGGACAATTATTATTTACAGCTTGCCAGCATGATGTAAATAACTATGGAGGGACTGGCTTGTTAATAGATTTAGCAAATTTCGAGATTGCAAAATGTGATGCAAAAAGTAATGTGTTAAATTACTATCAAATAAATAGCGAAGCTTTTCAAGCAGATGAAACAGGGGATACATTAAGGTTGAATGCTTTTGGCACAGATGGGGGTTTACATATGCTTAGTATCCGTAAGCTTATCTAACATATATTAGAAAATGTGCTGTGTATACACAGCACATTGTTTATGAGTAGTCTGTATTGGCAGTAATTGAAAGTTATTGTGTGATTGTTAGGTGTTTATGATGAGCTTTTGATGTCTATTGTGCAGTTAGAGCTATCTGGCCTGTGGTGTCCTCTTGATGTTTTAGGAGTGTTTTTTCCTTTATACAGATGCAAAGTTATAGGTCTCCTGAAAGAAAAAAAGAAGAATTTGGTTTTGATTTTATTGCTCTGCAGATGCACTTCATGTTCCTACGAGATTAAATGTTATTCGTTGGGCTTCAGTGAGTTACATGGGCTAATAGCGTAGGAAGTGTATAACATGAGACCCTCTGCAAAGCTACAAAAAAATAAGTGAGAAGAAATAAATAAGGGAGTAGAATATTATTTTTAAAATAAAAATATGAGAATGAATTATAAAGACCTAGTAAAAAGACCGCACACTTTAAGGCAATTAACTGGAATGAGAGCAGAAGAGTTCCAAGAAGTGGTAGAGAAAATTAGACCTGGATGGGAGAAACTAGGTAGTGTCGACATTAAATAAAAACAGAGTTAAAATAGTATTTTTTGGCCTATCCAATAGCTCTAGCTCCAAAAGTTTACATTTTTTGTAGAACGCATATTCCGCTTGGC
>JAIXMJ010000054.1 GCA_022836975.1 Wolbachia sp.
AGACTTTATCTTCAAGGCTTTCAATATGCGACTTCCTTCCATAGCATTTCTTCTTTTTCTCTAGTTTCTCCCATCCAGGTCTAATTTTCTCTACCACTTCTTGGAACTCTTCTGCTCTCATTCCAGTTAATTGCCTAAAAGTATGCGGTCTTTTTACTATTTCTTTGTAACTCATTCCCATTTTCTTTATTTTAAAAATAATATTCTACTCCCTTATTTATTTCTTTTCACTTATTTTTTTTTGTAGCTTTGCAGAGGGTCTAATGTAGGAGGCTATGGAAAAACTGTGAAAGAANGCTTAATACTAGCCTGCAAATGGTTGTTTTAGCTTTCTCTGTTCTCTTGCTAAAAAGATTGTGAACAGGCCCTAACAGATCTTTAGCGTAGACTCCATAACATATAGAAAGAAAACTAACTATTTTTAAGCTTTTGAATTTTATCAACAGGTAACCCTGTGGATTGAGATATAGTATCAATTGGTACGCCAGCTTTTAGTAAATTTTTTACCACTTCAATTTCTCTTTCTTTTCTTCCTTTTTCTTCACCGATTTGGATACCTCGTTCTTCGCCAATTTGGATACCTCGTTCTTCACCAATTTGAATCCCTCGTTCTTCACCAATTTGGATGCCTTCATTAAGTTTTTCTTTAAGAGTGGAGATATAATCGTCGGTGTGTTTTTTTGCTTGGTCATAAGTAAAACGTTCTTCTTGAGTCCAATTGTATTGGTTTAACTCATTATAAGCCTTACCAATAATTATATCACTACCTATTATCTTCTGTAAATCTTCTTCTCTGGTTTCATCCGCGTATTTAAGGAAGAAAATCCACTTTTCAACTATATCTTCTAACTGATCTTCCTTGGTTTTAGAAAATTTAGGTAACTCTATAAAAGTAAAACTAAAGTCTTTAAGATCATGCTCGTAAGTAACTTTGTCAAAAGTAACATGATCAGATTTATAAGCCTGCTTGTTAGGGAATAAAATAAAATTAGTGATAGCAATAAATACAACACCTTTAAGATTATTATATTGGTCACCTACATTAGCCTGACAGGAATAAGCTTTAGCAGCATAATATTGAGCACGTTTTTCAAAACCAGTAGTTTTAGCAACTTGCATTTCAACTATCGTTTGGGTACCAGTGGAATCAACACAAAGAACATCAACAATGCTCTGCTTCTGAGAAGCGATTATAGGATCTTGAATAGGACTCAAAAAAGAGACATCTGTAATTTGGTCAACACCAGTAAGATTGAGTATATCATTAAGAAAGTGAATAAGAATATCCTTATTGTCTATAGAGCCAAAAATACGGCGAAATGCAAAATCATTCTTAGGGTCTAAAAACTTAGAAAGTGCCATAATCACGAATTTCCAAATGATTAACAATTATACATTATTAATCATTAAAGTTCAATTTTTTATTTGTACAAGCCAGTATACTCTCTTAATTTGCGTCATATCCCTTATCAGCAATAAGTGCTTCCATATTCTTAGAGCCTGTACGCGATCTATAAATATGGTGAGATGAGTATAGTTGAAGTAAGGTGAACTATGAGAAACATATACCCAAGATCATGAAAAATTCGAAAAGATTAGGTTAATTTTAGAAAGCGTACGGAAGAAGAAGAGGAAACCAAGAAAACTTGGAGTTATTTTGTGGTGTGCTGAAAAAGTGGCTGTCAGTGGTGAATGCTNCCAAAAGAGTTTCCAAAATGGCGCAATTGTTACGACTATTTCAAGAAATGGGGTAAAAAACCGAATGAGGATAGAGAAAATGTTCTGGTTAAAAAAAGATTGTGAACAGGCTCTTAGAAACTGCCTTTATATCCGTATTTTTCCATAAGGCACTCTCTTGAAAAAGTTTTTCTCCCATAGACCTAATCCATTTTAACACTGTCACATTGCTTACATTTAAAATTCGTCCTATTGCTCGAAATCCAAGGCCCTCTAAGTAAAGTTTTAACGCTTGCATACGGGTCCCCATGTTATACTCCCTAGATTTTTCTAACCTCCAATTGCGTTTACAGTCTTTGCAGTTATAACGCTGAAACCCACCTGCATAGCCATTCTTACGATAATTTGTACTACCACAATATTTACATTCCATATCTTCTTACATTTTAAAATATATATTATATACCTATCTACTGAAATTAGCAATCCCCTTTTTACTACTTCTTTATAATTCATTGCCATATTTTTATTTTAAAAATAATATTCTACTCCCTTATTTATTTCTTTTTACTTATTTTTTTGTAGATTTGCAGAGGGTCTATTGTTCGAATCTCTCCTTCTTCCATTTCTCACATAGGTTATTCCTCATAAATAAATCACTACAATAACCATTTTTTCGATGAGTTTCTAATTCTTCTTTCTTACTCTTCCTAAAAGTACACCTTAAAACTACTTTCTTGGTCCTGGAGAATGTGAGTATAAAGAGAAACTATTTGACATATATTTACTATATATACAGAGAAACTATTTGACATTAAAGCAATAAAAGCATAGATTTATTTAACGTTCATCAATTAATTTTATGGTTGCTCTTAATACACCAGAAGGTGACTTTAGCTTTACCGCAAAAGACTTTAACCTTTTGAACATTAATAATAAGTATTACACTTTAAAAGATTGCCGTGGAACAAATGGTTTAATCGTTATGTTTATATGTAATCATTGCCCTTACGTTCAGTCTATTATAAGCAATCTTGTCAGTGATATTAATTCATTACAAAAAGATTATCAAGTAAACGCTGTAGCAATTATGCCTAATGATGTGAGTCAATATCCAGAAGATTCCTACAAGAATATGGTTAATTTTGCTAAAGAAAATAATTTTACATTTCCATATTTAATTGATACCACTCAAAACACAGCTAGAGAATATGGTGCAGTATGTACACCAGATTTTTTTGGTTTTAACTCTCAACTAAGTCTTCGTTATCGTGGACGTTTCGATAACTCAAAAAAAGATAGATCGGAATCCTATGAGGTAGGTAGTAGTGATTTATTTAAAGCTATGAAATTTATTGCAGAAACTGGTAACTCACAGGAAAATCAAAAACCAAGCATTGGTTGCTCAATTAAGTGGTCTAGCTAATGCATGAAAGTTTTATTCAATATTTGTATGATGTAATAATTCTACTCTCTGCTGCTGTGTGCATGGTCATGGTATGTTGGAGAATAAATATTAGTCCAGTACTTGGCTATTTCGTTGCAGGAGCACTTATAGGCTGGTTTAATGTTATAAGTTCCACAGAAATCATGAAAAGCTTCGCAGAGTTCGGTGTAGTCTTTCTGTTATTTATAATAGGTCTAGAATTAACATTTGAACGATTAATGGCAATGCGCGTTCATGTATTCGGATTTGGTTCATTGCAGGTTATAGTAACAATAATAGTAATATGGTGCGTTGCATGTGCCGCAGGCATTTTGGGAATAAGCAATATAGATGCAAAAAAAGCAATGGTAATTGGTGGTGGACTAGCGTTATCCTCAACAGCTATGGTATTACAGGTTCTACAGGATACAGGTTATCAAGCCACACAAGTAGGAAGATTATCTATAGCTGTACTCTTACTACAGGATTTTGCAGTGGTACCACTGATAGTACTATTGCCACTACTTGCTGGTAATTCAGAACATAGTCTTATAAGCTCTTTAATGGGTTCTTTGATACAAGCAGCAGTTGCACTAGTATTAATATTAACTATCGGTAGACTTTTAATGAGGCCATTATTTTCAGTAATTGCTAGAATGGAAAGCAACGAAATATTCATAGCAACGACATTATTAATAGTATTAGGTGCAGCCTATATCACACACAAGTTTCACCTACCAATGGAGTTGGGTGCATTTGTAGCTGGGCTATTAGTTGCAGAAACAGAATATAGGCTTTCAGTAGAACAATCTATACTACCATTTAAAGATCTACTACTCGGTTTGTTCTTCATGACAGTTGGAATGTTCATTGATATAAAGCTCCTATTATATAAATTACATATAGTCATATTACTTTCCGTATCTCTTATCGCCCTAAAGGCGTTTATTATATATGTATTATGTAGATTCTTTGGATTTAAGCATGCACCTGCCATACAAGCTGGGTTACTACTTGCACAGGGTGGTGAGCTTGCATTCATTTTATTTCGTGATGCACGCAATCTAGGAGTATTGCATAACGAAACTGCCAATATACTTATGATATTAATTACAGTCACAATGGCTTTTACTCCTCTTCTATCTGTACTAGGAGAATGGATAGTAAATTTATTCAATGGCAAAAAAACCATCCTGGATGATGAAGCAGTTGAGTTGGATACAAAAGACCTGCACAACCACGTAATAATTATTGGTTTTAGCAGGGTTGGATACATGGTAACTAAAATGCTTGCGGTTGAACATTTCAGTTATATTATAATAGATATTCAAGCAAAAATAGTGCGAGAAGGAAAAGATGAAGGTTTCCCTGTATATCTAGGTGATGCAACTAGACATGAAATTCTGAAATCTGTAGGAATAGAAAGGGCTCAAACTATAGTAATTTCAATAAAAAATGAGGTTACTATAAAAAAGATTGTTTCTCTAGTTGCAATGAATTTTCCGCATGTAAACATTATAATACGCCTTTCAGATTTAAGTAATATGGAGGTATATAGTAATCTTGGAGTAAGCAAAATTATTCCTGAAACATGTGAAATAGGCTTACAGTTAGGAGCAGCAGCATTAAATGTAAGTGGAATTAGTGATAGCGGAGTTACTTCTTTAAAAAATAGAGTCAGAAAAAATAATTATAATGTATATAGTATTTTAAGTGAGGATAAAAGTGAATAAGGGTATATCTATTTAGCAAAGAGCTGCTAATGCCAGCTTCCATTACTAACAGGACAAATAAGAAATACTACAAACTTGCCTAAGGGTTGAAAATTTTCTGTTAATAGTATACAATTAATTCTTATCTAATGTTGATATGGCGCTTTATAATTTTTTTTGATGTTAAGAATGATATAGCGTGTGTTTGGAACAGAAAAGAATATACTTTCGAATGATATATTGCTGAATGATGTGCTCAAACCACTAAATGTAGCTGAAATAACAGAGGTGGAGTTTGTGCAAAATCCGGGGATATAGCATCAAGAAAGAAGAGCGTGCTATGCAGAGACATTAAAGGAGATAATTGAGATGCAAGTTGCTAAAACGAAAGGTTGTGAGAAACATGCATAGTACTATGCTGCAAAAGCATATACAACTCAAGGAAACAAATATCACAAATTAAAGAAAATAATTTGGGATTGCTAACATAAGATAGATTTTCTGAATGCAAAGAGGGCAAGAGTAATATGTACCATAGTTTTAGACTTTGAATAACCTTTAGTTTTTCGTCGCAATCTGCATAAATAGTGGCGAAAAGTTGCATTTATACTCTCAATCATCTGGGTATACTTT
>JAIXMJ010000055.1 GCA_022836975.1 Wolbachia sp.
ACTCAAGCACTTTCGTAGGGTTGCTACTCGTTATGATAAATTAGCCATCACTTTCTTATCTTTTGTTCATATTGCTGCTATTTATCTTTGGTTGAAATAAATGTCGACACTACCTAGGTTAATTTTAGAAAGCGTACGGAAGAAGAAGAGGAAACCAAGAAAACTTGGAGTTATTTTGTGGTGTGCTGAAAAAGTGGCTGTCAGTGGTGAATGCTGCCAAAAGAGTTTCCAAAATGGCGCAATTGTTACGACTATTTCAAGAAATGGGGGTAAAAAACCGAATGAGGATAGAGAAAATGTTCTGGTTAAAAAAAGATTGTGAACAGGCTCTTAGGCTTAACTACTAAAGTTACCCAATGATTCTTATTCAAATGAATTATCGCAGTAAATGTTAAACGTGAATTTTTCCCTCCTTTTTGTTTATTTTTGTATTTTGATAATTCTTGCACTAAATGTATAAAACTAACAATAATGGAAAAATACACATCTTTATTTTTATTTGAGTAATGATGTACTGTACGAGCAATGTGTGCAATATCAGAGTGCTGCAACCAATATGCATAATTGCCTTTTGTGGTTGCATTAATAAAATCAGTTGCATTAATAAAATTGGTATCCATAACCCTATTAACTCCTTGCATTATACATTTTATTAATTCTCACTTCTTTATATCGAAAGTGTCAATAGGTAAATGCGAGACAAATGGTAAATTCAAGGTAAAGTTATAGATTAAAGTTATAGATTGTGGAAGGTTCAAGTAGATAACACTGTTCTTTTGCGCTAAACATTTTCATTTTAAATGATCTATGAATTTGATCTACAGTAAAATTTGTTGAGTATTGAAGATTTTTCAAGTAAATTATACGGGAGGTGGTTATGCACGATATAGAGTATATACAACAAAACCCTGCATTATTTGATAAAGCAATGGAAAGTAGGGGAGTAAGTCGACCTGTTTCTAGTGAAATACTGAAACTTGACCAAGAGCATAAGATGCTGATTACGAAATTACAGAATCTGCATAGACAACGTAATGAGCTTACTGCACAGATAAAAAAATTAAAAGCAAGTAAGGCTTCATGTGAAAATGAGATAATGTTATCAAAGAACATTGCAAATGAGGTAGAGTTAATCAACCTTGCAGAAAAGAAAGTAAGAGATAAGTTATTCAATCTCCTTTCTAGTTTGCCTAATATACCAGAAGCAGATGTACAAACAGGCGAAAATTCAGTAGAGATCAAAGAATATGGAAAAAGAAAACAGTTTGATTTTGTACCAAAATTGCATGATGAATTAGGAGAAAGGCTAGGATTAATGGATTTTGAATGGTCAGCTAAAATTTCAGGATCTAGATTTACGATATTACAGGGAAAGCTGGCTAAGTTAGGGCGTGCACTGATTAATTTTATGATGGATATTCATACCAATGAATTTGGGTATACTGAAATATATCATCCTGTTTTGGTAAAAGATAAAGCTATGTATAATGTTGGTCAACTACCTAAGTTTTCTGATGATTCATATTCAACTAGCAGTGGGTTAAGGCTAATTCCTACAGGTGAAGTTGTACTCACCAACCTATTTGCAGATAAATCTATCAGTAACAATATGTTGCCAACCAGACTGGCTGCATATTCAGAGTGTTTTCGTAAAGAAGCAGGTAGTGCTGGACGGGATACTAGGGGTATAATAAGACAGCATCAATTTGGTAAAGTTGAATTGGTAAGTATTACGGACGAAAGTCAATCAAGTATTGAGCTTGAACGTATGATAAATATTGCTGAAGAAGTATTAAAGAGACTTGACATACCATATAGAGTGGTATTATTGGGTTGTAATGATATGAGCTTTGCTTCACAAAAGACCTATGATTTGGAAGTATGGTTACCAGGACAAAATAAATATAGAGAAATATCTAGCTGTTCAAATTGTGGCGCATTTCAAACCAGGAGAATGAATACTAGAATCTCTAGCACGAAAAGGTATCCTCATACTTTAAATGGGTCAGCTTTAGCTGTAGGTAGGACCGTTATTGCTGTAATGGAAAATTATCAAAATTCTGATGGATCAATTACAGTGCCAGATATATTACAAAAATATATGGCATGTCAAAATATCCTTTAATTTACGTTAATTTTTATGATATAAAAAATAGTGAATAAAAATTTATAAGGAAAAAAAGATGAAAGTTTTAGTAATAGGTTCCGGTGGGCGTGAACATGCAGTACTATGGGCTTTAAATAAGTCTCCATTATTAACTAAGTTATATGTAGCTCCTGGTCGTCAAGCTATGGCAAGTTTAGCCACTCTTGCTGATATAGATATTAGCAATGCAATAGATGTAACGCAATTTTGTAAAAAAGAAAATATAGAATTAGTAGTTATTGGTCCAGAGCAACCTATAGTCAGTGGATTATCTGATAGTTTATATGCGGAAGGTATTAATGTTTTTGCTCCAAATAAAGCAGCTGCAAAACTTGAAGCAGAAAAATCTTTTACAAAGGAACTATGTAAACAATACGGTATACCAACGGCTAAATATGGACACTTTATTGATGAGGAATTAGCTAAAAATTTTGTGAGAAGTAATAAAATACGGTTGCCTTTAGTAGTAAAGGCAAATGGTTTGGCGGCAGGAAAGGGCGTTATAATATGTCATACAGAAAGTGAAGCATTTTCAGCGATAGACCTAATGCTTGTTGAAAAGAAATTTGGGAAATCAGGTGAAGAAATCATTATAGAAGAATTTCTAGTGGGAGAAGAAGTCAGTTTTTTTGCATTTGTTGACGGTATAAAAGTAACAGTACTTGGCTGTGTTAAAGACTATAAACGAGCATGGGAAAATAATGAAGGACCAAATACTGGTGGTATGGGGTCATACTCGTCACCTTTCATTGTAAGTAGGAATATGGAGCAAAGAATTATTGACAACATAATACATCCTACGGTTCAGGCGTTAGCAAACATGGGCACATCGTACAGAGGGGTACTCTTTGCTGGGCTAATGATTACTAAGGATGGTCCCAAACTTCTTGAATATAATGTTAGGTTTGGTGACCCAGAAGCGCAGGTAATATTGCCTAGGTTGGACTGTGATTTACTGGAATTAATGTTAGCTGGTACCGAGGAAACAGTGAATGTAAAGCTTAATAATAGGTCGACTGTATGTGTTGTTGTAGCAAGTAAAGGCTATCCTAATGATTATAAGAAAGGTACGATAATTAAGGGTTTAGATAAAATTGCAAATATGTCTGATGTTTTAGTTTTTCATGCAGGTACTAAACTAGATGAAGATGGTAACTGGGTTTCTGATGGTGGTAGGGTATTGAATATTGTAGCAGATGGAGGGACTATAGAAGAAGCAAAGGGTAAAGTATATTCAGCGCTAAGTTTTTTAGAATGGCCTGAAGGGTTTTTTAGGTATGATATTGGATGATCCTCATGAATAATATAGTTGTTATTGGTTTACAGTGGGGTGATGAAGGTAAGGGTAAAATAGTAGATTATCTCTCTGAGCATGCAGATGCAGTGGTAAGGTTTCAAGGAGGAAATAATGCTGGGCATACTATCGTAGTTGATGGCCAAGCTTATAAGTTAAATTTGTTACCTTCTTCGGTTCTGAGGCCTGGTAAAGTATCATTAATAGGAAATGGTGTTGTGCTTGACCCATACCTCTTCATTAAAGAAATTGAAGTGATGCAATCCAGGGGTATAGAAATAAATCCAAGTAATTTAATGATATCTGAAGGCTGTCCTTTAATATTAAATGTGCATAAGGAAAAGGAAGTGTTGTTCAGGAGCTCAGATAAAATCGGTACGACCAGTAAAGGGATAGGTCCTTGTTATGAGGATAAAATAGGAAGAAGGGCAATACGTTTGTGTGATTTAGAAAATGCAGGTTTGCTGGATGAAAAGGTAGATACTTTGCTTAATTATCATAATGTGATCAGAAAAGGGTTTGGTAGTAAATTAATAAGTAAAGAGGAAGTAATGGAAGAAATTCTAGGTGTTTCTGAAAAGATTCTTCCATATAAAAAACGTGTATCGAATATTTTGGGTAACTTTCAGGATGAAGGTAAAAAAATAATCTTTGAAGGTGCACAGGGCACCTTTTTAGATATTGATCATGGTACATATCCATTTGTTACTTCAAGTAACACTATTGCATCTACTGCAATAGTGGGTTCAGGATTGTTTTCTCATAATTATGTTTTAGGTGTTACGAAAGCTTATACAACCAGAGTGGGTAATGGTCCATTTCCTACTGAACAAAAAAATGAAATGGGTGATATTTTATTTACTAGAGGCAAGGAGATAGGCACAGTAAGTAATAGGAAAAGACGTTGTGGATGGTTCGATGCTGTATTAATACGCCATGCAATAAAGCTTTCCGGGGTATCTAGTATAGCTTTAACTAAATTAGATATTCTGGATTCGTTTGATACAATTAAAATATGGAGCCGCTGTTGTCATATTGTATGGTACATCGACTGAAAATCTAATTTTGGAAGATTTTACAAAATATTGCGAAATTTTGAAAAATGACGCGATTGTACTTGACTCGATAAGATCTTTGACCGACCTTTTCGGCGAATATATTGAATACGTAGTAAAAAGAAATAGCTTTGATGAACGCGTACGAATTGTTTTAAAAAATATGCTTGCTCATCAATTTGCCATACATGTAAGCTAGTGTATAAGAAAAGTGACTGAAAAAGTTAGGTCGTTCTTTCACCAATACCGAGATATCACGGTTCAGTTAAGCAAGAAATAATTTTTTAAATTATTTATAAATTATAATTTTAGAGACTAACATTCGCTCCTAAAATGTCATGTTCACGTAGCGAAACTGTAAAAGACAAGGATGCCGAAAATTTACTAAACGGGCAAGCATTATCGTCGGCATCGGAAATAGATAGTGAAATGAATAAATATATGGATATATACAAAAAATTCATAGGCCAATATCAAAATATGATGAAGGAAAACCCTATGAAAACTAATATAATGGTAAGTATAAAATTTCGACAAATCACTGTTTTTAGACCCTAGACATATATATAGATGCACTAGCTAAAAAGATTATCGATCTGAAAAGGAAAAAGCCGAATACAGCAATAGAGGCAACAATAGCAAAGAAGATTTCGCTAAAATATCCTTTGTAAGTTTGTAGGGTAGGGCACACCATGTCCAAATATAAGGAAAATCAAGTTGACAGGCAACTTTTGAAAAACGAATGGTAGAACGTCCTAAAATAGTGTCCTGAACAATTCTGTGAAAAAATTTTTTGTGGTTTATTGGNTAGTTTTCGAGATACAGATTTTCCATATATCCCTATAGGGAAAATTC
>JAIXMJ010000056.1 GCA_022836975.1 Wolbachia sp.
GATCAATTTCCACCACGGTACGCATCTTGAATTAATTATGTTTGAACTCAAGCACTTTCGTAGGGTTGCTACTCGTTATGATAAATTAGCCATCGCTTTCTTATCTTTTGTTCATATTGCTGCTATTTATCTTTGGTTGAAATAAATGTCGACACTACCTAGGTTTTTTACTCCATTTCTTGAAATAGTCGTAACAATTGCGCCATTTTGGAAACTCTGTTGGCAACATTTGCTACTGGCAACCACTTTTTCAGTATACCGCAAAATAACTCCCACTTCTCTTGGCTTCGTCTTCTTTCGTACACTTTCTAAAATTGGCCTGATCTTTTCGAATTTTTCACGATCTTGGGTATATGTTTCTCATAATTCACCTTATTTCAACTACACTTTTCTTATACTATATTCATAGATCGCGTACAAGCCCTAAAAAATCTATTATAGTTAACGAAAGGAAAGCAATTTTATGCAACAGAATTGAGAAAAGTTTACGATAAACCATCCTGCACATTATGAATTAAAAGATTTAATATTTTATTAAAACCGTTTACTCAAACTAAATATTTTTATATAATAAAAGTGGTTATAGTATTCAGGTATATCGGAAAGGTGCTTTTAGAAAGAGCAAATTATTTATATAAACATAGAATCAGGAATTACATTAATGTAGTCACTAAAATTACAATTCTAGTATGTGATATTTCCCTTCAATTTGATTGTAATTTCATTGATACGTATAAACCTAGTATTTTAGTATTACGAAAGATAAGCTTAATAAAGCTTCTAATGACCTTATTAGCTATTGCTGCTACCATTTTAAAATTACAAGAACTCATCAGAGATTATAATAGGTACAGTCGCACTGAAAAAGATGAACTGACACACAATCAGTTAAAAGCACAAATATTAAAGAGTGTTGTTGATCTAATTCGCAGCATTATAGATATATTAATAATTCTGAAGGTAATAGCATTACTTGGTAAAAAAGCAGGTGCAGTGAGTTTATTGCCGGTTATCTTATTTATAACTATATCACAGCCTATAAATTTGTATTTTACACATATTGAATATAGTAATACTAAAGATTGCTGTAAGTTTCATAAACATGGCTGGGAAATAGCCACTTTAGCTCTCACTATAGTAAGTTTTGTGCTTAATGACGTAGTAAAAACTCAAGATATACCTATAGTTTTAAGCCCAAATCTTATCTATACTCTTAACTATGGCGCATTAGCTAGTATGATGTGTACTCTAATATCTATATTCTCCACACTTGATCTATTATACTTGGATGAGCGATCTCTTGATCAATCATCTTCTCATGATCAACCACCTGGTCAGATGTTTGATTCTAACATAGAAGAACCATTCATAGAAGAACCATTTGATCATAATCTATTATTTGATAATAATCTATCTATCATCTTATAAATCACTTAAAAACAACTATTATTTGAAATATTGTAGTGCATTTTCAAAGATTTGCATTCCGTCACCATATCTGCGCATATTTACCCCTGAACGCTTACACTTTTCTTTTTCCCATGCCCAATTATCTTGTTGATTAAAAAATATTGCCCGCTCTGGATGAGGCATCAGAGCTAGTATTTTGCCACTTTTATCTGACAATCCTGCCACATCATATATTGAACCATTTGGATTATGAGGAAACTCTAGATTAGCATATTCACCATCATCATTAATATAACGTAACGCAATAGCACCATTTGCAATTAGCTTATCTAATGCTGGATCATTTATAAAGAATCTACCTTCTCCATGAGCTATTGGAAGATACAGTTCATCTAAACCTTTTAACCAAAGTGAATTACTTGCTTTAACCCTGACCCATCTGCAATAATAGTTGTTTGCTTTATTATTAATTAGCGCCACACCAGAAAACTCAGGCACCAACCTAATCAATATCTGGCACCCATTGCATATACCTATCACTAGCTTATCCTGAGATAAGAATCTTTGAAACTCATCCCATAAATTATTTTTGATACGTAAAGCAAACGCATTACCAGCACCAGTATCATCTCCATAAGAAAAACCACCAGGAATAGCAAGTATATCACTTGTTTCCAGCTCACTTGGATTATCGATCACTTCATTTATATGAATTATTTTCACATTGATATTTTTTATACCAACTTTCTTATTACACTCCATAAATGCAAATGCAGTTTCATTTTCACAATTTAACCCATAACCAGATAAAATTATAATTTTCATTTTTAAAAATTGAAAAATTCAAATTTTCTTTTCACAAAATTGGCTATCAAATTCAATGCAAATAATATCAACAATAATGCTATAATTGCAATCGCAGCAAGCTCCACAAATGCAGACTCAGGACTACTTGACCAGATATATATCTGTACGGGTAAAACGGTTGACGGGTCCAAAAATGAGCATGGTACACCAGCAATAAATGCTACCATACCAATCATTAGCAAAGGCGAAGATTCGCCTAAAACCCGTGCTACTGCAAGTAATGTACCATGTATTATACGTGGTAATGCTATAGGCAAAGAGTGATCTAAAACCACTTTAATATGAGATGCACCTAGAGCAAAAGCTGCATCTTTTATTGCAATCGGTACATTATCAAGAGCACTCTTAGTTGCAATAACAATATTTGGTAGCATCATAAGTGAAAGTGTCATACCACCAACAAGAGGTGAGGAGCGTGGTAAACCTAATATATAAAGGTAGAGAGTGAGACCAACTATACCAAATATTATAGATGGCACTGCTGCAAGGTTATTAATACTAATTGAAATGATATGAGTTATAAATTTATCTTGAGGCATAAATTCATAAAGGCAAATACCAGACATAACGCCTATAGGTAACGCAATGATCAAGCAGACTATAGTAGTCATTAATGAACCAACCATTGCACCTAAAATTCCGGCATTTTCAGGTTCACGTGAATCAGATTTTATAAATAAAGACTTATTAAAAGACTTTTTTATTCTGCATTTTGCTTTCAATAAATCAAGCAGATTGGCGTAATAATTATTTGTAAATTTAGTTTTATTAATTGCATTGATTATACTTGATGCAGTAAACCATATCTCATATTCACCGCCACTTTGGATCTTATTCTTCTTAATAAAACTCTCTAATTCTTTATAAAAATTACGGCTTAAGATTTCATCACTACTTTTAAAATCACTACCTTGTAATATCTGATCTAAAGAATTATTAAATAAATCTATCGATCTAGCACGAAAATCATAATTATTGCGTATTGAAAGCAAATCATCATTTACCTCAATAGGCAGCAAAACTTTAGTTACTGTCAATGCATCGTAAGAATTCACCAATATTCCTAATAAAATACACACAGGACACCCGAGTGATACCACTAACGCTACAAAAGAGCAAAAATGTATTATACAGTTTTTCCTATTTTTCTTTCTTATACGAACGTGCGTATGTCTAGATTGAAGCAGCTTGAGAAACCTTTTTTTTACATTCATTTATGCCACTACTTATAGCCTCTACATTCTTTTATTCTTGCAGCTTTTCCAAAAAGCTTACACAGATAGTATAATTTTGCCCTACGCACTTTACCTCTTCTCATAACTTCCACTGAAAGTAGTGCGGGAGAATATACAAAAAACTGAGATACTATACTTTCTCCATGACTCACTTTTCTCACTGAAAAAGAAGAATGTAAACCACGTCTCTTTTTTGATATACATACACCCTCAAATATCTGTTTACGTCCATCCGCTACTTTGAAAGTCACTTTCAGGTCATCCCCAGGACGAAATTCAGGGATTTCTTTCGCTAACGCGGTCATCTGCCGCTTATTAAATTTTTCAAGTAAATTCACCATTTTTATCTCCATTTAATAACTCAGGTCTATACTTTTTTGTTTTCAAGTAAGACTGTTGCTGTCTCCAACCACTTATTTTTTGATGATGACCAGACAACAAAACTTCGGGCACTTCATATCCCCGCCAATTTTGAGGCCTAGTATACTGTGGATATTCAAGTACCCCTCCATTATAACTAAAACTCTCTTCATTAAGGCTAGCGGCATTATTTATTACACCAGGAAGAAGCCTGATACAAGTATCAAGTACAACCATTGCAGCAGGTTCACCCCCTGAAAGAATATAATCCCCAATGCTTAACTGATAAGGAGTATATGCGTCAATTACTCTTTGGTCAATACCTTCAAATCTACCACACAGTATCATTATATGCGTAAAAGCAATTAATTCTCTAGCAATATTTTGATTAAACTGCTGACCAGAAGGAGACATATAAAGCAATTTTGCGTCAGGATAGTAATTACTATCTACTGCAGTACCAATTATATCAGGACGCATGACCATACCTGGCCCACCTCCATATGGCACATCATCCACTGTAAGATACTTATCCTTAGCAAAAGATCTAATATCTATTACATTCAATTCCCATATTTTTTTTTGTAATGCTTTGCCTGCAAGAGAATGACCTAATAATCCTGGGAACATCTCTGGAAATATGGTGAGTATAGTAACTTTAAATGTCATGAGATTCTTTGTAAAATAATAAAAAATTCCTTTCTGTGAATGCAAATTTTAACTATGTATAACGCGTTAAACAAGAAGACTCTTCAAAAAATACACTAAAAACCATTATTAGCCAAGCTTCATATTCAGAAGATAGTCCAACAACAAATTTATTTGGTATAGAATCCTTGTAAGAGCCTGTTCACAATCTTTTTAACAATAGAACAGAGAAAGCTAAAACAACCATTTGCAGGCTAGTATTAAGCTTTCTTTCACAGTAGACTTCTTGCATAACTACATTAAAGATTGTAAAATAGTAAAGTAAAAAATAGTAGAGTAGGAATAATGAAGTTTGAAAAAATAAATAAGTTAGGAAAGACGAAAAATTCGTGCACTTAATAATAACGTAAATAACTAATATTTATAGATAAGTATTAATAAATTTCTTTGTAAATTCATTTAATAAATTCATTAGTTTCGATATTAAAATTGATAATTCTTAATCAACTGTCCATATCAAAGAGCTAGTTATAAAACATATCAACATAATAATTATTAAATAAGAACACAAAAATAAAGCGAAGAAGATTAAGTATAAAGGTAATTAAATTAGAGTCTAAGGAATCACAGCTTATTAAAAAGATGATTAACCTCGAAAACTATAAATACCATTGCTTTTAGAAAATAGATTATAATATAATGAGATATCAAGATATACAATAGATAATCACCTCGATAAATTTCAAAAATCTACACTACTAAGTTACTG
>JAIXMJ010000057.1 GCA_022836975.1 Wolbachia sp.
ACAACGCAAAATATCAGATAAAACAATTGAAAAATTTAAGATAGGGTATGCGCCAAACTCTGGTTTAAAACAACACTTCAATGCCTTAGGCATTGAAGATAACGTTTTAGCTGATATTGGCTTAATTACTAAAAATTCTCGTGATTACTTCCATGACCGATTAATGTTTCCAATATACAGCATTTCCGGGAAAGTTATAGCTTTTGGCGGACGTACACTTAACGACATACACCATCCAAAATATCTAAATAGTCCAGAAAGTCGATTTTTTAAGAAAAAGGAAAATTTATATGGGCTCAATTTTGCAATAAGCGAAATACGCAAGAAACAAAATGTCTTCGTGGTTGAAGGATATATGGATGTCATTGCACTACATCAATCTGGAATTACTAATACTGTTGCTCCACTTGGTACGGCAATTTCTTTAGATCAAATAAAAAGACTATGGAATTTTACTAAAGAGATATCTATCTGCATGGATGGTGATATTGCAGGATATAAAGCTTCTCTCAGAATAGCCGAATTAGTTCTTCCAATTCTGGAACCTGGATATACATTAAAACTTATCACTTTGCCTCATGATAAAGACCCGTATGACATATGTGACAAGCTGCAGTACAACAAAAAAAATATATTGAATATTTTAGACGAACTCACAACACTACACTCAGAATATTTATGGAATCATCTTAATGCTCAGTATACTGATATTCCACAATCTCCAGAAAGACTTTCTGTTATCGAACATAAATTTATACAATATATCAACATTATCAATAATAGCAATATACGTAGATACTATAAAAATTATTTTTATAGTAAAATTAATAATAAATCTAATAATGTTCCAAAGAAACAAATAACGATAAAGAGTAGATATTTACATAATAAATCACCTGAATTAATTCAATCAGAGCAAAACCAGATGATAATACTTCGGATCATTATAGAGTTTCCAGAAATTTTAAATTATCCAATATTTTTTGAACAATTTTCTGATTTTGAATTTACAAATACAAACCTTAAAAAGTTGCAATATCATATAATTGATTTAATCAATAAAAATAGAACGATTAACCAAGTAATGGTGTTAGAATTCATGGAAACTGTAAATTGTATTGTACAAAAAACTCAGGTATTAAACAGCCAATTGGTTGACCAAGAATCTGCAAAAAAAGTATGGCGCAACGTCATGTTATTACAAGAATTAAATTTATTAGAACAAGAAAAAACTGAAGCAAGGTTAAACAGTAATTTCAACCTAGAAGCAAAGCTAATCATTCAAATAGAAGAAATCAAAAATAGTATACAAGAGATGCAAATGAAATTTATAAAACCTCTCTCTAAATAAAAAGAAAAGTTATTTAAAAGATTAAAAAAATGAAGAAGAAGATAATATACTAATTATAAAACAATCTATATTACCATCAAATACAGAGTTTATGTTACCTACCTCATGTCCTGTTCTTAGGTCTTTAACAATTTGATATGGATGCATAACATACGATCTAATCTGATTACCCCAGCCTATATTACATTTTTTACCATATTCTTCAGCCATTCTTTGTTCTTTTTTTTCTAATTCAATCTGATATAAACGCCCTTTAAGCAATTTAAGTGCTTCATTCTTATTTTTGTGTTGAGAACGACTATTTTGACATTGAACCACAATACCTGTAGGCGTATGTGTAACACGCACCGCACTTTCAGTCTTATTTACGTGTTGTCCTCCAGCACCAGATGCACGATAAGTATCAATTTTCAGATCTTTCTCATCTATAATAATAGAAATGGAATCTTCAATAACTGGGGTAACCCCTACGCTTGCAAAGCTGGTATGGCGTTTGCCATTTGAATCGAATGGCGAGATTCTAACAAGTCTATGAATACCACTTTCACTTTTTGCCCATCCATAAGCCTTTTCTCCTATGATTTTCATTGTCACAGATTTAATACCAATCGAATCACCGTCCAGTTTTTCAATTATTTCAACCTTGAAATTATGGTAAATTTCTGCCCATCTAATATACATACGCATGAGCATCTCTGCCCAATCGTTACTTTCAGTTCCACCAGCACCTGAATGAATTTCTATGAAGCAGTCATTGTTATCTGCTTCACCAGCAAACAAAGATTCAGCTTTCTTACATTCAATTTGTTTTTCAAGTTTAATTAATTCTTTTTCAATTTCAGAAAATAACTCTTCATCATTTTCATCAATAGCACACTTCATTAACTCAACGCTATCATGATAATCAATCTCTAATTTTAGAAATGATTCTATGATATCCTTAATCTTCGCACGCTCACGGAAGATCTCTTGCGCCCTCCTATTATCCTGCCATAAATTATTATCTGCAGATTGAATTTCTAGTTCTTCAAGGCGCAATTTTAATTTATCTATGTCAAAGACACCTCCTAACAAGATCAACACTTCCTTTTAAATTCTGAAAGTAGTCAAAAATTTCTGAATTAGTTTTCATTAAGCTTTAGACTTTAATACATTTATTATTAATAATAACAACAATAAACAAAATAAAAACTTAACCATACAGTAGTTCACTTGAAAGAATCTTATTATACTCTAATAATAAAAGAAATCAAGTGTAATTAAGTTTTAGGTGTAATTATGGAAAACTCTAACTACGTATTAGACAAAGCTATTATTAACAAATTGAAAGAGTTAATAGACAATTATAAATTAAGTGATATTCATCATATTATAAAAAAAATAGATAGTGTGCAGTTAGCATATTTTTTATCAACTGCAATTAGCGATCATAGGGAAAAACTTATTACTATTCTTGACCAAGATTCTTTAAGGAATGCACTAGTGCACGTAGTACCAGATTTACGTGTGGAAATCATTGAAATGCTTGGAACACAAAGTTCAGCTGAATTACTAGCAGGATTAAATGCAGAAGACATAGTTGCTATAATGAAGGACCTAGATAAAAAATCCATAGAAAATATATTATATTGTTTGCCTAATCAAATAAGAGAATCGGTAGAAGAGCTGTTATCATACCCAGAAGAAAGTGCAGGTAGGCTTATCCATAAAAACATGGTTATCGCTCCTGATTACTGGACAGTAAATCAACTAACTGAATATCTACGCAATCATAAAAAAAAAATACCAGAAAGTTTTTATCAAATCTTTGTTATTAATTCAAAATTAGAGCCAATTGGCAGCGTCGACTTAAACAAGGTAATCTCTAGTTCAGAAGATACAGTAATACAAGATATAATGAGCTACGATATAAAGATTGTTAAAACTGGAGTTGATCAAGAGGAAGTAGCAAGGTTATTTCAGGATTATTCTCTTATTTCTGCTCCAGTAGTAAATAAACGTGGCAAAATTATAGGAGTTATTTTAATTGAAGATGTAATTAAAGTTGTACAACAGGAAACAGAAGAGGATGCATTAAAGATTGGTGGTGTATTATCACAAACAGATATTAACTCCTCTATATCTAAAACTATTATAACAAGGTTACCATGGCTGCTGTTTAACCTGTTAGCTGCAACATTATGCTCAATAGTAATTGGATTCTTTGAGCATACAATAAAGAGTTGCGTAATATTACCTATAGTAATGCCTATTATAGCTTCAATGAGCGGTAATTCAGGATCTCAAACTGTCACTTTAACGATTAGAGCATTAGCAACAAGACGGTTAACCGAACAAAATACAAAACATATTCTAATAAAAGAACTCTTTATAGGTTTAATCAATGGAATAATTTTATCAACTATTTCATCAATAGTAATTTTTTTAAGATTTCATGATTTAAAAACAGAAATAATTTTTGCATCTGCAATGATTATGATGTCAGTTATTGCAACATTTACAGGTACATTTATCCCTATAATCTTAAATCATTTAAAATCTGATCCTGCAGTTTCGTCTTCAATTCTCACATCAGCAACAACTGATATCCTTTCAGCGTTGATATTTTTTGGATTAGCTACAATATTTTTATTCAGCTAGGGTATATCGTCGCAAGATACTGATTGAATAAATGTCAAAAGTTTATATGATGACAGAATTTAAGGGTTAGAAGCGATGGAAAACACACAGACGACATGATATAAGAGACAAATTGTGGGATAAATTAGAAAGTAGACTTCTTGCATAACTACATCAAAGATTGTAAAATAGTAAAGAGTAAAATAGAAGAGTAGAAATAATGAAGTTTGAAAAAATAAATAAGTTAGAAAGCGAAGAATTTCGTCGATTAACAGGAATAAAACGAAGTACATTCAAAAGAATGGTCGAAATTTTAATAGAGGAGGAAATCAAGAAAAAAGCGAGAGGTGGCAAGCCAAACAAACAGTGTATGGAAGATCGTTTATTAATGGCGTTGGAATATTTACGAGAGTATCGTACATATTTTCATATAGCACAAAGTTATGGAGTGAGTGAGAGTGCTTGCTATCGCAACATTCGTTGGATTGAAGAAACATTAGTAAAAGATCCAGATTTTGCACTGCCTGGCAGGAAAGAGCTATTAAAAAGTGAGATGGGATATGAAGTATTAGTAATTGATGCAACTGAAACAGCAGTAGAAAGACCTAAAAAAAGCAGAGGAAGTTTTACTCAGGAAAGAAGAAAAAGCACACTATAAAAACACAGATGATTGTGGCACAAGAAAGTAAGAAAATTATATGTACTACTTTTGCAAATGGTAAACGACATGATTTTCGGGTTTTTAAAGAGTCAAAAATCCACATATTACCGAGCATAAAAGTCCTAGCTGATGCAGGTTACAGGGGCTTGAAGAAGTTTCATCAAAATGTTGAACTACCACATCGAAGAATGAAAAAGAATCCGTTAAACAAGGAAAAAAAGGCAGATAATAAAGATCTTTCTAGCCAAAGAGTTATAGTTGAAAATGTAATAGGTTTACTTAAAAGATTTAAAATAATTGCAGATCNCTATCGAAATCGACGAAAACGTTTTAGTCTGAGGTTCAACTTAATTGCTGGAATTTACAACTTTGAGTTGATAAAATGAGTTATGCAAGAAGTCCATTGACTGCTAAACACAGTATATTTACAATATTAATATTATGTAAATGAGAGGATTAATATGTCACGTTCTGAAAGTATTCGATTAGGGTGTGTCGTCATGAGATCTTGGCCCACATTAACAAAGCTTTAAGGGAAAGGCCAGCCATATACGATCGTGCATTTTTAGCATATCTGGTGGCTATTCCTCGCCATTCTTTAAA
>JAIXMJ010000058.1 GCA_022836975.1 Wolbachia sp.
TGCGGTCTTTTTACTACTTCTTTGTAATTCATTGCCATATTTTTATTTTAAAAATAATATTCTACTCCCTTATTTATTTCTTTTCATTTATTTTGTTGTAGCTTTGCAGAGGGTCTAATGTTTAATAAACTCAAGCACTTTCGTAGGGTTGCTACTCGTTATGATAAATTAGCCATCACTTTCTTATCTTTTGTTCATATTGCTGCTATTTATCTTTGGTTGAAATAAATGTCGACACTACCTAGATGGGTATTTTCTTTCTTGGCAATTAAAGGTTGAAAAGTTTTGTTGATACGCAGTTTGGTAAACATTTCCGTTTTAAAAATCCATAGAATCTTCGCATGTCTCTTCTTCATAAAAGAAATTTAATGTTATTGTAGTGCCGAGATTTGATTCACTTTTGATTTCAAAAGTTCCACCCATTAGCTCTACCAACTTTTTACTTAACGGTAATCCTATACCGGTGCCTTCATTTCTATATCCTGAATCTGCTTGTCCAAAAACAGACATAACCTTATATATGTCTTGTTGCATTATTCCTATACCATTATCATGAAATTCCATAGTCAGTAGATTTTGTTCTGTATTTTCTTTGATGACCATTCTAATTAATCCATTTCTAGGAGTAAATTTTATCGAATTCGAGAGCAAATTTATTATTACTTGTTTTATTCTTTTTGGGTCAGCAGTAATTAATAGTTGTTTTTGTGGCATTTCTTTTTTTAAGCTAATATCTGTCTCTTTTAGTTTTTGTGCTAACATATTTAGACATGAATCTATTATTTTATTCAAATTAAATTTTGTTTTTTCCACGGTTAAACTGCTTGATTCTGCTTTTGAAAAATCTAACACATCATTAATCAAGCTAAGTAAATGCGTGCCTGCATTATGTATCTCGTTTGCATACTCTTTATACTGTGGATCAGTTATTGTGCTGATCAATTCTGCAAATCCTATAATAGCATTTAGAGGTGTACGCAATTCGTGGGTTACGCTTGCAAAGAACTTTAATTTATTATTGTTTTCTTGTTCTAGAGCTTCTTTTACTTGTTGTAATTCGATATTGGTCTGATGTTGTTTAGCTAAAATACGAGTATTGGAAGCATTAAGGTAATACATTATAAGTACTAGTATAACTAACAGTATACTAATAAATGCTAACAGCAAATTATATACTGTGATATAGGATGCATCGTAACTTTGAGTAATCTTGAGAAAAAAAGATGGCTTTGGATTATTTTCATAAAAAATAGGGGATATAAAAATTAATGTGTTTTTCATATTATAAAATATTTCTTTATTGCTAAGCAAAGCATCAATTTCATGACTCTGTAATATATGTTGTTCATTATCGTGAATTTGCGTATTTGGATTGAAATTACTAAATATTCTTCTGCCATTTTGATCATATAATGTAAGATTAATATTTTCGATGTTGAAAAATTGCCGTAATTCAGCCTTTAATTTTACTGATTGGTTAATATATTCAAAGTTTTTATGTTCGTGCATTAATAAATAATAATGTTTTCTGATAATACTTTTTTCCAATATAGTCTTTAAGTTTATATTAGTTTTATGATAGGAAGAAAGAAAACTTTTTTTTAATGAAGTGCTACAGTATATCACACTAGAAAAAAGTATAAAAATTAATAAGAATAACTTTATAGATTGCATAACATAATTGCTTTTTTTCAGTACTATTAGAAACATTGATTTACTCAATTTTATCATTATTATAGTAGGGTGTGTATATAGAGCTTATTGTATTTAATTTTATGACAACTTCCCCAATTTTACCAGTTTATTCACCTATTAACATAAATTTTGCACACGGACAAGGTATATACCTATATGATATAGATAACAAACGTTATATAGATTTCCACTCAGGAATAGGTGTTAACAGTCTTGGTCACGCTCATCCGCAATTGATTCATACTTTAAGGACACAAGGTGAAAAACTGTGGCATATTTCAAACAGTTATAGGATAGCACATGCCTATGACTTTGCTACTGCATTAACAAACAATAGTTTTGCTGATACTGTCTTTTTTGCTAATTCTGGGTCAGAAGCAATAGAATGTGGAATCAAAATAGCACGATCTTATCAACACAAAAAAGGCCGTTACAAGATCTTAGCATTTCATGGTGCATTCCATGGTAGAACTTTTCTTACTTCTGCTTTAAATGACAAAAGTGGATTTTCTCAATTACTTAGCCCATATATTGATTGGTGTGACAGCATAAAGCCTGAAATTGAAAGTGTAAACGCAGCTATTGCATCTGATAATATTGGAGTAATTATTATAGAGCCAATACAAGGGCATGGTGGCATAAAAGTAATAGAATCAAATTTTCTGCGAGAATTAAGAAAGATTTGTGATGAACATGATATATTATTATTTTTTGATTGTGTGCAATGTGGTTCTGGAAGAACTGGCAAATTATTTGCATATGAATATATAGATGTTATACCAGATATATGTGCACTTGCGAAAGGAATAGGTGGAGGTTTTCCATTGGGAATTTGCCTTGCATCTGAAAAAGCTGCTCAACACGTGCACATTGGTATGCATGGCTCTACTTTTGGTGGTAATCCACTTGCAACTTCAATAGGACATACTGTATTTAACGAATTACTGAATCACGATTTTCTGAGTAATGTGGAAATTAGTGGCAAATATCTACATAATAAGTTGCAGGATCTAGCTAATGAATTTCCAGTAATAGAGGAAATACGGGGTAGAGGTTTGATGCTTGGAATGAAAATAAAGGGAAATAGTAAAGATTTTTCTAATGAATTAAGTCATCGTGGTTTACTTACTGTTGGTTCTGCATTGAGTCAAGTAATAAGAATTTTGCCACCATTGATTATTACCAAAGAAGAGATTGATGAAGGTATTGAGATTTTAAGAAATTATTTGTTAGAGAAGTCTCTATTTTAACGAAAGATAAATATGGCTTCTATAAAAATTCTGAGCAATTTTCAAAGCTTTTATACAGTTCATTTTATGCGCTGCTGGTCTAAATTCCACTTAGCTTTCGGTGCAAATTCAAGTGAATCTATATAACCCTTTTGCAATCTTTCTATTCCTGCCCATGCTACCATAATAGCATTATCTGTACATAGATATTTAGGGGGAGATAATATATTTAAGTGTATATGGTTTTTTAGGTTTTCAGTTAAAAACTTATTTGCTGCAACGCCTCCTGTTATAACAAAGTTACTGATCTCATACTTAAAAGATTTAGCCATTATTATAGCATTATTTACTCTGTCAAGCAGTATATCACTAATACATTCCTGAAACGAAGCAGATATATCTGCAATATTCTGCTCATTTAATTCAAGGTTCTTGAGTAAATTTTTCACTGCAGTTTTAATTCCAGAGAATGAAAAATCGCATCCTTGACGCCTTATCATTGCTCTTGGAAAATTAAACCTTTTTCCGTTACCTTTTTTAGCAAGTTCTTCGATTATAGGACCACCTGGATAACCTAAACCTAACATTCTGGCAACTTTATCAAATGCTTCTCCTATAGAATCATCAAGTGTCTCACCAAGTTTAATATATTGTCCAACATTTTGTGCGACTAAAAATTGGCAATGACCACCAGATATCAATAAGAGTAGAAATGGGAATTCCAGTTTATGTAACAGCCTAACAACTAATGCGTGCGCTTCTAGATGATTCACTGCAATAAATGGTTTGTTTTTTGCATGTGCAATTGCTTTTGCCATCATTGACCCAACTATTAGTCCACCTATGAGCCCCGGTCCTAAAGTAGCTGAAATTGCATCTAAATCTGCAAAATTGAGATTAGCTGTTTTCATTGCATTTTCTATTAGATTACCAAGATGTTCCATATGTGCACGTGATGCAACTTCAGGTATCACCCCACCATGTATTTTATGATCTTCTTGTGAAATGATTTCATGAGCAAGAACTTCCCTATCACTGTTGACAACTGCTACCGCAGTTTCATCGCAGCTCGTTTCAATCGCTAAAACGGTTTGATTGCTCATATGCGTAACTGATTCAGCATCTTTTATTTATATCAAATTACTATTTATCTGTAAAGAATATAAATATGAAATGATATGTTATAGCGCTTCTTGCAATAGTCAGAAGATCTTATATGGAACCGAAATCAACAGCTTGACAAAAAGCTCGGAATATAGGAATGTTCTTTCTGTTTATGTTTTTCTAAGAGCCTGTTCGCAATCTTTTTTTTTAACCAGAGATCCTCTGCAAAGCACTGCGAAGTATTTTGAGTATGGAGTAGTCCAAAAGTAGAATTAGCTAAAAACCATGTTTTAGATTCACGAGACCAGCTATCATGCGGTCTTTTTACTACTTCTTTGTAATTCATTGCCATATTTTTATTTTAAAAATAATATTCTACTCCCTTATTTATTTCTTTTCATTTATTTTGTTGTAGCTTTGCAGAGGGTCTTGTCTTGATTTGAGTTGCAAAATTTTCCCCTGTATAACCTGCATCAACCAGTATACTCTGAACTTTGGAGAGATTTTCTCTTGCTGCTACCAACCATTTCGATAGCAGCATTACGATCTCCTATATTAGCTCTAGTAATATAGATTGCATGTGGCAAACCTTGTGTGTCTACTGCAATATGGCGCTTTATTCCCGCAATCTTCTTGCCTGCATCATAACCTTTTTCTTCAGCAGTATCGGTATTTTTCACACTTTGAGCATCAATTATGCAGAAACTTGTTTTGGTCAATGGACCTCTACAACCAATTTTTTTAAGATGATTTCCAGAATACTTTCTCTATCTTCGTTCAGTTTTTCACTCCATTTCTTGAAATAGTCGTCACAATTTTGCCATTTTGGAAACTCTTTTGGTAGTATTTGCCACTGATAGCCACTTTTTTCAGCACACCGCAAAATAACTCCCAGTTTTCTTGGCTTTGTCTTCTTTCATGCACTTTCTAAAATTGGCCTGATCTTTTCGAATTTTTCACGATTTTAGGTATATGTTTCTCATAATTCACCTTATTTCAACTAGGGTATGTCGTCGCAAGATACTAGTTGAATAGGTGTCAAAAGTGTATATAATAAAGGATTTGAGGGTTAGCAAAAGATGGATACAAAATTAAGTCATAGAAGGCATGATATAA
>JAIXMJ010000059.1 GCA_022836975.1 Wolbachia sp.
AAAGAGTTTATAGGAGCGTAGCTCAATTGGTAGAGCATTGGTCTCCAAAACCAAAGGTTGTAGGTTCAAGTCCTATCGCTCCTGCAAATGTGTATATAGTAAGAGATGTTAAAAAGTTTACGTAATTTTGTTTATGATATAAAGCAGGAAATAAAGAAGATTGCTTTTGTAAAGAGAAGAGATGTGATCTCCTCTTTATGTATTGTGATGGTTGTTATATTATGTTTTTCAATCTTTTTTTGTTTTGTAGATTTTGTATCTATTCATATAGTTAAGGCCTTGTTTGGAATTGTTTATGACGTATGAGTATAAATGGTATATCGTGAGGGCTCGTTGTGGTTGCGAGCAGGATATACTTGCTCTTGTAAATGGTAATTACTTCAAAGAGGTTTTTGTACCTTATAAAATGGCAGATTCTGATCTGCGTGAAATATATGTACATATGTATCTATGTGATGAAAGTAGAAATGTGTTATGTGGTATTTCTGGTCTATGCGATGATAGTTTTGAAGTAATTTCAGATAATGAGATAGATTTAAAACGTAAAGAGCTTGAAAAATATGGGTGGTACCTTCTCAGAGTTGCTTCTAATTATGAGGAGAAGGTGCGTCAGTATATCTTGGAAAACTCAACACGGTTAGGAATCAGTGATTATTTTAGAGAAGTTTATATTCCATATGAAGAGCTTAGTGGGGTGGTATTAAAATCTAAAAAAGCTGTTATGCGTAAAAAGCACTGCCCTGGCTACATTTTTTTATATGTAAATTTATGTGATGAAGTATTAAACTTTATTAGTAATATACCAAAGTCTCTTAAGGTCTATGGATTTTTGAAAGACGGCAGTGTTCCGAAAGCAATTTCAAATGATACAATTAATTCAATGTGTAATACACTTTACACTGCTCAAAAGGATAAAGATCTGAGTTGTGGTTTTGAAAAAGGAGAAAAAATAAGGATTATAGAAGGTACCTTTCAAAATTTTACTGGCATAATTGAATCAATAGATGAAATGAATGATGAGAAAGAATGTGAGAAAAAAGAGATCGTAAGTGTAATGATATATATTTTCGGTAAACCTACGATGTTGAAATTTAGTTTGGCTCAAATAGAGAAAGTGGAGGAATAGTTATGAGTAGTGTAGTTGCTAGAATTAACTTGTTGATGGAGGCTGGTAAAGCTGTGCCTGGTCCTAAAATTGCTTCAGTTCTGGGTCCACGTGGTATACCTGTTCCTAAGTTTTGTGAGGCTTTTAATAAAATTACGAGTGCTCCTAATTCTAGTTATAAAGTAGGTGATATGGTAACTGTACGTATTTCTATAAAAGATGATCGTTCACACGATTTTACCATTAGTGGTCCTCCTGTGTCATATTTACTTAAAAAGGAAGCTAATTTGGAAAAAAGTTCTAGTAATCCAGGTAAAGAGCTAGTAGCAAAATTGCAGATGTCTGCTATAATGAAAATAGCAAAGTGTAAGATGGTTGATATGAAAGTAGATAGTGAAGATGCAGCGGTGAAGATGGTGCTTGGTACTGCTAAGTCTATGGGTATAGAAGTAACGGAGGTAATATAAGATGCATGCTAAACAATGTTTGGAAAATATTATTGAATCTGCTTCAGCAAAGTTTGATGAATCTATAGATATAGCAGTTAATTTGGGTATAGATCCACGTAAGTCTGATGAACAAGTACGTGGTGTAGTAGTTTTACCTAAAGGTATAGGAAAGGAAATTAAAGTTGCTGTATTTGTTCAAGATGAGTACATTGCAACCGCCAAAGAAGCTGGCGCAGATATTGTAGGTGGGGAAGAATTGGTTGAAGAGATAAAGAATGGTGAGAAACTTAATGTCGATTGGTGCATTACTACTCCAACTTTTATGGCCAAGGTTACTCCTATTGCAAAGATATTGGGCTCTAAGGGGATTATGCCTAATCCTAAGTTTGGTACTGTGGCTTCTGATGTAGTTAGTGCTATTCAAACTATTAAATCTGGTAAAATAAGATTTAGGGCTGATAAAGGAGGCGTTATTCATGGTAAGCTGGGGAATGTTAAATTTAGTGTTGATGACTTGTTAGAAAATTTGAAAACTTTTCTTAAAATTGTTAAAGATAATAAGCCTATTTCTGTAAAGGGTGTTTATTTTAAAAGTATATTTTTGAATTCTACTATGGGTAAAGCTTACAAGATAAGCGGAATAGAAGATATAATTTAGGGAGAAAGTAGTGAAACGCGAACATAAAGATAAGTTTATACAAAACATAATTGATGTGTTTTCACAAAATGATTTTTTGATATTGGTAAATTTTAAATCTATGAATGCCAGTGAATCATTAAATCTTAGAAATAGTCTAAAATCTATAGGTGGCGGATTTTTAGTTGTTAAAAATACTTTAGCACGTTTAGCTTTGAAAAGAATAAATAAGTTTCCTTATTTTTCTGATAAATTTTCTGGTTCTACTGCTATTGTATATTCTGATACTATAGTCGAGGTTGCAAAATTAATAGTTGATTTTATCAAAGATCATAAGGATAAAATGTCTATTACCTGTGCAGCCCATTTAAATCAATCGTTATTGGCAGAGGATGTTAGAAACTTAGCTAGCCTACCATCTTTAGATGAGTTGCGCCTAAGAATCATGCATTTAATGTCTCCTGCCAGATTGATGTCATCTATTAATTCATCTACTATAAGTCTTATTAACATATTAAGTCATTATAGTTCTAAAAAATAAATTTATTATTAATGAAGGTGGTAGTAATTATGAATAATGTAACAAGTGAATTGGTTGATAAAATATTGTCTTTGACTGTGATGGAAGCTGCTGAAGTAGTAAAGATGCTAGAAGAAAAGACAGGGCTTTCTGCAAGTCCTGTTGTGGCATCTGGTGCTCCTGCTGCTGCTGCACCTGGAATACAGGAAAAGAGCGAGTATAAAGTCGTGGTTAAAGAGATTGATTCTAGCAAAAAAATAAATGTTATCAAAGCTCTTAGGGAGATCAAGTCTGATCTTCAATTAGGAGCAGCAAAGAGTTTTATTGATTCTTTGCCTAAGGAATTGGTTACAAATGTTTCGAAAGATGAAGCAGAAAAAATAAAACAAAAGCTTATTGAAGCGGGAGTAACTAAAGTAGATCTTGAATAGCTTTCTTTTTTGTTAGGTAATTTGATGACTAATATTTTTAATACTAATGTTTTTGTTCCTAGAATTGCGTATACTAGATCAATAGATTTAAAAGATTCTTTGTTGGATTTGGTTAAAGTACAAAAAGAATCTTTTAGCTCTTTTATCCCTGGAAGTAAGGATAATCGGAAACTAGACGCTATTTTTCATGCAATTTTTCCGGTAAATGATCCTTTGCATAGAGCTACGATAGAGTTTATAAGATGTAGAATTGATCATCCTAAGTATNATGAATCTGAGTGTATAAGGCGTGGTGTCACGTTTTCTGCACATATCATTGCTTCTTTACGTCTTGTAATCATGCAAGAAGGTGTTTCTTTAGATGAGTATCGGGCGATTAAAGCAGAACCTCCAGATCTTACCAAAGTAGTAAGATATATAGAAGAACAGGATGTTCGTATTTGTGAATTACCATTAATGACTGATAAAGGTACTTTTATCATTAATGGTGTTGAAAAAGTAACGGTTTCACAGATGCATAGGTCTCCAGGTGTGTTCTTTGATAGTGATAAGGGTAAGACGTATAACTCTGGTAAATTAATTTACTCAGTAAGAATTATTCCTTATAGAGGTTCTTGGCTTGATATTGAATTTGATGTTAAAGATCATCTATATTTCCGTATTGATAGGAAAAGAAAATTACCTATATCAGTTTTGTTAAAGTCGTTAAATTTATCAAACAATGATATAATTAATAGATTTTATGAAAAAATAAGGTATGTAAAGTATCAGAATGGTTGGAAGGTGCCTTTTGTCCCGAGTAAATTTAAAGGGATCAGGTTACCATTTGATCTTACAGATGTAAATGGTAATGTGTTACTTAAGGCTAATGTGCGCATTACAGCAAGGTTGGCTAAGAAACTACATGATGATGGGTTAAATGAATACGTAGTTCCTTTTGATTCTATATGTGGTCTGTTTCTTGCTGATGATCTCATAGATAATGAAAGCTCAGCTGTAGTTTTATCAGCTGGTGAACCTATAAAATCTGATGATCTTAAAAAGATCCAGCTTTTATCTATTAGTGAAATTCATGTACTAAATATAGATAACTTATCTGTCGGACCTTACATATTAAATATGCTTTTCTTGGATAAGGATATGTCTTATCAGAGTGCTCTGCAAGAAATATATAAAGTTTTACGTCCTGGTGAAGTGCCAGTTTTGGAAATAGTTGAGGATTTTTTCCATAATCTCTTTTTTAATTCTGAATATTATGATTTATCAAACATTGGTAGGTTAAAACTTAATTCTTGTCTAGGTTTAAATTATGATGAGGAGCATACTGTTTTAACATGTGATGATATTGTTGAAGTTATTCGTAAAATAGTATTGCTACGTGATGGGCAGGGTTCAGTGGATGATATTGATCATTTAGGGAATAGAAGGGTAAGGTCTGTAGGAGAGTTTATTGAAAATCAACTGCGTGCTGGGTTAATAAAGCTGGAGCGTGTTATAGTTGATTATATGTCAACCTCTAATCTTGAGAAAGTTTCACCAGCTGATTTTATTAATCCAAAGGTATTGACTAATGTTTTGAAGGATTTTTTTAATTCTTCTCAATTATCACAATTTATGGATCAAACTAATCCGTTGTCTGAATTGACACATAAGAGAAGGTTATCAGCACTAGGTCCTGGTGGTTTAACTAGAGAGCGTGCAGGGTTTGAGGTACGTGACGTGCATCCTACTCACTATGGGAGGATTTGTCCTATTGAAACTCCTGAAGGGCAGAATATTGGATTAATCAATAGTTTAGCTATATATGCTCGTATTAATAAATACGGTTTTATTGAAAGTCCTTATAGAAAGGTAATTAATAGAGTAGTAACAGATCAGGTTGAATATCT
>JAIXMJ010000006.1 GCA_022836975.1 Wolbachia sp.
AATCACTAATATCTCTTTCCATGATTATCCCAGAAGCAATAGGATTATATTTTTCAACAGATATTTCCTCATCAGCTATATTTTGCACTTCTTCAGGAAGAAGATTACAACATTGTGCTATTTGCTCAAATGTTAAGCTTGTATTATCTATTAACCAAGCAGCAATGCGCATAAAAAACTGTTTGTTTTTTTCATTAATTTCGGAATATTTCATTAATTTTAAAGAAGCCATAAAATACCTTTTATAACGTATGAGTATACGCTATAGAGGTTAAAAAAGATTAAACCTATCTCACAAAATAACAACCAAAAAGCTTTTTCGACTATTTAATTTAAATGAGAGGAGAAAGGTTTGTGTAAACCTGGCAGCGACCTACTCTCCCTTTTCAAGTACCATTAGCGCTAAAAAGTTTCACTTCCGAGTTCGAAACGAGATCGGGTGTTTCATTTTTGCTATAACCACCAGGTTTACAAAAACCTTTCTTCTCTTAATCCTTCTTTTTCAATTCTTTAATATTTAACACTGCATACACACATACATTGTAAGTAAATAAATCAATCAGGCTATTAGTACTAGTTAGCTCCACATGTTACCATGCTTCCACATCTAGCCTATCAACGTGGTAGTCTTCCACGGCCTTAATTGGGAAATCTTTTTGAAGAGGGTTTCTTGCTTATATGCTTTCAGCAATTATCCCATCTATACATAGCTACCCAGCGATGCTATTGGCATAACAGCTGGTACACCAGAGGTATATCCATCTCGGTCCTCTCGTACTAGAGTCAGATCTTCTCAAATTTCCTTCACCCACGGCAGATAGAAACCGAACTGTCTCACGACGTTCTAAACCCAACTCACGTATCACTTTAATCGGCGAACAGCCGAACCCTTGGGACATTCTCCAGCCCCAGGATGTGATGAGTCGACATCGAGGTGCCAAACGGTGTCGTCGATATGAACTCTCGAACACCATCAGCCTGTTATCCCCGGCGTACCTTTTATCCGTTGAGCGATGACCCTTCCATACAGAATCACCGGATCACTATGACCGACTTTCGTCTCTGCTTGGCTTGTCAGCCTCGCAGTCAGGCAAGCTTATGCCATTATACTATCAAGCTGATTTCCGACCAGCTCTAGCTTACCTTCGCACGCCTCCGTTACTTTTTAGGAGGCGACCGCCCCAGTCAAACTACCCACCATACAATGTCCTAGTTCCAGATAATGAAACATAGTTAGATATCAAAAGTATAAAGGGTGGTATCTCAATGACGGCTCCATTATAGCTAGCGCTATAACTTCAAAGCCTCCCACCTATGCTGCACATTATACCCTTAATAGCAATGTAAAGCTATAGTAAAGGTGCACGGGGTCTCTTCGTCTAACCGCGGGTACCCCGCATCTGCACGGGGAATTCAATTTCGCTGAATTGATGTTGGAGACAGTGGAGAAATCGTTACGCCATTCGTGCGGGTCGGAACTTACCCGACAAGGAATTTCGCTACCTTAGGACCGTCAGAGTTACGGCCGCCGTTTACTGGGGCTTCAATTCGGAGCTTGCACCCTTCCTATTAACCTTCCAGCACCGGGCAGGCGTCAGACCCTATACTTCCACTTACGTGTTTGCAGAGTCCTGTGTTTTTAGTAAACAGTCGCTACTCCCTATTCTGTGCCACCTGCCAATAGTTGCCTAAAAACAGGTTACCCTTCTTCCGAAGTTACAGGTATAATTTGCCGAGTTCCTTCAACATCATTCTTTCAACACCTTAGTATACTCTACTAATCCACCAGTGTCGGTTTACGGTACGGCCTCATAAATATAAGTGCTATTTCCTGGAGCTTCTTTTAAGCATAGACCAATCCATTAAGGTCCATACAAATACGAAACTCGTCACACTTAAGAGGTTTAGGAATATTAACCTAATTGCCATCGACTACTCCTTTACGGACTCGCCTTAGGAACCGACTAACCCTACGCAGATTAACTTAACGTAGGAAACCTTAGATTTTCGGTGAGAGTGTTTTTCACACTCTTTTACGCTACTTATGTCAGCATTCTCACTTCCGATATCTCCAGCAATTTTCTCAAATTACCTTCATAGACCTACGGAACGCTCCGCTACCGCGCCTATTAATTAATAGGCACCCACATCTTCGGTATACAACTTGAGCCCCGGTACATTTTCAGTGCAGAAAAACTTATTTAGACAAGTGAGCTGTTACGCTTTCTTTAAAGGATGGCTGCTTCCAAGCCAACCTCCTAGCTGTAATGGTTTTTCTACTCCCTTCCCCACTTAGCTGTAATTTTGGGACCTTAGATGGTGGTCTGGGCTGTTTCCCTTTTCACCACGGACTTAGCACCCGCAGTGTGTCTGCTGTACAGTTAATTACCAGTATTCGGAGTTTAGTTAGATTTGGTAAGACGGTGAATCCCCCTAGTCTATCCAGTGCTCTACCCCTGGCAAAATACATACAACGCTCTACCTAAATAGATTTCGCGGAGAACCAGCTATTTCCAAGTTTGATTGGCCTTTCACCCCTAATCACAACTCATCCAATACTGTTGCAACAGTAACTGGTTCGATCCTCCAGTGTGTTTTACCACACCTTCAATCTGGTCATGACTAGATCACTTGGTTTCGGGTCTAATCCATAAAACTTAACGCCCTATTCAGACTCGCTTTCGCTACGCCTACACTTAACAGCTTAAGCTTGCTTTATAGATTAACTCGCTGACCCATTATGCAAAAGGTACGCTGTCACCCTTATTATATAAAAGTGGAATTTCTTCTACAATCATAATATAAGAGCTCCAACTGTTTGTAAGCATTTGATTTCAGGGTCTATTTCACTCCCCTCCCGGGGTTCTTTTCACCTTTCCCTCACGGTACTCGTTCACTATCGGTCGTTAAGGAGTATTTAGGCTTGGAGGATGGTCCCCCCATGTTCAAACAGGATTTCACGTGTCCCGCCCTACTCGAGTGTTTAAAAACTTTCTACTTGTACAGGACTATCACCTTCTCTGGTTACTTTTTCCAAAGTATTCTAATTCTTATTCTTAAACCACTAGCCTGTTCCGCGTTCGCTCGTCACTACTAACAGAATCTCTTTTGATTTCTTTTCCTTCAGCTACTGAGATATTTCAGTTCACCAAGTTTACCTTTTATACTTATTCAGTATAAAATAACTAGCTAAGCTAGCTGGGTTTCCCCATTCGGAAATCTGCGGATCAATACTTGTTGACAACTCCCCGCAGCTTATCGCAGCCTGCCACGTCCTTCATCGCCTCTTAACGCCAAGGCATCCATCAAATGCTCTTTATAATTTATTTACTTGATCATATGTAGAATATGCAGAGTTAAATATTAATATTATTAATATTATATTAAATTTTTTATACACAAAATATTTACTTATAATTTACCTATACTAGCAACAATAAATGTTATTACACAAACCAAATATGTGATATATAAATAGGAGGTATATGGAAAACATTTGATAAACTTTGATTAAAGATTTAATAAAATGATAAAACCACTGGAGTTTTTAGATATATGAAAAGCAACATATCTTTTCTTAACAGCATTATTTTTTGGCCTATACGTAAAATAGTAAGTTTACTTAACGTAAACACAATTAAGCATCTGGTCACATTTCAATACAATTTTCTTACAAAAGAAATAAAAACATTTATAAGAAAATCTAGAAATTTATTGCACACCAATATCGATGTAGGACTGTATCATTTCTATAAAGGACACATATCAGATGCAAAATTACGATTTTGGTTAATCAGACTCCTTTACCCTAATTTAACCATAGTATGGTATAATATTGGTAGGTGTCACTTTGCAACAGGTAATACTAATAAAGCTTATCATTATTTCATCAAAACACTCAAATTAGATAGTAATCATAAAGAGGCATCCTACTATATCAATAAAATGACCGATCCATCTTTAATTAAAGAAGTACCTAAAAATCTTATAAAACAATATTTTGATTATACAGGTGAATATTTTGTTGAATATTGGTTAATTGCTAAACAATATAGAGGTCACGAACTCATATATATGGCCATTACAAAAGTTTTTAATGACAATTGTGCCGCAAGGCTGAATATTCTTGATATGGGATGTGGCACAGGAATATGTGGCCACTGTTTAAGAATACACAACATAGGGAATCATATAACAGGAGTAGATATCTCAAATAGAATGTTAAATATTGCACGTGGATGTTTTATTAAAGGTAAACCAGTTTATAATGAATTAATCCATATAGAGATGAGAGAATTTCTAAAACAAAAAGCAAATCGCTTATATGATGTAGTTATCTTTGCCGAAGTCTTACATTATCTATATGACTTTCAGCCAGAATTAGAATTAGCAAAAAAAGTTATAGATCAAAAAGGTGCTATAGTCTGCTTAATACGAAGAAAGGAAAGTAATGGTGTTGACTTTATAAATAGAGGAGACTACTTTTGTCACTCTGAAGATTATGTTAAAGATGTTGCAAGAAAAATAGATATGCATCTAAGCTATATAAGTTACTGCAAAATATATGGAAGCCAAGTTGATGGCATTTTATGTGTATTACAGCATCAACAAAATTAAATCTCAAATTTGTAAGAATATAAAAGGAGCTTTTTATGAATAAGATTGCTGTCGATCATAAAATAAATAATAAATTAACTGACTTCGGAAAAGCAGTTTTATCAGATAGATACTTAGTAAAGAACGAGACTTATCAAGATCTGTTCGTACGTATTTCTAATTACTATTCCAATGATTCAGAGCATGCAAAACGTCTTTATGATTATATGAGTAATCTATGGTTTATGCCTTCAACACCTATACTCAGCAATGGCGGTACAGACAGAGGACTACCTATTTCATGTTTTCTCAATGAAACAGAGGATAGTTTGCAAGGAATAGTCGATTTATGGAATGAAAACATTTGGTTAGCTGCACGCGGAGGAGGCATCGGAAGTTATTGGGGAAACTTACGTTCAATAGGAGAAAATGTAAAAAGCAGTGGCAAAACATCGGGTATTATACCGTTTATTGTAGTACAAAATGCTTTAACACTTGCAATCAGCCAGGGGTCATTACGTAGAGGCAGTTCAGCAGTGTATCTCCCAGTATCTCACCCAGAAATAGAAGAGTTTTTGGATTTGCGCAAGCCTACTGGTGGGGATCCAAATCGTAAAGCGCTCAATATACATCATGGCGTGATAATATCAGATCAATTTATGCATGCCGTTGAAAATGATCGAGACTGGGACCTTATTAGTCCTCGTGATAATAAAGTTATTTCCACCCTAAAAGCACGTGATATATGGATAAAAATTCTAACCACAAGAATTGAAACTGGAGAGCCATATATTATTTTCATTGATGCAATAAATAAAAATAAGCCAGAATCTTATAAAAAATTAGCACTTGATATTAAAATGTCAAATCTGTGTAGTGAAATTACTTTAACTACAGGTTATGATCATCGAGGAACGTCACGTACTGCTGTTTGCTGTCTATCTTCTTTAAATCTTGAATATTACGAAGAGTGGAAAAACAATGAGCTCTTTATAGAGGATGTGATGTATTTTCTTGATAATGTTTTAGAGGACTTCATAAAGAAAGCACCAGATAAAATGCATCGTGCACAATATTCAGCTATGAGAGAACGTAGTATAGGTCTCGGTGTTATGGGTTTTCATTCATTTTTACAGAGTAAAATGATTCCTTTCGAATCAGTCACAGCAAAACAATGGAATAAAAAAATATTTAAATACTTACGTGAGCAAACTGATAATACATCTCGCAAGCTGGCATCCATAAGAGAAGCATGCCCAGATGCTGCAGAAATTAATCTATCTGAAAGGTTTACGCATAAACTTGCAATAGCTCCAACTGCTTCAATTTCTATAATCGCAGGTAACACTTCACCAGGTATAGAGCCATATGCTGCAAATGTATTTACCCAAAAAACCTTGACTGGATCGTTTGTTGTAAGAAATAAATTTTTACAAAAATTATTAGCAGAAAAAAATCGAGATAATGACAAAATATGGTCTTCAATATCAACCAATGAGGGTTCTGTACAGCATTTAGATTTTCTTAATGAACATGAAAAACTAGTATTTAAAACAGCCTATGAGCTTGATCAAAGATGGATTATAGAACATGCAAGTGATAGAACCCCTTATATTTGTCAATCTCAATCAGTAAATTTATTCTTAGCTGCAAACGTACATAAACGTTATTTGCACAGAATACATATGCTTGCTTGGAAGGGTGGACTAAAAAGCCTCTATTACTGCAGATCTAAATCAATGCAAAGAGCTGATAAGGTTTCTCATAACATATTAAGTAATGAACAGCATATCAATTATGATGAGTGTTTGTCATGCCAGTAACGCTCTATATCCTATACACTGCTTTATTTCTTTCCATAAACCTTCTACAATCTTTTCTAAACTAAATAAAACAGTTCAGTAACAGCCTTTTTTGCTCTACAAGGACAGTACTCTATCCTATAGGTTTGTTTTAGTTCTTGATTATAATTTTCAATAGACTCACTTACTTCATGTTTAATATCATTACTCCTGTAAACAAATATTGTATTGCTATAATAAACCTTTATGCTATAATAAAATTAAGTTAATTATTAGTTAACTTATGTGTTCAATTTTTTAGAGAGGTTCGTATGATACACAATTTAATATTTAACTGCTACCATAATATGAATACATTGGGTCAACCTCCACAGCATTATGCTAGGTTTTCGCCATCTTCATCAAGTTTCAAGAATACTTACATTGTTAATGCTAACCCTATTACACCCGTTAATCAGAAGGAATCACTAGCTGATCTGGTGAAACGTAGATTTAACAGCAAAGACCTCTTCGGTAGTAACGTTCAAAATAATAAACAACCACCAGCACATACACAGTCACCTATTGGTATATTTAACACATTCGGTGGTAATGTACCTGAGGAGCATGTGCAACCAACAGAAAGGATAACAAGAATAGACAACAGCAAGAAAAGCAAAAAGCCACTTGATGTTTCAAGTACATCTAATATGGTTAAGTACGCACCTTTGTTAGATACACTTGATCCTGGTGTGTTAAAAGTGTCAAGCACAACGTATAATGCACACGGTATTCCACCGAGTATCAAATTCAACATACAGCAGCACCTATTTCCTTTAAATCAGTTAAATTTATCAAGATTGAACGGTAGGCCCTCTGTGCCAGAACAAAACACGGCCCACATAACTGAGATTAATCCATTCATTCCATTAGATAGCATTCCATCGAGTATCAAATTCAGCATACAGCCAAGTATCACATTCAGCATACAACAGCACCCATTTCCTTTAAATCAGTCAATATGGGGTGTTGAACAACTTATGACGCTACAGTTCTTCTATCCTATAAATTTATCAAGATTGAACGGTAGACAACACTCTGTGCCAGAACAAAACACGTGCCACATAACTGAGATTAATCCATTCATTTCAGATAGTATTCCATCGAGCTCTACTAGTGATAGCAATAATAGACAACAGGAATCTGTACAAGAAAAGCAACTTGCTTTGCCACACAAATCTAAATCGAGTGGATTTGTTCCAGCAGCACAAGGCAGTGTTCACCCATCTGATCTTCTGAGATACCTATTCAGTGGATTTGTTCCAGTACAAGGCAGTGTTCACCTATCTGATCTTCTGAGAGGCCTAGCGCCACAAGTTTTAATGATGCATGATAATGATGCAAATCTATCAGCATTGCATAGATTTGTTCCAGTACAAGGCAGTGTTCACCCATCTGATCTTCTGAGAGACCTAGCGCCACAAGTTTCAATTAAGCGTAACACATCAATGTTTAACAACCCATCAGATAGTATTCCATCGAGTCCTACTAGTGATAACAATAATAGACAACAGAAATCTGTACAAGAAAAGCCACTTGCTTTGCAATGCAAATCTCAATCGAGTGGATCTGTTCCAGCAGCACAAGGCAGTGTTCACCCATCTGATCTTCTGAGAGACCTAGCGCCACAAGTTTTAATGATGCACGATCAAGAAAAGCCACTTGCTGTTTCAAATACACCTAATATGGTTAAGTACACATTTTTATTGGGTACAGTTGGTTGTATTGGTTTTGGATGTTATTCAGCAATATATATGCCTAATGCAACAATGTTGTTACCAGGTTTAAATGTTAGTGTAAATTATTCACACCTTGCTATGGGACTTGCAGTAGGTTGTGCTATAGTAGCTCTAGCTGCATGGTACTGCAGTAGCAAGCAGGAGAATAAAGCCCAGTCTAGTAATCCTGACACTGCAATACAGAACACAGAAACCAGCTTGATAACATACACAGGAAGAAGTAGAACATAAGAAAATGATATACTTAGAAGACTGATACACGTAAGGAAAAATAGTATGTAGTATGTATTAAATTACGTACTACAGTAATTTCCCAATTAACTGATGGGGATATAATGCAACAGTGCCACAGTTGAAATACACAAGATACAGTTAAAATGCAGTAGCAAAAAGTACGGTTCACTTTTGTACCGTAAAGAAAAAGAATCTGCTAGGTAAGGGTTTTGATCTTGATATGAGTTTCGCGAAAAAAAATTAAGAGTACACAAGCTTTGCGAAGCTCGCGCTAGTTATGGCACTGTTAACCAAATAATTTTAAAGTTTAGCGATAGCAAGAGCAATAGATCTCTTTCGAAACTAGAAAAAGTGGGAAAGAAGTAGTAGAGTAAGAGATTTAAGGATGGAGTGAATGAAGTACGAAAGAGTAAAAGGAGTAGGAGAAGACGAATTTCGAAGGCTAAGTGGAGTGAAAAAGGTAACGTTTAGTAGAAATATTACAAAGAGCGAGTAAGGAAAAGAAAGCGAAAGGAGGTAGAAAAAATAAGTTAATAGAACATGATACAGGAATATTTATTGAAAATTTTTATTGATCTTGAGTGGCTATGTTAAAGTATATAAAGCTGGACTTGGAGCAAAAGATCAGATGATAGAGAGGACAAAAGTGGCAAAGGCCCGTGGATGCGTATGGTATGCCGATCAGAATCAGAAGGTTCCAGACATTCAGGCTAACCCAGCACAGATCATATCTTATTGAATACTCTAAAAAATTAGAATTCTTACTTAAAAAATATTTAGAAGAAGTTACTATAGACTGACATTGAGCACTGGATAATGGTATCTCGTGTCCAAACAAACTTGTCTTAACTTCCAAAAAGATTAACTTTTCACCCTTGGATATGATCAAATCAATTTCACCAAATCTACAACGATAACGATGTTTAACAATATTATACCATTTGATTTTAAAGTATATTAAAACCAACAACTCACCAAAATAACCTGTAAAATAGCGCAACCCATTACCCAAGCTTGTCTAGCTTTTTATATAATTTACCTTTTGCTGCAATATCCCTATCTACCAACTCTATAACAGCCATTTGCGCACAGTCACCCTGACGAGTCTTAAATTTTATTATCCTAGAATATCCACCATTACGGTCCTGATAGCGTGGAGCTATCACACTTAACAACTTATCAACTATTAGCTTATTATTATGCAATCGCGAAAGTAAAAGCCTTCTACCATGTAATGTATTTTTATTTTTAGCAACTGTTATAAACTTTTCTACATACGTACGTAATGCCTTAGCTTTTGGTAAAGTAGTAACAATTTGCTCATGATTAAGTAATGATATAGATAAATTTTTCAGCATTGATAACCTATGCTCTGCATAACGAGATAGCTTGCCCTTTTTTATTCTATGTTTCATATACCATTAATCCTCATCAGTATGTTGTTTTGCAAGTTCTTCTATATCCTTTGGTGGCCAGCTCGGCATATCCATACCTAAAGATAAACCAAGATTTGCCAAAACTGCTTTTATTTCATTCAAAGATTTCCTTCCAAAATTAGCAGTTCTAAGCATCTCACTTTCAGTTTTTTGAACAAGATCACCTATATAAGTAATATTCTCATTTTTCAGACAATTATGTGATCTAACAGATAATTCCAACTCATCCACTTTACGTAGCAAGATAGCGTCGTAACCTAAATCCTTCACATCAGTAGATGAAGAGTATTGCTGCTTTTTATTCCCTACACTAAAACTAATGAAAGGCTGCAACTGCTCCTGCAGTATTCGCGCAGCAGAATCAACAGCCTGCATAGGTGAAATGGTCCCGTCAGTCTCTACAGATAATATTAACTTATCCTTATCAGTGACTTGACCAACACGACTGTTCTCCACCCTATATGAGACCGTATTTACAGGACTATATAGAGCATTAACAGGAATAAAGCCAATTAAATCCTGTTCACTAAATAACTTTAAAAACTCGTTTTCCTTATACTTTATTACAGGAAGATAGCCTTTACCACTAGAGACATATATTTTCATATTGAATTCAACATTCTCCCCAAGTGTACATATGAGTAAATCATTATTGGCTATCGAACATTGTTCATCAGTATCTATCATACCAGCTATTACTTCACACGGACCTTTAGCACTAAGATTTAAACACTTATTAGATACGCCATTTAACTGACACCTTAACATGCCTATATTTAACACTATATCTGTCACATCTTCCCTTACCCCATGTACAGAAGTAAATTCATGTGTCACACCATCAATCTTTATACCATAAACCGCAAAACCCCTTAGAGACGATAACATAATACGTCTTAACGCATTACCCAATGTTAAAGCAAATCCACTTTCCAAAGGCTCTAAGATTAGATCACTCGCCCCATCCGAATCACCTTGTACCACCTTAATTGAATGCGGCTTAGTTAATTTTTCTAAATCATTAGAAACAAGATTATACATCACAATAGACCCTTTCTTTAAACTCTTCTTTTCTTTCTTAATCTGCATCCATTATGAGGGATAGCAGTTTTATCTGCAATTGAAGTAATCGTTAACCCACAAGCCTGGCACGCCTTTACTGCAGCTTCTGTACCAAAACCTGGACCACGTACTACCACAGACACAACTTTCATACCAAATTTTTCTATTGCTACTTTTGCAGCAGACTCAGCAGCTTTACCAGCTGCATAAGGCGTAGACTTTTTCGAACCAGAAAAGCCACATACACCTACAGAAGTTTGGTATAATGTATTGCCATGAATATCCGTTACATTTACAAAAGTATTATTAAAAGTTGCACGTATGTGAACCACTCCAGTGATAAATTTTTTTGCAGCTGTTTTAATTTTTTTCATCTTAACAATAATAAATTACTTTTTTCCAGCAATAGGCAAACGAGACCTACCTTTACGAGTCTTAGCATTAGTGTGTGTTCTTTGCCCCCTTACAGGCAACCCTTTTCTATGCCTAACACCTCTATAACATCCAATCTCTATTAAAGACTTTATGTTCATTGCTACTTCCTTTCGCAACCCACCTTCTATAGCATAATTTTGTCTAATAAAATTACTAATTTTTTCTATCTCTTCATCACGTAACTCTGAAACACGCTTACCTTTACCAATACCACAAGCATCACAAACCTTATTTCCGGTAGCAATACCTATCCCATATATATAAGTCAGTGCAAAAGGAACACACTTTTTTACTGGAACATTTATACCTGCAATACGTGCCAACTAATACCTCGAAACAATAATTCTTATTTTATACCATGAAACAAACAATAGTCAAACAGAAATTTGCTCTTCAATTGCTTGCACTACTTGATTAACATTTAAACTTGCATCAATAGTAAACAATCTAGTTTTATAATATTCACGCAAATCCTTCATCTGGATATGGTATTCCTTTATTCTTGCTTGAATCACATCTATATTAAGGTCATCTGTCCGTTTTTCTAACCTTCTGCCTTTGCATTTTTTACATACAATATTAGATTCAAATAGCAACATATTATATACACTTTTACAATCTAAACATACCAGACGATTTCTTAACCTATCAATTACTACATTATCGTCAACTTGCAGTTCTATTACATAATCTACATCCCTGTTATACTTCTTCTGTAATATATCTGTTAAAAAACAGGCTTGATTAATATTTCTAGGAAACCCATCCAATAAAAGACTAGAGGAAAGTGGCAATTCATTGCTAAATAACTCACAGATAATATCATCCTGGATTAAGTTACCAGATTCAATAATACCCTTTATTTTGTGACCAAGATCACTTCCACTAGATACAATATTTCTCAATGAATCACCTACCGAAATTAAATGTAAATTATACTTCTTTACCAAAAAACCCGATTGTGTACCTTTACCAGAACCAGGAGAACCAAAAATTGTAATAATCATTTTAACTTTTTGAATTCATATTTCTTCACTAAGCTTTCATATTTATTTGAAAAAATGTAAGACTGCACTTGACCAATTGTATCAGTAATCACATTTACCATTATTAACACACTAGTTCCTCCAAAAATAAAGGGTATATCATAATGATATCTTACAACTTCAGGTATAGTACATATAACCACCAAGTACGCAGAACCAATAAATGTTAGTTTAAAAACTATACTTTGAAGATAATCGGCCGTGTGCTTCCCAGGCCTAATACCAGGAATAAAGCCACCATTTTTTCTAAGAAAATCAGCACTTTCTTGAGGATTAAATATAAAATTAGTATAGAAAAAATTAAAAAATATGATGAACGCTGTATATGCTAATATATAAATAGTTTTATTTGCTATTAAATAATTCAATACAAAATCAGACAAAGCATGTTCTTTATAAAAATTCGCTATTGAAACAAATGTTAGTAAAATAGCATTAGCAAAAATAGTAGGTATTACACCAGATAAATTGATTTTTAATGGAATATAAGTAAAGTCATCACTATATGATCTTTTTAACTGTTTCTTTGGATATTGAACAACAACCTTCCTACAAGAAGATTCAATAAAAATAACCAAAAGTAATAAGAGAAAAAATAATATAAAGACAAAAATGATAACAAATAGCGATATACTGCCATTTTTATTTAACATAAGCAAAGAAGACAGCGCATTGTGTAATTCAGATATTATACCTGTAAAAATAATTAATGAGATCCCATTACCTATCCCATTTGAACTAATTCTTTCACCAAGCCATACTAACAACATTGTCCCGCCCAGCAAGCTAAACATACCTACAACACGAAACATCGTACCTGGCTGTACTACAACAACCATACCTTCCCTGTTCATTTTTTCCAACCCGATTAGGATAGGAATGGACTGTAAAACACAAAACGCTATTGTTACATAACGTATGTAAGAATTCATTTTCCTACGTCCTAATTCTCCATCATTCTTTATTTCATCAACCCCTTTGATGGCAGAAGACAATAACTGCATCACTATGGATGCAACTATATATGGCATGACATTTAATGTTAAAATCGTCATCCTAGCTAATGCACCGCCAGAAAATAAATTAAACACCCCAAAAATTCCAGCACCATCCCTAGGAAAGATCTCATTAATGACATCAAGATTGATACCCGGTATAGGCACATAAGTACCTAAACGATAACAAATCAAAGCCATGAGAGTAAAGAATATACGTTTTAGTAAATCACTCTTATATAATAGATTAACATCTAAGTCGTTCAATAGAAACTTATTACTCATAACTTATGATAGTATTTCTATATTACCTTCAACCGCAGTTACAGATTCTTTTGCAGCTTCTGAAGCAAAATCAATACGAAATACAAACTTTTCCATTAATTTACCATTATTAAGAAGTTTTACCTTTTCTTTTATAGATTTTATACAACCTAATTTACACAAAATATCTTTATCTATTATCAAACCTCTTGCTATCTTGCCAGAATCAAATAGACGCTGTATATCACCAACGTTAACTATAGAATATATATTCCTCTTTATAGGTTTAAATCCTCTCTTTGGTAAACGAGTATATATAGACTGTTGTCCACCTTCAAAACCATTTACTGACACTCCACTTCTAGCTTTCTGTCCTTTATGGCCCCTACCAGATGTTTTACCTTTACCACAGCCAATACCCCTACCTAGCACTTTAGACTTCTTCTTCTTGGATAACTTAGTAAATATAGAATTCAACTTATCCATTATCTATTCCCAACTATTTCACCAATTTTTTTACCTCTCTTACTTGCCACCTGACGAGGTGACAACATTTTACTAAAAGCTTCAAACACTGCACATATAACGTTATGAGGATTATTTGATCCAGTAGATTTAGCTACTACATCTTTTATACCCAAAACCTCAAAAACGGACCTCACTGCTCCACCAGCAATAATACCAGTTCCAGCTCTTGCTGACCTTAAAACCACCTCTCCAGAACAGAACTTTGCCTTTATATCATGATGCAAAGTTCTACCTTCACGTAAATATACCCTAATCATTGATTTCTTTGCAGCATTTACAGCTTTCATTCTAGCTTCAGCAACTTCTGCATGCTTACCTATTCCACAACCTACTTTACCTTTTCCATCTCCTACAACAACTAAAATAGAAAATGAAAATTTTCTACCACCCTTTGTAACTGCAGTAACCCTTCTTACTGAAACTAAAAGTTCTGACAAATCACTGTTATTTCCTTGTAAATTTTTTACAACCATATACTAAAACCTCAATCCAGAACTTCTTAAAATCTCAGCAAATTGAGAAACCAGTCCTGTGTATTTATATGCTCCACGATCAAGCACAACCCGCTGATCCAATTCGATACTAGATAAACGTTCAACCATTAAAGAGGCCACTTGACTGATAGAGTCAGCATTCACTTTACCTTTACATACACTCCTAATTTTAGGATCTAAAGTAGAAGCAGAAATAATGGTCATAGACTTTGTATCATCAATCAATTGAGCATAGAAATGCCTATTAGACTTAAACAGAGATATACGCAAACCACCACTGAGCTTCCTTCTATTACGTATTCTCCGCTTTTCATAACTACTTAAAAAATTATATAATCTTCTCATCTTTATTACTTCTTTTTATTCACAATTTTCCGTAACATAAATTTGCCTTTTATCACCACACCTTTACCCTTATAAGGATCATATTTCCTGATCTTACATATATCAGATGCTACCATATAAACTTTTTGTTTATCCATACCACTAATTACCAAATGCGTTGGTTTCACACATTTAACTTGAATACCATCAGGCACCTTATACTTTATATTATGACTATAACCAAGATATAAAGTCAAATACTTCCCATCACACTCTGCTTTATAACCAACCCCATTGATTTCAAGATCAACACAGAAATCATTCACCATACCATTAATAATATTATTAATGGTACTCCTATACGTACCCCATATAGGTTTTAATTTATCTTTCTGTTCATCACAATCCACAGAAAGTAGTAATTGACTGTCAAGCACCTTACAAGTAATACCACCACACAAGTTTAATTCTCTTGCTAACTTCGAGCCCTTGATCAATACCACATTATCATTACACTCAACTGAAATACCAGCTGGAATATTAATAGGAGCAGCACCTACACGCGACATATATCCCCCATATTATTTATTAAAATACACGACATAACATCTCTCCACCAACTTTTAATTTACGTGCATCGTGATCTGCAAGAATCCCCTTAGAAGTAGATATAATAGAAATACCTAAACCATTATATGTCTTACCAACATCCTTATATTTATAATATCGGCGACAACCAGGCTTCGACACCCTCACTATATTATGAATCACAGGAGACTTATTACAATATTTCAACGTCACAACAAATGAAGGTGAGTTTTTTATAATTTCCTTTTGATAATCAATAATATACCCTTCATTTTTCAATATTCCTAATACTACAGCATTCACTTTAGAAAATAAGACCCTAGTTGTCCTATGCATAGCCAACTGAGCATTACGTATTCTTGTCAAAAAATCACCTATACTATCCACAATATACTCCTTATTACCAACTAGATTTTGTCACCCCAGGAATCCTCCCGAAAGCACATAAATCACGTAAAACAATTCTACACAAACCAAATTTTCTATACACTCCCCTCGGCCTGCCAGTTAAAGCACATCTATTTCTAATACGTGTTTTAGATGAATCCCGTGGCAATGTTTTTATTAACTTATTTTGAGCCGCAAACCTTTCGCTAAGAGACAAATTCTTATTATTTATAATAGATTTTAATTCCTCTCTCTTTTCTTTATAACGATCGTGCAACTTAATCCTATTAAGATTTCTTTCTATCATAGATTTTTTTGCCATATAATTTTCTACCTATTAATCAAAAAAAGGAAACTGAAAAGCAAGCAACAACTCCTTTGCTTCCGCATCATTTGATGTACTTGTTATAATATTAACATCCATACCCCTTATCTTCGTTATCTTATCATAATCTACTTCTAAAAATGAAATATGTTCTTTTATACCAAAAGAAAAATTACCATTGCCATCAAACTGCTTTACACTAAACCCCCTAAAATCCTTTTCTCTAGGTAAAGCAATATATATTAACCTTTCCAAAAACTCATACATTCTATCCCTACGCAAAGTTACCTTACAACCAACAGTAGCGCCTTTTCTTATTTTAAATCCAGAGATAGATTTTTTTGCATAAGTTAATATAGGCTTCTGACCAGAAATGAGATACAAATTATCAAACGGTTCACCTGCCACTTTACTGTCTGCCGCAGCATCACCAACACCCATATTAATACAAACCTTGATGAGCTTAGGCACCTGCATTATGTTACCATAATTAAACTGATCTCGTAAAGATTTTACTATATTATTTTTATACAATGCTTTAAACATGGTCTATTAATTCCCCAGAAACCTTTGCAAAACGTACCTTTTTACCATCAATAAATTTAAACCCTACTCTAGTAGCAGTACGATATTTAGGATCCAACATTGCAACATTAGATATATCAATAGGTAATTCCTTATTAAATATACCACCACTATTACCAGACCTAGGCTTAGTATGCTTTCTACACACATTCACACCAGAAACAATCACTTTTCTTTTTGTATCAGATATTACAACTTTAATGATTTTGCCAACTTTTTGCTTATCCTTGCCAGTTAAAACTATAACATCATCACCATTTCGTATCTTAAAACCCATTATAAAACCTCGACAGCTAGAGACATTATTTTCATAAAAGAACCAGACGGTAGTTTTTTAATTGGACCAAATACTCTAGTACCAAGCGGTTCACCTTGATTATTAATCAAAACTACAGCATTGCTGGAAAAACGAATTACTGATCCATCTGATTTTTTAATAGCATTCTTAACTCTAACAACTACCGCTCTATACACTTTACCCTTTTCAACCTTACCTTTTGGATTAATAGATTTAGTTGAAATAACGACAGTATCACCTATAGTAGCAAACCTTTTATTACCCAATAAGCCAATACAGAGCACTTCACGTGCACCAGAATTATCAGCTACCTCTAATAACGTATTCTTTTGAATCATACTGAATATCCTAATTAATTTGCTTTACCAATCACAATCCATTTTTTAGTAGCAGAGATAGGTCTATGTTCTTGTATCAACACCTTATCCCCCTCCTGATAAACATTACCCTCATCATGTGCAGCATATTTCTTATATCTTTTTATAACTTTTTTATACAGGCTATCTTGATATATGTACAATACTGAAACTTTTACAGTTTTATCAGACTTAGCTTTAACTACAGTACCACAAAAAATTCTCTTAGGCATTTTCTTTATCTCTTTTTTTCTCATTCAATACAGTTAAAATCCTTGCTACACTTTTCCTTATTAATTTAAAGCGTGACATATTACAGTGTTGCCTTAATTTTTTTTTGAAAGATAAATGAATAAATTCCTTTCTTAAATTTAAACAAATCTCACGTAACTCTTGCGAAGATTTTGCCCTAATATCAACTATATCCATACTTAATTATGATTTGAAATAAATTTACACTTTAACGGAAGCTTGGCCACTGCTTTACTAAGCGCAAGCCTTGCTAAATGCATAGGAACATCATCGATTTCAAACAGAATCCTACCAGGTTTAACTTTAAAGACCCAAAACTCAACACTACCTTTACCTTTACCCATACGTACATCAGCAGGCTTTCTAGTTACAGGAGTATCAGGAAAAATCCTGATCCATACCTTACCTGAACGCTTTAAAGTTCTAGAGATTACACGCCTAGCAGTTTCTATATGCTTAGACTGTACTCTACATGGTTCTATAGCCTTCAATCCGTAACTCCCAAAAGATAGTGTACCACCACTCTTTGTATTACCATCAATCCTGCCTTTAAAGACTTTCCTATATTTGCTCTTCTTTGGAATAAATACCACGACTTACCTAATTTTAATTATAAACCCAAACTTTAACACCTATAATACCGTATATAGTCTTTGCCTCACAGAAAGCATAGTCTATATTAGCACGTAAAGTATGTAAAGGCAAACGGCCCTCTTTATACCACTCAGTACGCGCTATCTCAGCCCCGCCGAGACGACCAGAACAACTCACTTTAATACCCTTACTTCCCATTCTCAAACAACTCTGAATAGATTTCTTCATTGCCCTTCTAAAAGACACCCTTTTCTCCAATTGTTGCGTAATGTTACCTGATATCAATGCTGCATCCACTTCAGACCTTTTTACTTCAACTACATTTAATTCTACATTATTTTTTACTTCAGCAGCAACCTTTTGTTTAGTCTTCTCAATATCTGCGCCTTTCTTACCTACAATTACCCCAGGCCTAGAAGCATATACCGTAACAGATACTAAGTCAATTTTTCTTTCTATAATAACCCTTGAAATACCAGCATGCTTAAAGGTCTTATTTATATAGTCACGAATGCGTAAATCCTGATGTAATTTTTGTTTATAATCCTTCCCAGCATACCAGATAGAGCTCCAAGTATTATTATTTACTTTTATCCTAAACCCTATCGGATTAACCTTTTGTCCCATATCTCTCCTCTATATTTCCGCTAATCCTATAGTAATATTACTATAACGTTTGTTTATTCTATTAGCTCTTCCCATAGCTCTTGGATATATCCTACGTAAAGTAAAAGATTTTAAGTTACATAGAATTATATCATTCTATCAAAAAAAAAATGTTTTAACACGAGACAATTTGCAAGAAAATTTACATTTAAATTCATGATTGAGTTTTTATCCAATTTTTTTTTCTTTTTTGTTATTTTTATTAACAACTTGTTTAATATTTATAATGTATTTTGAATTTTTTTTTAGTTCAATACAAACTTGGAATGGGTATTTTTCAAAAACTATTATAAGTTTTTTTTTTTCAAACTCAGATACAACTTTTTGATTAAACAATCCAATTGTTTTTGATTATTTTATAGCTTTAGATGGTTTAAATATCTGGTTAATTTGGTTAACTAGTTTGCTAGTATATTTATGTGCATTATTTCTACTAGATACGGTTAAGTTGCATAATTTTTTTTCTCAAATAGGATGGATTTTTTTATTGGAATTTGCATCATTTCAATTTTTTTGTGTTCCAAATTATCTTTGGATGTATATTTATTTTGAACTATCTTTGTTACCGATTTTTATTTTAATTATTTTTTGGGGTTCAAATCGTTGAAAAGTTCATGCTGCTTATCAGATGGTATTATTTACCTTTATTGGTTCTCTATTTTTATTAGCAGGTATTTTTTTATTATATATAAAAATTAGAACTTTTAATTGTTTTGATATTTTTTATGTTACTCAATCTTCAGAATTAAATATTATTTTTTCAAATTTTGAAAAAAAACTTATTTGGTTACTACTGTTTATAGGTTTTGCTGTTAAAACTCCTCTTTATCCTTTTCATATATGGTTACCCGAAGCTCATTCAGAAGCGCCAACTACTGGATCTGTTTTGTTGGCTGGGGTGTTATTAAAAATGGGAACTTACGGTTTTTTACGTTTTGTTATTCCATTATTTCCATCAGTTTTAGAAACATTTAAAACTTTAGTTTTTAGTATGTGTTTGTGCGGTATTATTCTATCATCTTTAGCTGCATTAGCACAAATTGATATTAAAAAAATAATTGCTTATTCATCTATTGGTCATATGGGTTTAGTAATTTTAGGTATTTATAGTATGAATATACATGGTTTAATGGGTGCTAGTTATATGATGCTTTCACATGGCCTAGTTTCTAGTGCTTTATTTTTTTCTATTGGTATACTTTATAAAATTTATGGGACACGTTCTATTATTTATTATACTAGTATTGCACATTTTATGCCTAGGTTTTCAATGTGTTTTTTTGTTTTTAGTTTAGCGAATATGAGTTTTCCAGGAACAGCAGGTTTTCCAGGAGAAATTTTGATTTTTGCGGCTTTAATGGCTGATAATATTTTTTTAAGTTTATTTGTGGGTATTGGTTCAATTTTTGGTGGTGTTTATTCAATTTGGCTATTAACTAGAGTTTTATATGGTCAAATATCTCCTAAAATATCTATTTATAGAGATGTAAAATCTACTGAAAAAAAAATATTAAATTTTTTATTATTGCTAATTTTATTTTTTGGTATATTTCCNTTTTTGTTTCTAGATTTTTTTAAACCAATGTGTACTTTTTTTGTAAGTTTAACAAATACATAAGTTATAACGTTTTAATGAAAATTTCAATATTAAATTTATTTATTACTAATAATTTATTTATAGGTAAGTCGTTGGACATTAAATTTTTTCAAGATATATTTCTACTATCTTGAGTATTTTCAATAAATTTAAATTTTTTTACTGCAATTCAAAAATTGTTAGAATCTTTTATTTTAAATAGTTATTTTTATNTTAATACTATTTGTATATCTTACATTCTTTTAGTTTTATTTTGGAATATGTTTCATTATTCCATTCGTTATTTTTTTATTAATTTTATTTTTCATCAAAAAAAATTAATTTTACCAAATAATAGAAGTTTACGTTTAGATTGAGCATTAGCTAAAAGGGGGTATTGAACAAAATTACTTTTACCTTATTATCAAGCAGATAACATGTTAACTACTTGTTTAGTTTTAAGTTTATTAATTGTGTATAACGTTTTGATGTATTTAAATTTCTTTCATTTAAATTTGCCTANACATGCAATCGCTTTTTCTTTTAATGTGAATTTTTTAAAATGGATTTCTTTGTACTTTGATGTTATAAATTTTGGTATTTTAATAGATAATTTGTCATTAATGATGTTAGTAGTAGTTCTTAGTATATCAACACTCGTGCATTACTATTCCATAGACTATATGGCTAGTGATCCTCGTCTTCTCACTTTTTTAAAATATTTATCTGGTTTTACCTTAGCTATGTTAGTTTTAGTTTTAGCAAATAATTTTGCTTTAATGTTTTTAGGTTGGGAAGGTGTTGGTATTTTTTCTTATTTATTGATAGGTTTTTGGTATACTCGTACCTTAGCATTAAAAGCTAGTTTAAAAGCAGTAATTGTTAATAGAATAGGTGATATAGCGTTAATTATAGCTTCAGCTCTCATTATACAATATTTTGGTACTTTAGAGTTTAAAAAATTACAATTTTTATTTTTTTATTTAATTGAAAATAAAATATCTCTTTTTAATATAAATTTTGAATTCTTTCATATATCTCTTGTTACGCTAATAACATTTTTTTTATTAATTGCCGCTATAGGTAAGTCTGCTCAATTTGGTTTACATACATGGTTACCGGATGCTATGGAAGGACCAACACCTGTGTCAGCATTAATTCATGCTGCAACTATGGTAACAGCTGGCGTCTATTTAGTCGTTAGAACTTCTTTTTTTTTTGAATTTTCAGATGTCGTTTGAAATTTAACATTAATTATTGGTGCATTTACAGCCTTATTTGGTTCAATTACAGCTTGTTTTCAATACGATATAAAAAGAATAATTGCTTTTTCTACATGTAGTCAATTAGGTTATATGTTTTTAGCGTGTGGGTTATCAGCGTATAATTTAGCTATGTTTCATCTATTTATACATGCTTTTTTTAAAGCTTTATTGTTTTTATGTGCTGGATCAGTAATTCATGCAATTAATGATGAGCAAGATATACGGAAAATGGGGGGTTTACTTTATTGTTTACCTATTACTTATGCTGGGCTTTGCATAGGATTTTTTTCATTAGCAGGGCTACCTTTTACCTCAGGATTTTTTTCAAAAGATACAATAATAGAACTAGCACTTACTAAACGTACAATACCTTCTTTGTATGCATATATTTGTGCATCCTTAGGTGCATGGTTTACAGCTTTTTATTCAATATGATTTTTTTATTATGTTATTTTTAATGATACAAAATTATCTTGAACTATTATTTTCTCTGCGAAAGAACATGGTAATAACATGTTAATAGTTATAAGTATTTTAACAATTATAACTATTTTTGTAGGCGGTATAACAAAAAATCCTTTAACGTCACCTTTTTCATTTATTTTTTTTTCAAATTCTATTTTTATCAAAAATTATAATTTTTATTTTAATAGTTATGAGATTTTCCTTGATTTATATATGGATTTACATGATTATTATATAAATTATTTAAAATACTTACTACTGCTTATACCATTTTTTGCTATTTATATAGCAATTTTAGTTTATTGGCATGGTCAAGTTTGGGCTATGTTTGATGTTATTTATGATAAATCGACTGAAATGAATAGTGTACACGAAAAAAAAAATTATGCAACCAATTTCTGGGGGCATGAATTTTATACTGATAATTGATTACAGAAATTTTTTGAAACAAAAAGTTCAGCTGATCAAGTGTATAATTCATATATTGTTAAACCAATTCTTGATTTTTCATATAAAATTAGTTATAAAGAATTAGATAGGGGTTGGTTGGAATATTTTTTTATAAAAATTCCAACCAATCTTGCTTTTTTTTTTTCTAAAATTTTAAACCAAAATTTTGGTTCGTTATGATTAA
>JAIXMJ010000060.1 GCA_022836975.1 Wolbachia sp.
CGAATAATCTTCCGACTCGTCTTCCGACTCGTCACCAGTACAGTAGGCTGCATCAGAATCGTATTGAACGATAGATGTACTAGATGTAGATATACTAGATAATGAGTTGCTAATGATGTGCTGTTTATCTTCCGACTCATCAGNAACACCCTCNTCACCGCAATACTTTTGATTATCATCTACTGTACTACTCGATGATTTACTTAGTGATTCCCAATCATCCTCCAACTCGTCATCAGCATAGCAAAGTTCATCACAATTTGGATCAGATGATAGGTTGCTAATGGTATACTGTTTATCTTGCGACTCATTAGCAATATCCTCGTCACCATAATACTTTTGATTATCATCTACTGTACTACTCGATGATTCACTTAGTGATTCCCTCTCACTCTCCAACTCGTCATCAGCATAGTAAGCTTCATCATCATCCGATATAGATGATGACTGTTCATCTTCCGACTCATCAATAACACCCTCATTACCTTGACTTATTTCTGGCGATCTTTCCGGACTATGATCAACATCATAGTTCTCTCGATTATCTTGATTTCCAGAAATAGGCACTTCTTGAGTATTTTCTTTTCTTAACTCTGCCATGCTTTTTCCTAAATCTTCAGAAGGATCACTGTTATCAGAAAAACTACTCGGAGGAATTGCAATACATGTAAAATCCGATAAACCTAATCTCTTCATTCCAACAGATAAGTGTGGAACTTTCTGATGTGGTTGTTGCTCAGGCAACACACTATCACAAGAACGTAGAGTTTCACACGCAATATTTTCATGTGCAATATTTTCATTAATCATCTGTCCTGTTATCTTTCCTCTTCTTAAGGAATCAAAGAGTGACAATGCTTCTCCTATGTGTAAACATTTTATCAGACAATCATCTTTCTTCTTTAATATTTCCACATCCTGTTCATAATCTAACAAAGCATTTATATCTTTATTAGTTTGTACAGCTTCCTTGAAAGCATTACTAAAATTCCCATCAACACTTATTAATTGAACACTACTTGCATTCACACTCACTGTAACTTTATATTCTTTTCCAGACACATACCAAATGAAATCCATCTCAAATGGTCCACCATCTTTTATAAAATATTTTCTTTTATTCAAAGTATACGATACCTGCACATTACCATTAAAAATTGAGAGAGTATTAATCACTTTCTTTTTAAATTCACTGTCTTGTAAAAGTTCAGCATAATGACTTATTGGAATTTCTTTCTCCTCGCTTTTGAAATTAAGTAATATATCCGTACCATGTCTAGTAATATTTTGAACACTTTGATCATTATGCTCTTCAGATAATCTCTCTCTTTCTTTAACCTTTTGCTGGATCTTTTTACGAATTTTTTCTGCGGATCTTTTTACATGAGAATCAGGATCAAAATCACAACCTATACTGTTATTGTCTTTTAGCAACTGAATCTTTTCTGTTAAATTATGGTCAACTGCTCCACGCACTATAAAAAATTTCAAGCTTTTCTCCAAGTCTTCTTTTGTTCTAAAGCTTTTATTTCCTTCTTGGACCCTCTTTAACAGATCTACAAGTTCTTTGGAAATAACATTGTGATTCTCTCCATCATCACACTTCAGAGAATTTTCTCTAAGCAAATTTTTCATTCTATTTATTTCTTCATCACTAGTCAAACCTTCAACGAGCCTTCTACCACTCTTTCCCTTTGTTTGCTTGTTTTTACTAATGTTTAGTGATTTGCGATTTATTCTTGTCAGATTTGTTCTTGTCATATTACTCCCTATTAGCTATTCTATTATGATACATAGCTATAAATATTAAAGTCAATTGGTATACGACTTCCTTTAAAAAAGGTATAATGACAGTATCAATAAATTCTTTGCAGAACGGTCAAACCTTGAGTTAGTGATGCTTTTGCAGTTTTTTTGTTTAGAGTTTCACACCAAAAAATGTTTACATGATACAAGTTTCAAGAAAAGAATTCTGCATTTATTTTTTGCTCGAAGAGTATTTACAAACTTAACTTTAGTCCAGCCAAGAAAACATACCCTGTAGATTCATCTACTTTAAACCTTACAATGTCAAAATAATATGAAGTACCCATTACTAGAGGACGTTCTAGACTAATAGCATATGATGATAATTGATTTTTTCCTAGACTTGTAAAATAAGTTGCGCTTAATTTATTGGATTCAGAGCGATATCCAATACCTGCATTTATATAATATATACCACGTTCATTAATATTTCCATACAGGAGAGCGCAGCTTAGCTGAGAATATTCTGCGTATAATCCACCATACCAATGCTTTAACTGATTATTACCTTCACTTTGATAAACAAGTTCACCAGTAACAACAGCAGTAACAGCTATTTTATCAGTTAAACTATTCCTGTAAGTAAGTCCACCTCCTATAAGTTTTTCAGCATTCTCATAACTCAATCCAAGCTGAAAATGCTTAATTTCTGGAGAAATATAGCTCATTACTTTCCATGACTCTAACTTTAAATCTCTTCCAGGCTTTGCTATAATATCAGGTAAATTTACATAACTTTTCCAACTACTATTTACTCCACCAGCACCAACCCTAAATTTTGAAGTACTAGTTAACATACTTTGACTTACTACGGGTCTTTTACCATATTCAATTGATCCAAATTTTTTATTTTTAAAAATAAGATATCCTTCTGTAATTCCAGTTATAAAAGTATTAAAATCCGAGAAATCATGCTTAAATTCTTCCAACACATTAGACTTAAAAGTATGTAACATTACTGCTTTAAAGCCCATTTGAGTATTTTCAGTAATACGCTGCAAACAGGTACAATTTAAATCTGTATTAACCGACAACCTATCTTCCAGGTCATTCTTATCACTGAAAGGATAGTTAAATTGTAAATTAGCTTTTCCATTGAATTCAATATAAGTTATTTTGTTATCAAGAAAAACCATAGAATAAGCATTATTTTGCAAGAAGCAAACTAAAATTAGTATGTAATACCTGAACTTCATAACAACTTTTTAGATATTAACCTTATAGCCTCTACATAACATTTATGCTCCGCACACAAAATTCTTTCTGAAAGAACATGTAGGTTGTCGCCTGATAATATTTGTACAGGATATTGAAGAATTATATCCCCAGAATCAACCTCAGGAGCAACGTAATGCACAGTGCAACCTGTCACTGCTACTCCAGCTTTTAACGCTTGTTCTTGAGCATTCAGACCTTTAAAAGCTGGAAGTAAAGATGGATGAATGTTAATAACTCGGTTTTCCCATTTTTGTAAGAAATCAGCTTTTAAGATCCTCATAAATCCTGCCAGGCACACTAAATCAACCCTATATTGAACAAGTATTGCATGAACTCTATCAATATCAAGCGGTTTATTCATAACTGTAAACGTAGGTACCTTTTCATTTTCAGCAAATTTCAAGCCTAGAGCACGACTATTATTTGTAATGACACACGCAACTTCTGCAGGAAAGTCATGATTTTTACATGCTTGTATTATGGCTTGCATATTTGACCCCCTACCTGAAATTAATATTCCTAATCTAATCTTTTTATCTCTCATTCAATTTTTGTTCTCCATTTTTCAAGTAGTAATTTTAAGGGATCTACTGTATAATTCCCATTATCAAATAAAATAGGTATTATATGTCTCTAAACGAAAATAAAATAATAGATTTAAATAAAATACCAGCAGGTAGTGAGCTACCTTACGAAGTAAATGTCATTATTGAGATAAGCGCTAACGAAAATATAAAATATGAGTATAGCAAGGAATATAAAATACTACAAGTAGACAGATTTTTACATACCTCAATGGGTTATCCTTGTAATTACGGATTCATCCCACATACTTACGCTGATGATGGAGATCCTGTAGATGTTTTGGTATTAACGCAATTACCATTAACACGGCCTTCCTTAATCTCTGTGCGTCCAATAGGTGCATTAATCACCTCAGATGAAAAAGGACAAGATGAAAAAATATTAGCAGTACCTGTTTCTAACGTTGATAGTTATTATAATAATATAGAAAATTATTCTGATTTACCGAATCATTTATTAGACAAAATTGTTCACTTCTTCTCGCACTATAAAGATTTAGAAAAGGGAAAAGCAGTAACAATCGGAAAATGGAGCAACGCAGAAGAAGCACAAGAAATCATAAGAAAATCTCATTTTACTAAAAAGTGTTAGACAGTATAATCTAAATCACTTATTTATAAGTAACTGGAAGGGTGGCCGAGAGGCTGAAGGCGGCGGTTTGCTAAACCGTTATACGATTCAAAAGTCGTATCGAGGGTTCGAATCCCTCTCCTTCCGCTCTTTACAAGACTATAGTAATAATATGGTCTTTATATGAGTTTTCGTTTTCACACTTTTTGCATCAGTAGTATAATACCATTACTAATGGTACTGGCTACTTTTATCATAAACTTTAATTGGAGGAAACCTTTTTTTAGGGTATGTCTTCATAAGATTTGAGCCCATATTAACAAAGAGACCATCTGCAAAGCTACAAAAAAATAAGTAAAAAGAAATAAATAAGGGAGTAGAATATTATTTTTAAAATAAAAATATTGGAATGAATTATAAAGAAGTAGTAAAAAGACCGCACACTTTAA
>JAIXMJ010000061.1 GCA_022836975.1 Wolbachia sp.
CTTATATCATGCCTTCTATGACTTAATTTTGTATCCATCTTTTGCTAACCCTCAAATCCTTTATTATATACACTTTTGACACCTATTCAACTAGTATCTTGCGACGACATACCCTAGTCTGTAAATGGTTGTTTTAGCTTTCTCTGTTCTATTGTTAAAAAGATTGTGAATAGGTTCTAATAAAAAAGTCAAAAAAAGTACTTGACATATTAAATTTAAGTACTAAATTAAAGCACAAGAGTTGATTGCTCATAGGAATCGGTCTAATTACAGGAGGGTTTTATGGTAATAGCTGGTGAATTATACACTAATGTTATGGGTAAGTTACATTTTGAACCCAGTCTAGATGAATCAAATATCACCGTTGCAATTAAGGATAATGGAATAGTGGTGTTAGGTGGTAAAGTGAGAAGTTATAGTGAAAAGTATATTGCTGAAAAAGCAGTAGAAGCAGTTGAGAAGGTAAAAGGTGTAGCGAATGAAATTGAAGTAGAGCTCATACCAAGTCATAAAAGAAGTGATGTGGATATAGCAAACGCTGCTTTAAATGCCTTGCGGTGGAGTGTTTTTGTACCACATGAGCAAATTAAAGTAGCTGTAGAAAACGGACATATTACTCTGACAGGGGAGGTTGAATACAACTATCAAAAAAAACGAGCAAGTAATGCTGTACGCGACTTATACGGTGTAACATACGTTACAAATAATATAACAGTGAAATCTAATGTCAGTGTTAGTGCATCTGAGGTTAAAAGAAAGATTCTCACGGAATTTGAACGTAATGCACGTATAGATGCAAGCAGCATTAACGTGGAAGTTGATGGCAATCAGGTAACTTTAAAAGGAAAAATCAGAAACTTTGATGAGGATCGTGAAGCAAGGGCTGCTGCGTGGTCCGTTCCTGGGGTCACTAAGGTAGTAGATCATTTAACTATAGGTTGGTAAGAAAGTTTAACTATTTTAATTATGTTATGCATGAATAAAATAATCTGTGTGTTAAGAAAATTAGTACACATATGGCTTTTGAGAAAGGAACATAGCTCTTCAGATGATGAATTGAGTTTGTGTTTAACATTAATGTAATGGATTTATCTTTTCAAAGAAGGCATAGTAACAAGTCCTAGCCAATTGTAAGTGGTAGGCATGGAGTGGGATAAAAATGGTAGGTAAAATTAATAAAGTAAACTAAGAAAGTCTTAGTTTGGTTTAGTAAATAATTTCAAGGAGGTTGTTATGACTATTCAAAAACAAAGCGCTCAAAGACAAAGTGGTGAAGGTAAACATTTTTTTCATGTAACACCACGCAAAGCTGATGGTAAGTGGCGTGTTAAAGAAGTAGGTAGTAAAGACGAGCCTAGAATTTTTGACACTCAAGACCAAGCTACAAGAGAAGCTGAAAAGTTAGCAGAATCAGTAAAAGGCCGTGTAGTAATGCATGATGAGCATGGAAAGTTTAAATTTGTAGAAAGTTTTTAGTTTATTCTGAAAAATCAATGCCTAATAAAGGAGGAGATAAGGCAAAGTGAGAAAGTAAAATTTATAATAAAGCTAGGAAAATCTTAGTTTTTTGTTAGTACAGGAGGTTGTTATGACTATTCAAAAACAAAGCGCTCAAAGACAAAGTGGTGAAGGTAAACATTTTTTTCATGTCACGCCTAGCAAAACGGATAATAAATGGCGTGTCAAAGAAGTAGGTAGTAAAGATGAACCTAGAGTTTTTGACACTAAAGAGCAGGCGACCAAAGAAGCTGAAAAATTAGCAAAAGAAGTGAATAAGGGTCATGTTGTAATTCATGATGAACATGGAAAGTTCGAAGTTGTAGAAAACTTCTAGTATCATTAAAGCTCTAAGGAGTAAAGAATTATTTTTATAATTCTTTACTCTGAGTTGATAAAGTATAGATTAATTTAATGTAAAGTAATTGATGTATGGTTCCAAGCTGTTAGTCACGCCTTCATATATGAGATCTTTTGATTAGATCTCTTTCGAAACTCATGGAAGGAGCTCAAAATTATAAAAAGCAGCGATGAGATTAAACCTCAGGGCAAAACGTTTTCGTATATTGCGATAACGATCTGTAATAATTTTAAATCTCTTCAGTAAACATATTACATTTTCAATAGCCATTCTTTTACTTGCAAGCTCTTGGTTTTCTTTTCTGTGCTCTTTAGTCAAAGGATACTTTTTGGTTTTTCTATAGGGTAATTTAGTATTTTGGTGTATTCTTTGCATTCCTCTATAGCCAGCATCAGCTAGTATATTTATTTTAGNTGCTACACTTATTTTTGACTCTTTAAATACTCTAAAATCATGCATTCTACCATTTGCATACGATATACATATTATTTTTTTGCTATCTCTTTCCACAATTATCTGAGTTTTTAACGTATGTCTTCTTTTCTTGCCGGAGTAATATCTTCTCTGCTTTTTTTTGGTCTTTCTATTGAAGTCTCTGTGCTATCAACTATTATAGCTTCATACTCCGTATCTCTCTTTTTCAGCTCTTTTCTCCCAGGTAGTGCAAAGTCTTTCTCCTTTATAAGCGTATCTTCAACCCATTTAATAGTTTTATAGGCTGTACTTTCGCTGACTCCATAACTTTGACCGATGTGAAAATAGCTCCCTTAAATACTCTAATACCATCCTTCGAAATTCTTCTTCTCCTAATCCTTTTACTCTTTCGTACTTCATACACTCCATCCTTAAATCTTTTATTCTACTACTTCTTTCTCACTTTGTCTAGTTTCGAAAGAGATCTAATGATGTACTAGGAATGTGAGCTGCTAGTTTGATATCCCATTATTAGAATAATACATGTTTCATGCTTTATCCGTGCACATCGTTGAAAACTTTTTTATTGTACTTTTTTCTGGTCCGATTTTAAAGTGTCTGATTCTTCACTCTTAATTTTTATTGTACCATTTGTAGGCCTTTCTATTGAAATTTTAAATTTTAAATCACTCTTTATAAATGATTCAACAGATTTTCCAAAAAAATCATATCTCCATCCTCTAAATAAAATATCTGTTAAGCCAGATATTGATTTAGCCATATCATCTTTTGAAATTACCAATTTTCTTGATATATTATTTTCTTTACATTTGCTCTCCAAAATAATTGATAATATATCGAAAACAGATTTATCGTAATTGTGTAGGGCAGTATTATTATACTGTACTAATTCCTGATCATTTTCATTGAAAATATTTATAAATTCTAGTAGATCATTACTTTTTATATTTCTTGTATTTTGCTTTAAGAAATCTAAGACCTCATCTACACGATCTAATGGGTTATCAACTAAGTTGTTTATTATAGCGTTGTTGATTATCATATTACGATTTATATTATATTTTTGTGCTATCATTTCTCGCCACTCAACGATTGCTTTGATAGTTATTGGAGTGACTTCACAATTAAAATTAAATTTTTTCCATACTTCTCTTGGGTTATGTATATATCTTCTGATGTCGTTTATCATACCAATCTCTTCTTGAAACCATAGCATTTTATTGTTTTTTTCAAGTTGATCTAATAATATTTGGTATAAATCGTAGAGGTATATAACGTCGTTTATAGCGTAATCGAATTGTTCGTCGGATAATGGACGTTTTAGCCAGTTTGAATTTTTAGCTTTAATCTTATCTATCTCTATTCCTATAAGTTGTTTTACTAATTTCGAGTAGCCAATAAAATCATGGTAATAATGACAAAACATAGCAGCAATTTGGGTATCGAATATAGGCGATGGAATATCATGAAAAAGAGTTAATAATGATTCCATATCCTGCTTACAGCTATGGAATACTTTAACTATTTTCTTATCCAACATTATTGTTTCAAGAATGGATAAATTTATTCCTGATGCTAATACATCTACAATAAAACTCTTCTCATAGTAAGATATTTGAATCAAAGATAATTTAGGATAGTATGTTGTGTTATTTCTGATAAATTCTGTGTCAAGTGCTATAAAGCTAGGTTTTTCTTCTATTAGCTTTTCGCATATATCTTCAAGTTCTGATGTACTGCTGATTAACAACTTTGTGCGGGAATGTTGATCCATTTCTGACCTAGCAAATTGTCTTCATAAGTCTTATTAAAAGGTATGTGATCTTATTATATCATTGTTGTGCAACTAGAATATAATTTTTTTAATGGGTATGTTGTAGTTGAATAAACAATTGTATGATATACAAAACTTTTGGCTTATTAGGGTATATCGTCGCAAGATACTAGTTGAATAGGTGTCAAAAGTTTATATAATGAAGGATTTGAGGGTTAGAAAAAGATGGATACAAAATTAAGTCATAGAAGGCATGATATAAACGACGAATTGTGGAATAAATTAGAAAGTCACTTGCCTGGTAGAAGAGGTCAGTGGGGAGGAATAGCAAAGGATAATAGGGCATTTATAAATGCAGTAATGTGGATATTTAGGACTTGTGCACCATGGACCACCTGATTGTGGCCATTGGAAGAATGTACATAGGAGATTTTGCAGGTGGCGTGATAAAGGAATATGGGAAGATTTATTGAAAGTTTTTATTGATCTTGAGTGG
>JAIXMJ010000062.1 GCA_022836975.1 Wolbachia sp.
GAAAGAAGTCGATGTTACTGCTACAGACAATTACGGTCGGACAGCCCTGCGCATTGCTGCACAGATGGGTGCATCGGACGTTTTTAGGTGGTTGATCGGACAGAAAAGAGTCAATGTTAATGGTATAACGGCCCTACACTATGCTGCACGGTGGGGTGAGTCTAACATTGTGAAGTGCTTGGTCAAACAGAAAAGAGTCGATCTTAATGCTACAGACAAACATGGTAAGACGGCCTTACACATGGCTGCTCGATCGGGTAAGTTGGACAACGTGAAGTGCTTGGTCGAACAGGAAGGAGTCAATGTTAATGCTACAGACAAACATGGTAAGACGGCGCTACACATTACTGCTGAGATGGGAAAGGTGCTCAATGTGATGTGCTTGCTCGAACGGAAAGAAGTNGATGTTAATGCTACAGACATAGATGGTATGACTGTGCTGCATATGGCTGCCAATTCTGGACAGCTAGATGTTGTGCAGTGGTTGGTAGAGAAAGGTGCTAATGTTAATGCTACAGACATAAATGGTAAGACTGTGCTGCAAATGGCTGCCAATTCTGGAAAGTTGAATGTTGTGCAATGGCTGGTAGAGAAAGATGCTAATGTTAATGCTACTGACAAATATGGTAATACTGTGCTGCATATAGCTGCCAATTCTGGAAAGTTGAATGTTGTGCACTGGCTGGTAGAGAAAGGTGCTAATGTTAATGCTACTGGCAAATATGGTAATACTGTGCTACATTATGCTGCCAAATCTGGACAGCTGGATGTTGTGCAAGGGTTGGTAGAGAAAGGTGCTGATGTTAATGCTACAGACAAATATGGTAAGACTGTGCTGCATATGGCTGCCTTTTTTGGACAGATAGGTGTTGTGCAGTGGATGGTAGAAAAAGGTGCTGATCTTAATGCAACAGACAAAGATGGCAAGACTGTGCTACATATAGCTGCCTTTTCTGGAAAGTTGGATGTTGTGCAGTGGTTGGTAGAGAAAGGTGCTGATCTTAATGCAACAGACAAATTTTGTAACACTATGCTGCATATGGCTGCCAATTCTGTAATATGGAATGCTCTGCAGCAGTCAATAGAGAAATCTGCTGCTGTTTATAATACAAACAAACTCGGTAAGACTATGCTGCAAATGGTTGCGAATTTTGCGAATTTTGGAAAGTTGAATGTTATGCAGTGGTTGGTAGAGAAAGGTGCTGATGTTAATGCTATAGACATAGATGGCAAGACTGTGCTACATCTGGCTGCTAATTCTGGAAAGTTGGATGTTGTGCAGTGGTTGGTAGAGAAAGGTGCTGATTTTAATGCTACAGACAAATATGGTAATATTGCACTGCATAATGCTGCTCTTTCTGGACGGTTAAATGTTATGCAGTGGTTGGTAGAGAAAGGTGCTGATGTTAATGCTACAAATATAGATAGTATAACTGTGCTGCATATGGCTCACATTTCTGGACAGTTGGATGTTATGCAGTGGTTGGTAGAAAAAGGTGCTGATGTTAATGTTACAGGCAAAACTGGTTATACTCTGTTGCATTATGCAGCCAGTTCTGGAAGGTTGGGTATTGTGCACTGGTTGGTAGAGAAAGGTGCTGATGTTAATGCTACAGACAAAAATGGTGAGACTGTACTGCATATTGCTGCTAGTTTTGGAAAGCTGGGTGTTGTGCAGTGGTTAGTAGAGAAAGGCGCTGATGTTAATGCTATAGACAAAGATGGGATCACTGTGCTGCATATGGCTGCCACTTTTGGAATGCACGATGCTCTGCAGCAGGTGGTAGAGACAGTTGCTTATGTTATTAATATATACAAATATGATGAGACAGTGTCACAAATGGCTGACAATTCTGGAAAGTTGGCTGTTGTACAGTGGCTGGTAGAGAAAGGTGCTGATGTTAATGCTATAGATAAATATGGTAGCACTGTGCTGCATATGGCTGCCAATTCTGGAAAGTTGGATGTTGTCAAGTGGTTGGTAGAGAAAGGGGCTGATGTTAATGCTACAGACAAAGATGGTAAGACTGTGCTGCATATCGCTGCTTATTCTGGACAGTGGGATGTTGTGCAGTGGTTGGTAGAGAAAGGTGCTGATGTTAATGCTACAAACAAATATGGTAAGACTGTGCTGCAAATGGCTGCCTATTCTGGACAGTTGGATGTTGTCCAATGGTTGGTAGAGAAAGGTGCTGATGTTAATGCTACAGACAAAGATGGTAACACTGTACTGCATATGGCTGCCAATTTTGGAGTTTTGGGTGTTGTTAAGTGGTTAGTAGAGAAAGGTGGTGATATTAATGCCACAGACAAAGATGGTTACACTGTGCTGCATAGGGCTGCCAAATCTGGAACCTTGGATGTTGTGCAGTGGCTGGTAGAGAAAGGTGCTGATGTTAATGCTACAGACAAAGATGGTTACACTCTGCTGCATATGGCTGCCAATTTTGGGAAGTTGGATGTTGTTAAGTGGTTGGTAGAGAAAGGTGCTGATGTTAATGCTACAGACAAATATGGTTACACTGTGCTGCATAGGGCTGCCAAATCTGGAACCTTGGATGTTGTGCAGTGGCTGGTAGAGAAAGGTGTTGATGTTAATGCTACAGACAAAGATGGTTACACTCTGCTGCACATGGCTGCCAATTTTGGAAAGTTAGATGTTGTTAAGTGGTTGGTAGAGAAAGGTGCTGATGTTAATGCTACAGACAAAGATGGTTTCACTCTGCTACATATGGCTGCCAATTCTGGAAATTTGGATGTTGTATAGTGGATGGTAGAGAAAGGTGCTACAGACATATATGGTTACACTGTGCTGCATAGGGTTGCCAAATCTATAACCTTTGATTTTGTTCAGTGGCTGGTAGAGAAAGGTGCTGATGTTAATGCTACAGACAAGCTTGGTTACAGTGTGCTGCATATGGCTGCCAAATCTGGAGCCTTGGATGTTGTTCAGTTGTTGGTAGAGAAAGGTGCTGATGCTAGTGCTACAGACAAAGATGGTTTTACTGTGCTACATATAGCTGCCAATGATAGTAAGTGGGATGTTGTGCAGTGGTTGGTAGAGAAAGGTGCTGATGTACATGCTACAAACAAATATGGTTACACTGTGCTGCATAAAGCTGCCAAATCTGGAACCTTGGATGTTGCGCAGTGGCTGGTAGAGAAAGGTGCTGATATTTATGCTACAGACAAAGATGGTTACACTCTGCTGCATATGGCTGCCAATTTTGGAAGGCCGGATGTTGTTAAGTGGTTGGTAGACAATGGTGCTAATGTTAATGCTACAGACAAAGATGGTCATACACTGTTGTATCATGCTGTTCATTATGGGAAGTTCGAAGTTGCTCAGCAACTGGCAAAGAAAGGGGTTGATATTAATGCTAAAAACAATGATAATGAAACTGTGCTGCATTGGGCTGCTTATTGGAGAGAGTGGGATGTGGTTGAGTGGTTGGTACAGAAAGGGGTTAATGTTAATGCTACAGACAAAGATGGTCACACAGTGTTGCAGCATGCTGCTCTCTCTGGGTACTTCAAAGTTGCTCAGCAGTTGGTGCAGAAAGGGGCTGATATTAATGTTAAAAACAATGATAATGAAACGGTGCTGCATTGGGCTGCTTATCAAAAACAGTGGACTGTTGTTGAGTGGTTGATACAGAAAGGGGCTGCTGTTAATGCTAAAAACAAAGATGGAGAGACTGTGCTGCATATTGCTGCCTCTTATGGAGAGTTGAATGTTGTCCAGTGGTTGGTAGAGAAAGGTGCTGATGTTAATGCTACAGATGAATATGATAGATCTGTGTTGTTTAAGGCTGCTTGTTCTGGAAAGTGGGGTGTTGTTCAGTGGTTGGTAGAGAAAGGGGTTGATGTTAGTCGTACAAGCAGTTATAGATATGTAGTGCATAGAGCTGCCTCTTCTGGAAAGTGGGATGTTGTTCAGCAGTTGCTACAGAAAGGTGCTGATGTTTATGCTAGAGACAGTTATGATAAGAATATTCTGAACTGGGGCTTTTGAATAAAAACAGTTCCATGTTGTCCAGTGGTTGGTAGAGAAAGGTGCTGATGTTAATATTACACATTAAAGATGCAAGACTGTGCCACTTATCTTGAAACATTGAAAGTTCTCTAGTTGTTCATAGAGAAAGGTGCTGATGTTTATGCTACAGAAAAATATGGTAAAGCAGTGCCAGATAAGGCTGGCTCTTCTGCAATGTTCAATGTTGTCCAGTCGTTAGTAGAAAGATGGTAATCTTAATGCTACAGCAAAGTTGGTAAGCCTATTATGAATGAGGCTACCTATTCTGGAAAGTGGGATGTTGTCCAGTGGCTGGGAGGGAAACATGCTGATGTTAATGCTATAATCAAAAATGGTAAAACTTTGCTTCATCTGGCTACATCTTCTGCATCTTGATGTTGCTAAATTGTTGGAAGAGAATGTTGCTGACATTAATGATACAAAAAAGGAGAGTGACACTGACTTACATCAAGCTGCTTGCT
>JAIXMJ010000063.1 GCA_022836975.1 Wolbachia sp.
ATTGAACTTTACGAACCCTTCCTTTGTTGTTTTTACGTTTTCCAAAAGCACTTTCTTCAATTTCAACAATGTGACCTACGCCACCTATTTTTTCTGAATTCTCTTCTAGCCAAAGACGAATTATTTTACGAAAACTGTTGTACAATTTGCATATAGTTGGCTTAGAAACTCCTATCTCTTGCATAGCCATTTGTACCGTATACTTATTGATCCAAGCAATCATCACTTCCAAAAACTTAGCAGGTGGAATGGTGCACAAATTTAACACTGACTGACTGGTAACGAATGGTAATGCATTTTCGACAAATTTTTCGATTAGAACATTGGTAAAAAAATTCACCATCTTTTCTTTTGGATTCAATATAGCATGGCGAATTACAATTAATACACGTAAAATTTGGATTTATCAAGTTATAGCTGATAAGGAAAGTTTTTATTGTAACGTTTATTAAATGTTGGCGAAAATGAGNTAAACTTTTTGAGAAATCCATGGTTTTAAGAAACTGCAATCTTATATAACTTTATACACCTTCATTGGTCAACTATAGGGGGGGAGATAATTTCACTATACAACGAGAGGTGGGGCAAACAATGGCTGGCCAGTTCAACAGGTTGCCTATTACTTTTTGATTAACAGTTTAAGTTGGAGCAATCTGATTTGACAGACCCCCTGGTGTAGTGTCCATAGTTTAATTGGGCTTGCTCATTTGCCCCCCTTTCATTTACTCAAACCAGATATTCTTTTATTCAAGTCTTTTAACCAATTCTGCTTTCTTATCAAATTATTGTGAGAGAAGCTATAAAAGCTAGGAACTTCAGCTAAAAATTCTTTCCTATTCCTGAATAAAAGTTGAAAATTTTCCAAATGGTATTTTAGTAGTTCATGTATAGAGCTTTTTGTTGCTTCTATTTTTTGTTCATGCAAGGTTTTCCCAAGCATTTTTAGGCAACCTTTCTTTCTTTCCTAAATAATTACATCTCTTTTAATGCAGCTGATCAATGATAAAGGTGTTTTATTTCAGAAGTAATGGGAAGGTTCATGTCTTTGGCAATAATCTCTACATCAGACTGGTCATTCTTTTAAGCTTACTCCTTGCATAAGATTTTATGCAATAAGGATTTAACAAAATGTCCATGCATTTGTATATAAATTCACCAGAGCTTCACTATAACAATCAGCAGCTACCATACAAGCTTTCTATGTTATTTTTTTGTATAAATCTTAACAGATGAATCATTGCTTTGAAAATTCCTTTTCCTAGTTTTACATTTTCCTTTTTTACTTATAAATGAGAGAGAAGCTTCAAAGTTATCTTTTGATTTATCTATGCCCAAAAAGTTGTTGATCATCTGTACATTATGGTTTAAAAAGAAAAGTAAAGCTAACCTTGTGAACACAAAATTAGAACCATTTAGGTCCCTCTAAGATACCATCCATCTTATAACTTTTGAAAAGGGGTTCTTATCTTTCTCACAGATTATATATCTAGTTTAATCTTCAAACTTATCCCATTTCCATCTGATGCTTAAACTTAAAACACTAGATGCTTTATACAAGTTTAGTTTCTGACAGTGGTTCACTTTTGATGAATATCAATCTTGATCTTGTTAAAGTTCCTTTCCTCTTTCCTTTAACCCTTCTACTGTTACATAATCCAATTCTGGACGTAGACCTGCATCTGGTGATAAAGGGTCTGAAACTACTGCTTGGGATACAGTCCACTGCTGACTGTAAGGTTCAAGTAACCCTTTAATTTGATTATAAGCCTGCAAGGCTGGCATATCTTCTTTTAACTGCCCTTTTTCAAGTAACTTATGCAATACAAATTCTTTTTCAAGTAATTTAAGTGGAGTATTGTCATTTTCATCCTTAACATTAATAAACTCATTTAATTTATTAGAATTTTCATCTTTTACATATTTTATTAAAAACTCAACAATTTTACAGCAACAATTTTTAGCAGCCAAGTGAAGAGGAGTACAGCTATATTTGTCCTTAGCATTAACATCAGCATTTCTTTTAATGAGATATTCTACCAAATCAGACTTATCTGAAATAAGCTCAGCAGTTAAGTGCAAAGGAGTCACATAATTACTATCCTTAGCGCTCACATCAGCACCTTTATCTAATAAAGCTTCAGCAATATCCTTGAAGCCGCTTTGTGTTGCAAAATGTAAAGGAGTCTTGCCATCTTTATCCTTATAATTAATAATTGCCTCTTTTATACAAAGATTAACACCTCGTAAATCACCTTTTTCTACATAAGCAAATAGATTTTTTGTGGATTGCATAATGTCAGATATAACTAAAAAAGTGCTACCATCTTCATCCTTAATATTAATATCAGCACCTTTTTCCACAAGATATTTTATTACATCCAATCTCTTATTTTTAGCAGCCAAGTAAAGAGGAGTCTTATTGTCTTTATCTTTAGCATTAATAATTGCCCCTTTTTCTATACAAGCCTTGACACCTTCTAAATTACCTCCTTTTACATAAGCAAATAGATGTTTTATTGCTTCCATAATACTTTGAGATGTTGAATCAATATCAGCACCTTTACAACACAATAAATCACAAATATCTATATAACCATTTTCAGCAGCCAAGGAAAGAGGAGTCTTTTTGTCTTTATCTTTTGCATTAATAAAGACCCCTTTTTCTATACAAGCCTTGACATCTTCTAAATTACCTACTTTTACATAGACAAACAATTCTTGCGTGTATTGTAGAATGCTAGACAAGTCTGTAGAAAAGTAACAACCCTTACTATAAATAAAAGCACCTTTTTTTACAAGGAGTTCTGCTATCTTAATATTTTTTTCCTCACGATTATCATGATATTTTTTATTAACTAATTGTAATGGTGTATAATATCTATAATATCTATTAAGTTGGGCATTAACAAATTCTGATAGTTGCTCAGGAGAAGACTTTTGTTCTTCAGATTCCAGTAGAGCTTCAGTAAGTTCTTTATTACCTTCTTCAATAGCTATGTGTAGTAATTCTTTTTTAATATAATTATTAACAAGGTCTAACGAAGAATCATTATTTCTATTATAGATCTTAAAATCAGCACCTTTATCTATAAGGTATTTTACTACATACAATCTACCACTTTCAGCAGCCCTATGTAGAAGAGTATAGCCATCTTCATCTAAATGATTAAGAACCTTAGAAGCAGCACCTCTATCTAAAAGGTCTATAAGATATTTTACTACATCCCATTTTCCTTTTTTAGCAGCCTCATATAATTTAATATTATTTGGATTCTATTTTTTCACAAAAATTTAAGTATAAAAATGACAAAGAATTGAAATTAAAAAACAAAAAATATTTTTATAAAATTTTGATAATTAAAATAAATGTTGAATTTTTGAAAACTGATAAATGTTTTTAAAATATATAATAATCAATTTTTAGAATTTATTTACTAATTTTTTAGTGACTTTCATTTATATTTTTACTCTTCAGTGAGCCAATTACTCTTCAGTGAGCCAAATGTTGGATAGGCAAAACACCGAGCAATAATGAAAAAGACGTAATATTTCCATCTTATTGAATTTTAATATTATTGCTATAAAAGATAAAATTATATTCCGATTATTTTTCATTTTATAAAAGTTGTAATATTTAATATTATTTTCATTCTATTTTTTCACAAAAATTTAAGTATAAAAATGACAAAGAATTGAAATTAAAAAACAAAAAATATTTTTATAAAATTTTGATAATTAAAATAAATGATGAATTTTTGAAAACTGATAAATGTTTTTAAAATATATAATAATCAATTTTTAGAATTTATTTACTAATTTTTTAGTGACTTTCATTTATATTTTTAAAAAGAGATTAAATATTTAAAAATTGAATAAATACGAAAAAATATCAAATATAAAATTACTCTTCAGTGAGCCAAAATGTTGGATAGGCATGACAAATTTTCAGTGAAAATAAAACCTAAATAAAAATTTGGCGGATCGAATAAAATATTATATAAATTAAATTTTTAAAAAAATTTTTTAAAAAAAAAAAATATTTAAGTTTATTTATTAATAAAAAAAAAAAATAAAATTTTTAAAAAATATTTTAAAAAAATTTTTATTTCAAAGAAAAAAATTTAATATTCAATTATAAAAGTGTAATTTTAAATTTTTTTTATTATTATGGAACAGGATAATTTATATATTTATGATAATTTTGTAAATGAAAGAAATTAAGCAATTTTTAATCAAAAAATAAAAAATTACTAACTTAGCATAATAAAAAATTCAATTTCTGTTGAAAATAAAGAATTTATATTTAAGGTTAAATAGAGTCGAAATAATAAATAGAGTCGAAATAATAATAATAATGTTCGTTTCGAAAAATGAATATTTTATAAATTGTTAAATTCAGAAAAAGCGAGTATGGCGCAACAATCATAATAATTTATAAATTTTTCTGAACAAATCATT
>JAIXMJ010000064.1 GCA_022836975.1 Wolbachia sp.
AGGTTCAACATAATAGCTGGTCTCGTGAATCTAAAATATGGTTTTTAGCTAATTCTACTTTTAGACTACTCCATACTCAAAATACTTCGCAGCGGATCTAATGAGCTACATTTATTTGTTGTATAGGTGGGTTGTAGAACGGTCTTTTGCCTGGCTAGATAAATGTAGGAGGCTATGAAAACTGTGAAAGAAAGCTTAATACTAGCCTGCAAATGGTTGTTTTAGCTTTCTCTGTTCTTTTGTTAAAAAGATTGCGAACAACTTCTTAGGAATATTGTGGGAAGCACTATAAATTATAGTGCTTCTAATATTATAATAACCATAATGAAACTTATATTATACGTTGTTTATATGTGACTCTGTGTCCTGGATATACTCGTCAAATTTGTCTCATTTAACTTAGTGGAAACATTAAAATCAGCAGACAATGTTGACCTATTAAATTTCAATTTTGGTGAATGTAAAGATTCTTTCCTCCGCACTGATAAATCATTAAAAAATTTAATCTTTGCCTTAAAAGCATCATTATTATTGGAAGGAGGTTTTTGATCAGCATTAGTAAAACTATCAGCTGCTCCAAATGTATTAGATTTTAGTCTTGGTAAACTCAACTTTGGTGGGTATGAAGGTTCCTTTTGCTGATTTGAAAAATTATTAAAAAAATCAATCTTTTTCCTATGTGTATCTTCTTTTTTTATATCTAATGCAGATGGATTTTCTCCTTCAACTAAAGCAGTAACATTACTATTCTTGTTTTGTTGAGCGATTTGCCATCCATTATTGGAAAAAGATTGTTGGCGAATATTAATATCTTTTTGATCAACTTCACCTACAACTTGTTTTTCAGTATTTATTTTATGCTCTATTCCACTTTTTTCAATTTGGGTTACAAATTCAGGGCATGGTTGTTGGTTCCTTAAAAATTCTTCCATACATGTTTTTTTAAGTCGCGTAGCAATGTCTAAAGAAGTCTCCACATGTCCGTTTCGCATATTGATGTTTGCGTTATTGTTTGGAAAAATTTTCACTGCTTCTATTTTATCATGTAGCATAGTGTAGTGTAATAGGGTACCATTTTCTTTTGTTTTATTAATTACAGGTTGATTGGTTTTAAGAATCTCTTCAAAAACTTTAGTATCTACAGTATCTATTAGCATTTGAGGTTGATCTTCATTTGATTCTTGTTCTAGATACCACATTGTATTTTGCGGTTTTTCCTTAGATGATGGTATTCCGAATACTTTAGATATTATATTTTTAATCTTTAACATAAGTCACATTATATACATTAATATAGATTATCATTACACATGCTCTCATAAAAAAACAGTAAACACAACCGAATGTTTTATATATGAAGACTTGGTTTCTGTGTTTAAAATATTATCTTAGAAGATTTAACAAATTTTACAAGCTCATCTATATTTTCAACAGGTGTTTCAGGAAGTATACCATGCCCTAGGTTAAATATAAAGGGTGTGCCCTGAAAACAGTCTATTATACGTCTCGCTTCTATTATTGCACCCTCTTTATCATAAGCTAGAAGATTAGGGTGAAGATTTCCTTGTATTGGAACCTTTAAATTCTCTTTTGCCCACTCTATTGAAATATTATAGTCTATGCTCACTGCAGATATATCTATTTGTTCACAGTAATCTTTATAAAGATCTCCGGCACATCGTGGAAAGCCTATAATTGGAAAATTACCAAAATTACTTCTTATAACTGAAACAATTTTCTTTGTCGGTTCGATAATATATTCCTTAAATAGCTTTTTTGGTAACATACCAGCATTACTATCAAATAACTGAATAACATCTGCACCTGCTTCTATTTGTTTTATTAAATAAATTATGGTTGCTTCTGTAATTTTCTCAATTATTTTCTTCAAGTCTAAAGTAGATAAGCTTTTTGCTTTGCAAAAGTCTTTACTAGAGCCACCTTCTACAATATATGAAGTTACTGTCCACGGTCCACCAGCAAACCCTATGAGAGATTTATCTTCTGGCAGTTTGCTTTTTACTTGTCTTATAGCACTCAAAGTTGAAGAAATCTTGGTTTCAATCTTATCTATATCTTTTAGTTGCTTAGATGTTTCTATAGGTATAATTTTCGGACCTTTGCCTTTTATAAAGCTTACGTCACACCCTAAAGCATGCGCAATTAATAGAATATCAGAAAAAATTATAGCTGCATCCAAGTCAAACCTTTTTACTGGTTGTAAGGTTATCTCGGTTATCAACTCAGGGTTGTACCATATATCTATAAAATTGGCAACATTTTTTATTACTTCATGATATTCAGGCAGGGACCTCCCTGCTTGACGCATCAGCCAAATAGGAATTTTTTTTCTTGGCTTATTGTTAACAATAATTTCTGCAATTAAAGGTTTGTTCTTTTTCAACTTACTCAATATCCTTTTTATATATTATGATAATAGTTATAGTTGTGATGACAATAACTTTTAAAATTTGGTAAAAAACTATGTTATCTAATTTGTGGATAAGTATGTTAATAACTTATTTATACTACTGATTTTCTAACGTAATTTATGTGTATAAGTAAAATGCTGGCTATGTTAGCAACTTGTTGTTATAGAAAGAAAAATACTGTTATATAGTAGTGTATATGTATGTGGAAAAACTGTTGAATAATTGTTAGTATTTTACATTAACAATTAATTCACAATTTAATTAAGTGTTATCCACATACTTTTGAACGGTAAAAAGCAAGTTGAGTAAAGGAAAGAAATACAGAGCGTTGATTGAGAAAATAGTGTATAGGATTCTTTTGTTCTTTTTTAGAAAGATTCCTATATTAAAAAAATCTGCTACTAAGGTTCTGATGGGAGGTCTTTCAGACCTTAATATTGTACTTGTTGATAGTCTGTTAAAATTTTACGATTGCACTATTATTGATGTGATGACTCCTCGTACTGAAATATACGCAATAGACATCAATTCAAACAAAGATGAAGTAATAGAAAAAATAAGAAAAGCTTCCTATACTAAAGTAGTAGTTTATAAGAATAACTTTGATAATATAGTAGGTTTTTTCTACGTAAAAGATGTTCTATTTAGCAAAAACAAAGACTTCAGCATAAAGTGCGTTATGCAAAATATTATATTTGTTCCTCCTTCTATGAAAACAATAAATCTTTTTATCAAGATGCAATCTTCCAAATCGTGTTTAGCTGTTGTATTAGATGAATATGGAGGAACTTATGGATTAATTTCAATCTCTGACCTCATATGGAAAATGCTGCCAAGTTTTGATAATGAAAACGAGCCTTATAGGATAACTGAGCTATCATATAATATATTTGAAGTTCCTGCACGCATTCTTATAAAAGACATAGAAGAAGAGTTAAATATAAAACTACGTGACCCTGATGAGGATTACGTCACTCTTGGTGGGTTAGTACTTTCGATTGCTGGTAAAGTACCATCGATTGATGAAGTAATTGAGTACAAAAATAAGATAAGATTTATTATTAAAGACGCCAATGAACGCTATATTAATAAAATAATATTAGATTTAAGTCACTACACAGAACCTTCTTAGTTTTCTGTAATCTTTTTTACCATACTTTCTATCATATGTTTTATTCCCTTATAAACAAATGATATGTCCTCATTTCTCATATAAGCTGAGCAAGAAAATATATTATGCTCTTCATCTTCTATTGATAATTCTGTATCACACTTTATATGCTCACCACCGAGCTTTTCTATTAATTGTTCTTTATCATCTCCTATTGTTACTTTTATTCTAGATTTTTTGCTTAAAATAAAAGCAATAACTGCTGGTGAGATGCATATTGCACCTATTGGCTTTTTTGCTTCAAAAAATTCTAGTACAAGTTTTTCAAATTCAGGTAACACACTTTTATTTTCAGGTAGATTAGATAAACTTTTTACAGCTCCATGTCCTCCAGGTACTACTAGCATATCAAAGTTTTCAGCTTTAGCTTCTTTTATATCATATATATCGCCTCTTGCTATTCTTGCTGCTTCTACAAGTATATTTCTTTTTCCTTTTGTTGAGTTTTTTGTTATGTGATTGATAACTTGTGTAACGTTTATATCTGGTGCAAAACATTTTACTTCTACTTCTTGTTGATCAAGTACCAGTAGGCTTAAAACAGCTTCCCTTATCTCTGTACCATCTAGATGACCACAGCCTGATAAAACTATGGCAGCTTTTAATTTTCGTTCACTCATAAAATACCTTAATTCATTAGTCTGAATATTTTAATGTATATTTTGTATTTAGAGAAGAAGTATATATTGGACTTCTTGCATAACTCATTTTATCAACTCAAAGTTGTAAATTCCAGCAATTAAGTTGAACCTCAGACTAAAACGTTTTCGTCGATTTCGATAGCGATCTGCAATTATTTT
>JAIXMJ010000065.1 GCA_022836975.1 Wolbachia sp.
CCCAGGTAATTTATCTTTTATTCTTTCCCACTGCTCATCTTTCAGATCATATAACATCTTTCCCTCTCAAAAAATACTATTTTAACTCTGTTTTTATTTAATGTCGACACTACCTAGATACCAGATATTTAATGTATAATACAGAAAATTACCCATGAAAAAAATATAACCGAGTTATGTCAAGGAAAGAAGTAGACAAAAATTTTGCGAATAGGCTCGGCAAAAGAGTTACTGAAACTGTACACCATTTTTTAGTTCACATTCTTTCTACCATCTTCATAAAACAGAAAAAGCCTTCCATTTCCTATACTTTCTTCTCTGGATAATCCATAGTTCTGGTTGATAGAAAAAGCTATATACCCCAAACAGAAAAACATAACAAAAATATTAGATCAGCCTAAAAAATTCATAGACGGTTTTTTCTTCCAGCCAGCAATAGTTCCAAATTTATTTTTTACTCCAAGACTGATTAATCTGAAATAACATTATTGTAAGAATTAATCCTATCATGATTATGATTAATGAGAAAGGTGCTGCTTCCCTATAACGTTCATCGCTTACAAGCTCATATATTCTAGTAGATATAGTTTCAAAATTAAATGGCCTTAGGATAAGCGTCGCTGTCAATTCTTTTATAGTATCCATAAATACAAGAAGAAATCCTGATAATATACTTCGCTTGATCAATGGTATATGAACATTTAAACATGTGGAAATATGTCCATGCCCCATAGTGTAAGCAGTCAGTTCAATTTCTTCTGGTATCTTCTTTAAACCACATTCTATTGCATTGAAGGATATAGCAAAAAAACGGAATAGATATGAATAGATTAAAGCGCCTATAGTTCCTATAAGGCTAATTTCTATGAAATAGTAGCTTATGAAATAAGAGAGATTATTTAGGAATAATATTAAACTGATTGCAATAATGATGCTAGGGATTGCATAACCCATTGAAATAATACGTGCTAAATAAGTAACTATTTTATTCTTACGTGCTATGTAGCCAATTATCACTGTAATAATGATTGAGATTAATGCGGTAGTAAATGATATGCTAATGCTATTTGTTATGATACTAAAAAATCTAGCATCATAGGACCCATTCTTTATGCTCCAGTATATTAATGGAATCACCGGTAAGACAAATCCGATTAGTATAGGTAACATACATAATGTATATGTACAGGTTAATGTCAAAGCATTGTTTATGCGACGTTTACTATAATAATCTGTATTACAGCTTATCGATGGACAAAAGTTAGCATTTCTTCTTAATTTTCTTTCCACTATAATCAATACTATAATAAAAACTGATTCTACAACTGCCAAAATAGTGGCTGAGTATTGGTCATGCAACAAAAACCAAGTGCGATATATACCTACTGTAACAGTATCAATAGCAAGGAATTGAGATGTACCGAAATCTGTGATCGTTTCCATTAATACTAAAAATAGTCCAGCTACAATTGATGGATGTATGGATGGTATGATTACAAGAAACAAGCTACGCAGTGGAGAGTACCCAAGCGTTGCAGCAACGGTAACAGAATTACTGATATTTTTAAGATTCGAACGCACTAACATGTAGACATATGGATACATACTGAATCCCATAACTAATATTGCTCCTGCTAAAGATTTGATTTCCGGAAACCAGTAATCATTTTTACTCAAATGAAAGACTTCTCTTAATAAACTCTGTACTGGACCTGAAAACTCAAAAGTATTTACATAAACAAATGATATTATATAACCAGGGATCGATATGGGAAAAAACAAAGCAACTTCTATGATTCGTCTACCAGGAAATGAAAAGAATGTTACGAGCCATGCCGGAATCACCCCAAATATCACAGATATACTTCCTACTCCTATCATTAAAATTAATGTATTCAATATATATTCAGGAAAAAGTACACTGACCACCCATTTAGAATGCACAGAATCTATAAAGAGAATTGATATTAACGATAGTATAGGACCAATGAATAATATACTTACCAAAAACAAAAATATATTTCTGAAGATTGGTAAATATACCATGCCAGATGTTGGCACCTAATGGGAGAAATTGCGAATGCCTGTAAAAAACATAGCAATTTTGTTGTTTTCTGCAGTTGCTATTACTTCTTGATCCTTTAACGAGCCACCTGGCTGGATTATAGCTTTAATACCATATTCTGCACTTTTTACTATACTATCTGGAAATGGAAAAAACGCATCTGAAGCAAGCACCGCACCTTTGCATTTCTCTCCAGCTTTTTTTATTGCAATATTTATACTATCTATTCTACTTGTTTGTCCAGCACCAATACCGATGATACACTCACCCTTTGCTATCACTATAGCATTTGATTTTACATGTTTACATACTTTCCATGCAAAAATAAGATCTTCCTTTTCTTCTTTTGTTATAGCACAAGAAGTTATTTGTTTTATTTCTGCTATATCTATTTTATGGTTATTACTTTCTTGTACTAAAAATCCACCAGTAACATTCTTTACTTGATATGTCATACCATACTGTAAGTCTTTATAAATAATGATACGTAAATTTTTCTTTACATATAAAACTTCCAATGCATCACTAGTTATAGAAGGTGCTACTATAACTTCCAAAAAGATATTGCTTAGCTCTTTCGCAAGCTGTAAATTTACTTCTCTATTTAATGCAACTATGCCACCAAAACTACTGACCTCATCGCATAATAACGCTCTTTTGTATGCCTCTAAAATACTATCACCAATAGAGACTCCACATGGATTATTGTGCTTTATTATAACTGCTGCTGGTTTATCAAATTCTGAAGAAATATTGATAGCAGATTCAATATCTACAATGTTATTATAGCTTAGTTCTTTTCCATGTATCTTTTCTAGAGGATATTTACTAAATTTATTGCTATAAAATGCCGCCTTTTGATGAGGGTTCTCACCATATCTTAAATCTTGGACCTTATTACCATATAATGCAAAAAATTCAGGTAATTCAGTATCAGACAAAAACCAATTATAAATATTAAGATCATACTGCGCAGTTAAAGCAAAAGCTCTGGTTGCCAAGTGCTTTCTATATTCTATCGTTGTTTTATTATTATTCTCTTTTAATTCTGTTTTGAGAGCATCGTAGTCTTGAATATTTGTGATAACAGTAGTAAAACGAAAATTCTTTGCAGCTGACCTCATTAAAGCTACTCCTCCTATATCTATCTGCTCTATTATTTCTTTTTCGCTTAGATTATCATTAACCGCTTGTGAAAATGGATATAAATTTACTATAAGTAAATCTATAGGCTGTATATTGAGATTCTGTATTTCTGTTGCATGCTTTTCTCGGTCGCAAAGCACCGCTCCATGAACTTTTGGATGTAAAGTTTTTACCCTACCATCCAGTATTTCAGGAAAACCTGTGTAACCTGATACTTCTGTTGTCTTTATCCCTGCATCAGATAACACTTTATGTGTATTGCCTGTCGATAAGATTTCGATATTTTGCTGAATTAAGAATGATCCCAGGCCAATTATATCTGTTTTATTGTACACTGATATTAAAGCTCTTTTTATTTTCATTGTCCAAAAAATTTTATATATTATATCTAAAAAAAATTTATTTGGCTATAACGTATTTACCTATGTAAGCCTTACCACGCAAAAACGCCACGTACGTAATTACAGAGTTATTATTGAAATTATCAAAAAAAGTATTGTGTATTTATTATAAAAAACAATTTTCGCTTTACAGCTCTATTGACTGATCATTACGTAGGTATTATTATATAGGTAAACTTAATTTTTACTTATATACATGAAAGTTAAAGCGTCATTAAAATCTCATCGCAATAGGGATAAAAACTGCAAAGTTGTAAGAAGGTGGGGTAAAATTTACATTATAAATAAAGTAAAACCAAGGTGCAAAGCTCGCCAAGGCTCTTAATTTATGTTTGGGAGAAAAAAACTTATACATTTTAGTGTTGTTCTATTTGTTCTTTTTTCTTCGTCATATTTTATTGTTAGCACAATTATAGGTAAGCGTGGGTTATTAACATTGATAGACCTTAAAAAAGATGTAGAACGTCATAAGGCTATACTGAAAGGAATTTCTTTGCAGAAAGAAAAATTAAATAACAAAGTATTAGGTTTATACGAAAGAAGTTTAGATTTAGATTTACTTGATGAACAAGTAAAAAATGCATTAGTTTACGTAAATCCGAGAGAATTTATGGTCATATTAAGGAAGTAGACTGGTTAGTAGATACTTATGATACTATTACATATAAATAAAATGGGGTATTACT
>JAIXMJ010000066.1 GCA_022836975.1 Wolbachia sp.
TCTGTGCTTTCTCTCTTTGAAAAGAGGGGTAGTTTACATAGAAAATGCTTGGTTGGATGTATGAAAAAGATAATTTATTGTTATGCTATGGCATTATTTCTTACTTCGGGTAATAAATTGGATATTATGAGAAAAGATGTAGAATCTCTATTAATTTTTTTTAAAAACTATCCTGATATCTTTATATTTTTATCTAATCCGGTAATTTCTACTAAATATAAAGAAGAGATCCTACTTTTTATGCAGAAATATTTTAACGAACTTTTAGTTAGGTTTATCATAATTGTTTGTATAAATAAGCGCTTTAACCTTATATTTTCCATATTGGAAAAATTTTTGAGTTTTGTAAGAAAAAGTAGAAATGAATTTGAAGTCACTATAAAGTCAGCTTATCTTCTCAAAGAATCTGAAGTTAAAATAATTACTGAATCTTTAAGTTTTCTTGGTAAGATAACAAAAGTGAGTAATGTAGTGGATCCCTCTATCTTGGGTGGTTTTATAACCAGATATGGTTTTAATTTAATAGATCTTTCTTTGGAAAGTTATTTAGAGAAATTGGTTGATTTGAGTAAGATGGAAATATTGAAACATAAAGGTTTTATATGAACGAAAGCTCTGAAATTATAAATGTTATAAGACAAAAAATTGAAGCATTTCATAATCCGGTAAAAAAAGAGAGCATAGGTGAAGTAGTCTCGGTAAGTGATGGTATTGCTTTAGTTTATGGACTGGAAAAGGTAAAATTTGGTGAAAAGGTATCTTTTGCAAGTGGTATAGAAGGAGTAGTACTTGATTTAAATCGTGATATAGCAGGAGTAGTCGTGCTTGGCAGTGAATGCGATGTTCAAGAAGGTGATATTGTAAGATGTAGTGGTACAGTTATAGAAGTACCAGTAGGATATGAGCTTTTAGGTAGAGTTGTCAACACTCTGGGCCAGCCTATTGATGGTTGTGGAGAAATACAAGCTAAAAGTAAGATGGCTATAGAATCTAAGGCTCCTGGTATCATTGACCGTAAATCTGTACATGAGCCATTGCAAACTGGAATTAAAATTATAGATTTATTAATTCCAATAGGAAAGGGACAACGTGAACTAATTATTGGTGATAGAAAAATCGGTAAAACAACAATTGCATTGGATGCAATCATTAATCAAGGGAATGTTGATCAAAAGGTTTATTGTGTTTATGTTGCTATAGGACAGAAAATTTCAACTGTAGCAAAAGTAGTAGATAGGCTAAAAGAGAGTGGAGCATTAGAATATACAACTGTAGTTGTAGCTAGTGCGTCTGATAGTGCATCTTTACAGTTTTTTGCACCTTATGCTGGTTGCACAATTGGTGAATTTTTCAGAGATAATGGAATGCATTGTTTAATAGTATACGATGATCTATCAAAACATGCTGTGGCATATAGACAGATGTCTTTGTTATTGAGACGTCCTCCTGGTCGTGAGGCTTATCCTGGTGATATATTTTATGTACATTCGCGTTTGCTTGAAAGAGCAGCTAAAATGTCAGATGATAAAGGAGCAGGGTCTTTAACTGCGTTACCGATTGTTGAAACACAATCAGGTGATGTTTCAGCGTACGTACCAACAAATGTTATTTCAATTACAGATGGACAAATATTTCTTGAATCTGAATTATTTCATAAAGGGTTTCGCCCTGCAGTTAATATAGGGTTATCAGTTTCTAGAGTAGGTTCTGCTGCTCAACTAGGTTCTGTCAAAAAAATTGCTGGTTCTATTAAGTTAGATCTGGCTCAATATAGAGAACTGGAAGATTTTGCAAAATTTGGCTCTGACCTTGATTCTACTGTTCAATTATCGTTAGAAAAAGGACGTTATCTTGTAGAGTTGCTGAAACAACGGCAACATTCTCCTATGTCAATAGAAGAACAAATAGTGCTTATGTATACTTTCTCTAATTTGTACGATCAGTTATGTAATATAAAATTAAACGATATTAGTAAATTTGAATGTGACTTTATTAATTATTTCCGTACTATGCATCCCGATCTTTTAAAAAGATTGTCAAATGAAATAGGTAATGATATAAAGAACAATATTTTTAGTATTGTAAATAATTTTATTGACCGGTTTTAGGCATGGCTTCTTCTAATATCAATAAGTTCCCTATGACAAAAGAAGGTTTTGAACGTATGCAAGTAGAGCTTGATAAATTAAAAAAAGAAAAACCTACTATAATTCAGGATATTTCTGATGCACGTGATCATGGTGATTTATCAGAAAATGCTGAATATCATGCTGCACGTGAGAGGCTAGGTTTTGTTGAAGGCCGTATTATGGAATTAGAGCATAAATTATCGCATGCTGAAGTAATTAACGTACAAAGTTTATCAGGTGATCTAGTAATATTTGGCGCAACTGTAACGTTAAGTATGTTGGATGATGATGGAGATGAGGTAGAATACGTTTATAAAATTGTAGGTGAATGCGAAGCTGATGTGTCACAGCAATTAATATCTAGTAATTCACCTTTAGGTAGTGCTCTCATTGGCAAAAAAATAGGTGAGTATGTAGAGGTTATTGTACCTAATGGGGAAAAGTTATATAAAATAGTTAAAATTGAGTTTAAGTAAAATGGGGGTTTATGCATCAGTTAACACACATGGTATTTCTTCTATAGAAAGTGTACTTGAAGATGCTCGCTCTGGTAAGTTATTTATTCTAGTAGATAATGAAAATAGAGAAAATGAAGGGGATTTAGTTGTTTTAGCTGAAAAAGTCAGACCAGAACATATAGCTTTTATGGTTAGATATGGTGCAGGGATTGTTTGTTTATCTATGACTGTGTCTCATATGCAGAATTTAAATATTGGTTTCATGGAAAAAAAAAATGTTTACGATGATCATACGGCATTTGCTACATCTATAGATGCGTCTTACGGAATAGCTACTGGAGTATCAGCAGAAGATAGAGCAAAAACTATACTGACTGCCATTAATAACAATAGTACCCCAGATGATATTGTTACGCCTGGTCATGTTTTTCCTGTGATTGCTAATGAAGGTGGAGTATTAAAACGTGCTGGACATACTGAGGCGAGTGTGGAAATAGCAAGGTTAGTAGGCATGAATCATGCAGCAGTAATTTGTGAATTAGTAAATGATGATGGTTCTATGATGCGTTTACCTGATATGCTTAAATTTGCTGTACAACATGAAATCAAGTTAACTACAATTGACAAGCTTATATGTTATCTTAAAAATATTAATAATTAATTTGTCGTGATGTTTAAGGCTGCTAGCATTTTATTGTCTTTTCTATTGTGTTATCTATCTGCTTATTCTTTTAATATAGAGAACACAATTGTTCGTGATAGCGAAGTGGAGGCAATAATAAAGGATTTAGGTTCTAATTTAAAGTCTTTAACACTTCCCGGAGATAAACGTCGGAAGAATTTTATTAGAGTCTAAAATACGCGATATCATCAAAAGTCCGTGCTTCATCAAAGGACTCCACCATATGTGGGCAAGGGGTTAATCCATTAAGGGGAAGGCAAAGTGACGAAAAAAAATCCCGAACTTACAAAGTCTGCTAAAAATGGCCAAAAAACATCGATGGTTTTTTAGTCATCAAAATTTTTGGCCGGGAGGGTGTTTTTTCCAAAATTTTCATACAGGTCGGAACCCTTTTAAGCAATTTTTAGGTCAAGGGCTGACGCACAGATTGCTTAAAAATGACCAAAAATAGGTTAAAAAGTAAAATAAAATTAATAAAAATTGGTAAAATTTCGAAAAGTTTCACACCAAGGTATCCCNTTATAATTTTTTTGAAGAAATTTTTATTTGCTTTGGAATAAATCCCCTCGCGACCACACATTGTGACGAATGAGCAATTTGGATTGGAGGGGGTTTTTATTTTGGATTAGGTGGAGGTCCACGCCCACTCCAAAGAGTGACACGCCTATTCGATGAAAAAGAGGGAAAAAAATGCAGTTTACATACCAATTCAAAGTTCTCGCTCGACCTCAAAAATGGATTTAAATTGATCTTGCTCTAGCGACCATAGAATAGATTTCCACATTTTTTCTGACGCGGATTTTATTAACGCAACTGCTTTCGCGTCATAAATCGAGGAGACAAATAAAAGTTGGAATTCTCTGGCTTTTCTGCGCTGATTAACATATATTATTGTTATTTTCTTTTTATCTTCCCCTTTTGTTTCCAATTGGGGGTCAACGCAGAATATCCCCTCGCAGAACATCCCCAAACTGACAAAAAAATATCCCCAT
>JAIXMJ010000067.1 GCA_022836975.1 Wolbachia sp.
TAACGATGTCTGATATATTATCCAATAAAGGTTCATTGAACCTACTCTCACGTCCCGGCAGTTGAATGGCAATTAAATCGACATAACCAATTAGATCTTTAGCCCAGTCTCTGTAAGCTGAAGCACTACCACCGCCATGGTGAAAACAAAATAGCCTGATATAGGAATTTTTATTATATTTAAACGGTACAAACCAACCTGACATATACTTAAAACTTAAATTATGTTTTTACCTTAGAAAATGTTGCTAAGAATATTATTTCTATTGTTAATGTAATGCAAGTATAAGCACAGATATAATAGAATATAATAGCTTAATAATATTCAGGTTTTAAGCTTGGCAATTATGTGAACATATCTAAGATAGGGAAATATTTTTAGGAGTAATTATGGTTTACGAGAAAAAAACTTTCGGTGCTGAGGTTGATAAAATCCTGCACATAATGATCCACTCTCTTTATACTAATAAAGAGATCTTTATGCGTGAGTTAGTTTCAAATGCATCAGATGCATGTGATAAGTTACGTTATTTATCACAAATTACTCCTGACGTATTAGGAAATGATACTACTTTTAAAATCACAGTGAGAATTGATAAGGACAATAGAGATATTATTATACGTGATAATGGGATTGGTATGAATAAAGAAGAGTTAATAGAAAATCTTGGTACTATAGCAAAATCTGGTACCCAGAATTTTCTTCAGTACCTTTCCGGTGATGCTAAAAAAGATTATGAAACAATTTCTGTAAAACGAGGTCTATTGCCTATGATGAGTGAAGTATTTAAACACTTGGAAAATTTAGAAAACCAGCATATATTGAAAAATGAAAAGGTTTTTGATGCTTACACTGCATTACTGATTAATATTTTTGATACATGCTTTGATATAGGTGAGCCAATAATTTCTAAAAAAGCATGTCAAAAACTGTTATCCATTCAAGAAAAACGTTTAGGGAATGACCATCTGGATGTTGCTTGTGCACTTGTTTATTTAGCAGATGCCCACAGAAATTTAGGTGATCCCCAAACTCAGAAAACGATGCTGGAAAGGGCACTGAAAATTCAAGAACTCCATTATGGCTGTGATCATTTTGAAGTGGCATCAACACTTAACAATTTATCAGATGCCTATAGCTCTTTAGGTGATCCCCAAACTCAGAAAACGTTCCTGGAAAGGGTGTTGAAAATTCAAGAACTCCATTATGGCCCTGATCATATTCAAGTGGCTGCAACGCTTAACAATTTAGCAAATGCCTATAGCTCTTTAGGTGATCCCCAAACTCAGAAAAAATTGCTGGGAAGGGCATTGAGAATTCTAGAACTCCATTATGGCCCTGATCATTTTCAAGTTGCTAAAACGCTTAACAATTTAGCAAATGCCTATAGCTCTTTAGGTGTTCCCCAAACTCAGAAAACATTGCTTGAAAGGGCGTTGAAAATTCTAGAACTCCATTATGGCCCTGATCATTTTCAAGTGGCTACAGCGCTTGTAAATTTATCAGATGCCCATGGCTCTTTAGGTGATCCTCAAATTCAGAAAACACTGCTGGAAAGGGCNTTGAAAATTCAAGAACTCCATTATGGCCCTGATCATTTTCAAGTTGCTGTAATGCTTTCTGAGTTGGCACTTGCCTATAGCTCTTTAGGTGATCCCCAAACTCAGAAAACGTTGCTGGAAAGGGCGTTGAAAATTAAAGAACTCCATTATGGCCCTGATCATTTTCAAGTGGCTACAACGCTTAACAATTTAGCAAGTGCCTATGGCTCTTTAGGTGATCCCCAAACTCAGAAAACGTTGCTCGAAAGGGTGTTAAAAATTGATGAACTCCATTATGGCCCTGATCATTTTCAAGTGGCTACAACGCTTAACAATTTAGCAGATGCCTATAGATCTTTAGGTGATCCCCAAACTCAGAAAACGTTGCTGGAAAGGGCGTTGAAAATTGATGAACTCCATTATGGCCCTGTTCATTATCAAGTGGCTACAACGCTTGTAAATTTAGCAAGTGCCTATGGCTCTTTAGGTGATCCACAAACTAAGAAAACGTTGCTGGAAAGGGCATTGAAAATTCAAGAAATCCATTATGGCCCTGTTCATTTTAAAGTGGCTATAACGCTTAACAATTTAGCAAGTGCCTATGGCTCTTTAGGTGATCCACAAACTAAGAAAACGTTGCTGGAAAGGGCATTGAAAATTCAAGAAATCCATTATGGCCCTGTTCATTTTAAAGTGGCTATAACGCTTAACAATTTAGCAAGTGCCTATGGCTCTTTAGGTGATCCACAAACTAAGAAAACGTTGCTGGAAAGGGCATTGAAAATTCAAGAACTCCATTATGACCCTGATCATTTTCAAGTGGCTATAACGCTTGGAAATTTTGGAAATGCCCATGGCTCTTTAGGTGATCCCCAAACTCAGAAAACGTTGCTGGAAAGGGCGCTGAAAATTGATGAGCTCCATTATGGCCCTGATCATTTTCAAGTTGCTATAACGCTTGTAAATTTAGCAAATGGCTACGTTGATTTAGGTGATCCCCAAACTCAGAAAACGTTGCTGGAAAGGCGTTGAAAATTCAAGAACTCCATTATGGCCCTGATAATTACCAAGTTACAATTACACGTTATAATCTTGCAATGTGTTATTTAAGTTTAGAAGAGTATACAACAGCTAAGGACCTGTTGCATTTAGTTTTACCAGTTTATGTGAAGCACTATGGTGAGAAGCACAAGCATTGCAATTATGTAAGAAGCTTGTTAGAAAAGTGTGATAATAAAAGTGAAGAGTTGTTAAAAGGTGCAGAGAGAGAGAGATACACACATACGCCTGANAAAAGGAATAAAAAGCATAAATGCATTCTCTCATAAAGAATCTCTCATGAGAGTGTCATGAATAAAGAAGTCACTCACTCATTCCTCACTCATTCCTCACTCATTCCTCACTCATTCCTCACTCATTCCTCACTCGCTTCTCAACCTTCTAGCGCTAGTTATTGAGACCGTGGGAAACGGCTACCCCACACGGGTTCGAACCATGAACCTTCTGGTCGCTAGGGCGATGCGCTATCCGCTGCACCACGCCGTCCCCCAAACCGCAACTAGTTTTTGATCTATATAAATGTGTCAGAGAATTTTTTTCGTTATTTCAAACTTTTGATTGTACAGGATGGTCAAACCAATTTTTTTCTTTCAACTGTTAAAATTTTAATGTCTAATTTAAACGGGAAAGTGATTTAAAAATATAAATCGCCAATACCATATTCATTTAAAAGAATGTTTATTTATTTTTTATTTATTATTTAAACAATGATTTTTGAAAAAAGAAATCTAATTTCGATACTTTAAAACTTGCTCCGAGTTNTGAAAAATCATTTTCTGAAAATATCATGAAACTTCAGCAAAATATTGCGGAAAACACGGTCATTTAGAATGGTCAAGATTTTCGCCGGTTTTCGTCTTGTCTTGTTATGTCATTGGAATGGTCTCCCTGCTAATGCAATAAGCGAGTCGAAATTGTATATTGTACTTGCGAATTGTTGATGCACGTGTGAACGTTAACGTTTTTCTGCACTTGGATGAAACCGGTTCAAAAGACAAGCGTATCAAGACAGCGNNTAAGCATTTTAAATTCATATTGTTGATATACAGTATTTGAATATTGATTGGTGAGCCNGTACGATAGCANAGGCGCNNATACGTACCGTTAAAATACCGTTCATCTCGGCTGCTTTAATTGAATTTAACTTTCAAAAAATTATTTTTTNACCTGNTATGAGAANCGCAGGCNTATGCCTNCATTTTAAGTTATAAGTAAAACTTAATTAAAACTTAATTAAATTACAAAGTAAAGTTTGCTTAAACTCAGCCTAGGCTTAGTTGCNGNTACATGTACTAAGCCTAAGCTGAGTTTAAGCAAACCATAATTTTTAATTAANTTACTTTTTTAATTTAAAGTTTGCTTATATCTTAAAACGGGGGTGTAGCCTGCGCTACTCATGTAAAAATAAT
>JAIXMJ010000068.1 GCA_022836975.1 Wolbachia sp.
TTACAAGTAGACACAAAAGCTGGTTTAATAGCAAAACTAAAGTTTATCCCCTTGAGGCGTTAACTGAAAAAGAAGCTACCAGTTTTGTGAAAATTTCATTGTCTGAAAAAAAACTAACAGCAGATATTGTACGCCTCATCAAAACCGTACAACATTTTCCACTCGCTTTAAAGCAAGCAACAGGTTACATTAAAGAGAGTAATAAACTGCACAAATACAGTATTGATGAATACCTCTCTGAATTTGAAGGCAATTCAGACAATGTAAAAACTTTGTTGAACTCTGTTGAAAAAAACTCACTCTGGGATGGAAAAACAATCACAATCAGTGAAATTAATGTATTCAAAACTTGGAGGATAACTTTTCATAAAATAAAACAAATGTACTATGAAAAAGAAAGTGAAAATGAAAAACTAGAGCAAAATATTAGAAGAAAAAGAAAGTATGAAGAAAAAAAAAGTTTTGAAAATAATGAACATTCATTACCATGCAAAATTTTATATACATTGGCATATTTAGCAAGTGAAACAATCCCAACTGAATTTTTTATAGATCAAGCAAAATCATCTAATCATTTACTGTGGGCATTAAACGTTTTGGAAATGTACGCTTTGATAAATGTTGAAAAGGACATGATGAAAACTCATAGTTTAGTGCAAAAAGTGATACGTTTAAATTTACAAATAGAAAAAAAAACCAAAACTTTTCTACAGGATGCTGTTGATCTGCTCTTAAAAAGACTTCCAAAATTTAATGACCGTTCAGAAGTTATTTCAAAAAAATTACCTCTGCTACCACATTTAGTTGAACTGCAAAAGTGTATAGAAAAGTTTCAGTTGGAAGGCCAGCTACATAAAGAAAATACTTTTAAAATGTTGGATCCATTATTGGAAAACATTTGTGAAATATACGATAACATAGGTGACACTAATACCTTTAAATCTGCCACTGAAAAACTGCTAGACATTAGGAAGGAGAGCTATGGAAGAGAGAATCCAAATGTGGCTGATACACTTAATAATTTAGCAAGGGCTTTTGGCCAATTAGGCGATCATCACATGATGAAAACATTGCTAGAAAGGGCGTTGAATATTCAAGAAAAACATTATGGACCTGATCATTTTCAAGTGGCTACAACGGTTGTAAATTTAGCAAATGCTTATGGTAATTTAGGCAATTATCAAACGATGAAAACTTTGCTAGAAAGGGTGTTGAAAATTGAAGAACAACATTATGGCCCTGATCATTTTCAAGTGGCTACAACGCTTGTAAATTTAGCAAGAGCTTTTGGCAAATTAGGTGATCCTCAAACGATGAAAAGGTTGCTAGAACGGGCGTTGAAAGTTGAGGAGCACCATTATGGAAACTTGGAACATTATGGAAGTGGCTACAACACTTGTAAATTTAGCTAGGGCTTCTGGCCAATTAGGCGATCTTCAAACAATGAAAACGTTGCTAGAAAGGGCGTTGAAAATTAAAGAAGAACATTATGGACCTGATCATTTTCAAGTGGCTACAACGCTTGTAAATTTAGCAAGTGCTTTTGGTGAATTAGGCGATCCTCAAACGATGAAAACGTTGCTAGAAAGGGCTTTGAAAATTCAAGAACAACATTATGGACCTGATCATTTTCAAGTGGCTACAACGCTTGTAAATTTAGCAAATGCTTATGGTCATTTAGGTGATCCTCAAATGATGAAAACTTTGCTGGAAAGGGCATTGAAAATTAATGAACAACATTATGGACCTGATCATTTTCAAGTGGCTACAACACTTGTAAATTTAGCAAATGCTTATGGTGACTTAGGTGATCCTCAAATGATGAAAACTTTGTTGGAAAGGGCATTGAAAATTAATGAACAACATTATGGACCTGATCACTTTCAAGTGGCTATAACGCTTGTAAATTTAGCATTTGCATACTGTGATTTAGGCAAACCTCAAGCAATGAAAACCTTGCTGGAAAGAGCTTTGAAAATACAAGAACAACATTATGGACCTGACCATTTTCAAGTGGCTACAACGCTTGTAAATTTAGCATGTGCATATTGCGATTTAGGCGATCCTCAAACGATGAAATCCTTGCTAGAAAGGGCGTTGAAAATTAAAGAACAACATTATGGACCTGATCATTTTCAAGTGGCTACAACGCTTGTAAATTTAGCAAGTGCTTTTGGCCAATTAGGCGATCCTCAAACGATGAAATCCTTGCTAGAAAGGGCGTTGAAAATTCAAGAACAACATTATGAACCTGACCATTTTCAAGTGGCTTCAACACTTGTAGGTTTAGCAAGTGCTTTTGACCGATTAGGGGATCCTCAAACGACGAAAACATTGCTAGAAAGGGCGTTGAAAATTAAAGAACACCATTATGGTCATGATCATTTTGAAGTAGCTAGAACGCTTGGAAATTTGGCAAACGCTTATGGCTCATTACGTAATCACCAAATGAAGAAAACATTGCTAAAAAGGGCATTGAAAATTAAAGAACTTCATTATGGCCCTGATCATTTTGAAGTGGCTATAACACTTGAAAATTTAGCAAATGCCTATGGTGCTTTAGGTAAACCCAAAACTCAAAAAACGTTATTGGAAAGGGCATTGAAAATTAAAGAACTCCATTATGGCCCTGATCACTTTCAAGTGGCAATAACGCTTGGAAGTTTAGCAAATGCCTATGGCTCTCAAGGTGATCCCCAAACGAAGAAAACGTTGCTAGAAAGGGCATTGAAAATTAAAGAGCTCCATTATGGCCCTGATCATATTGAAGTGGCTACAACGCTTGGAAGTCTAGCAAACGCTTATGGTGATTTAGGTGATCCTCAAATGAAAAAATCATTACTGGAAAGGGCATTGAAAATTGAAGAGCTTCACTATGGCCCTGATCATTTTCAAATGGCTATAACACTTGGAAATTTAGCAAATGCATATGGCTCTTTATGTGATCACCAAATGAAGAAAATGCTATTGGAAAGGGCATTGAAAATTAAAGAACTCCATTATGGCCCTGATCATTTTCAAATGGCTATAACACTGGGAAATTTAGCAAATGCATATGGCTCTTTAGGTGATCACCAAATGAAGAAAATNTTGNTGGAAAGGGCCTTGAAAATTAAAGAACTCCATTATGGCCCTGATCATTTTGAACTGGCTACAACGCTGAACAATTTATCAAATGCTTATAGCTCTTTAGGTGATCCCCAAACCCAGAAAACGTTACTGGAAAGGGCATTGAAAATTGAAGAACTCCATTATGGCCCTGATTATTTTCGTGGAGCTACAATGCTTAACAATTTAGCAGATGCCTACAGCTCTTTAGGTGATCCCCAAACTCAGAAAACTTTGTTGGAAAGGGCGTTGAAAATTGAAGAACTCCATTACGGCCCTAATCATTTTCAAGTGGCTGTAACGCTTTCAAATTTATCACTTGCCTATGCTGATTTGGGTGATCCCCAAACTGCAAAAACATTGCTGGAAAGGGCATTGAAAATTCAAGAACTCCATTATGGCCCTGATCATTTTAAAGTGGCTGCAACGCTTCAAAATTTAGCTTGTGCTTATGGGGATTTAGGTGAACCCCAGACAGGAAAATTAAAGCTCGAAAAAGTGTTAAAAATGAAGGAAGAACACTATGCCTCTAGCAATTTTCATCTACATTGCACACTTTGAGGTCTTGCAAATGCATGTAACAATTTAGGTGAATATGAAAGAGCAAGAATTTTATCAGAAAGATCATTATAGATGAACGACAACATTATGGTTTGAATCATTTTGAAATTGCTAAAACACTTAGAAGTTTATTAAATTCCTACAGTGGATTAAATGAATTTGTATGTACGTATGAAATCTTTGCTTAAACAGGCAATTAAAATTCAAGAAAGGTATTACAGCTTTGTAAATTATCAGGTTACCTTTACAAAGTACTTGCTTCCCAAATGCTATGTTAGCTTGAATGAGTTTCAAGTTGCTAGGAATTTTTTACAAATTGTTTTTGCAATATATGAAG
>JAIXMJ010000069.1 GCA_022836975.1 Wolbachia sp.
CTCAAGCACTTTCGTAGGGTTGCTACTCGTTATGATAAATTAGCCATCGCTTTCTTATCTTTTGTTCATATTGCTGCTATTTATCTTTGGTTGAAATAAATGTCGACACTACCTAGTCTTTAATCAAGTAGAATATTGGTAGGTCACCTATAAGAACCCGAACTATGGATAAAGAAAGTAGTAATCGTTCACGTTGAAATAAAATAGTTATGATATAATAGTATAGAAACCAAAAGACTAAATATAGGGAGATAGGTGTACTGCAAGAAAAGATTATGATAGAAGTTGGTATTCTGAAAGCAGAAAACGATAAATTAAGGACAAAAGTAAGAGAGCTAGAAGACAAGCTATGTTTAAATTCAAAAAATTCATTATGTCATTTGCAGTAAATACTGATATCATAAAAATCCTCTGACGTTAAAGTAAAGTTATGAGGTGAATAAATCCCTTTATATGGGATAACAGTAGTAGTATTTTTCGATTCAATAAAGCTTCTAATATTTCTATATCTTTGTCAGCAACAGGCTCATTTGTTCAAAAATTAGCATCTAGCAACATTTTCATTACTTCATTTTGCAAATCAAATTATTTTGTTAACAGTGCCATAATTTTTTTTCTTGAAACTCGTGGAATATAGAACAGCAACGCTGTTTTAGCATGAAACAGAGGTTGAAAATTTCTTTGCAATGTCAAGTGCAGCATAAGTGAATATTACATTTGCACCAGCACGTTTAAAGCTAATTAAAGATTCATAAATTGCTGCATCATAGTTCAGTAAACAATTATTTGCTGCAGTTTTTATCATTGCATATTCTCCGCTTACTTGATAAACAAAGATTGGGAAATTAAATTTATCTGCTGCTGTCTTAACTACATCAAGATATGGCATCCCTGGCTTAATCATAATAAAATCTGCACCTTCATTGATATCCATTTCTATTTCAGACATTGCTTCTCGTGCATTTTTGTAATCCATTTGATAATTACTTTTATCTATATTGCAATCAAGTGATGAACCAATTATTTTTCTAAATGGCGTATAAAAATTGGAACAGTATTTAACTGCATGAGATAGTATTAATAGATCATAAAAGTTTTCTCGATCTAAAGCTTCCCTAATTTTTCCTATTCTTCCATCCATCATATCAGAAGGTGCAAGCATGTCACATCCTGCTTTTGCTAAAATAATTGCCTGTTTGCATAATGCCAACACAGTTTCATCATTTTTTACTTGATTGTTTTGTAATATACCGTCGTGTCCATGAGTGGTATACGGATCTAGTGCAATATCTGCAATGATACCAATATCAGGCACTGCTGACTTTGCAGCATATATTGCTCTACAGATTAGATTATCAGGATTGTAAGCTTCTTCAGCATTTTCAGATTTTAGAATCTTATCAACTATGGGAAAAATTTCTACTGCATTAATTCCTAAAGCTTTTGCTTCTTTAATAATTAATATTAGCTCATTTATAGAATAACGCTTAATGTCTGGTAATGCAGGAACTGGAACAACTGTTTCTTCATGATCATGTACAAATAGTGGCAACACTAAATCATTTACTGATAAGCTGTTTTCACTAGTTAAATTGCAAACCCATTTATTTAAACGCCTGCGCCTTAATCTTGTACTTGGAAAGGTAAACACTTAGATAAAAATCTGGAGTAAAATATAAAAAAGTCTGAATTTTTTCTTAACCCTTGTCAAGTAATTTTAGCAAAGCATTTTTAATTCTTGTAAATGTTTAGCAAAAGCTTTATGAGCTTGAATTATGGTTTTTCTGGAAATTTTTATACATCTCAAAAACTTCGTTATAATTTAGATGTGTATAGATTTCGGTAGTTTCGAGACTGGCATGGCCTAACAATTGTTGTATAGATCTGATATCAACATCTTTGTTAAGTAAATGAGTGGCAAAACTATGACGTAATGAATGTGGAGATAGAATTTCTGGTAAATTTAGGATTCTTCTTATTTTTTGGAGACGATTCGCAAAGTAAGTTCTTGCTAATTTTTTTCCTCTTGCACCTAAAAAAAGGTACCCATCTACACTAAAATGAGGGCAAGATTTAATATATTCCTGTATATGCTCTTTTACTATTGGAAGGATAAATACTTGCCTCTGTTTACCACCTTTACCTAAAATTACAAGCTCATCATTGTTGATATCTTTTACTTTTATATTAAGTGCTTCACTAATTCTTAAACCAGTGCCGTAAAGTACCATAACAAGTGCAATATCTCTCTTAATGATCCAAGGTTCACCAAGATCAGATAACTTCATTTCATTCAATAATTTTTTTATGTCAGATATTGAAAGTGCTTTAGGTAAAGTTCTTCTACGGATTGGCTTTGATAAAGAAAAGACAGTCTGGTTATCTATACCATAGTTATGGTGCAAATATCTAAAAAAATTTCTAATTACTGATAATGCTCTCATATTGGATCTGGAATTTACTCCTCTTGTATAACGAAAACTAAACCAACTTCTTAACTCCGGTATGCTTAACCTAGAAAGAGTCTCAGTTGTAACTTCCCCTCCTGTATGCATTCCAAGAAAGTTAACTAGATCCATTACGTCCCTTACGTAGGATTCTAAAGTATTAACCGAGTAAGATCTATTAAATTTTAACCACTCATGCCATTTATTGATTATAGAATTGAGGTTCATAATCATTTCTTAAAGAAAGCATCTATACATGCATCACGAAAAGCTTCATTTACATCTGGATGCGAATGACAAATTCTATATATATCCTCAGATGCAGCACTGTATGCCATTGCAACTGCTGCTTCATTGATGAGTGTATCAGCGTATGTTCCAATAATGTGTACTCCTAATATAGTATCTGTTAACCCGCAGGTTAATACTTTCACAAATCCTTCTGTAACATCAGTAATTTTCGCTCTGCCATTGGCTATAAATTGACATTTTCCAACTTTATATTTATGACCTATACTTTTAAGTTCTTCTTCAGTTTTTCCAATAGAAGATATTGCAGGACATGTATAGATAACAGATGGTATGAGTTCATAATCAACATTAGGTGATTGTCCTGAAATAATCTCTGCAACAGCTGTCCCTTCCTCTTCTGCTTTATGCGCAAGCATTGCACCACCGATAACATCACCTATAGCAAAAATTCCTTTTATATTTGTTTCATATTTTTCATTTACTTCTATGAAACCACGGTTGTCTCTGGTGATTTTATCATTAATTTCAAAGTTAGGCCTGCGTCCCACTGCTAATAAAATTTTATCTGCTTCTATATTACCTGAAGAGGTTTGCACACTATTTTGTTTTACACCTTCAACTTTGGTGTTAAGTAAAAACTTTATTCCTTGTTTCTGTAAGCTTTTAAACAGTGCATTGCTTAACTCATTATCCATTGATGCAGCAATTTTATTGGAAAATTCTACTACCGTGACATCTGTTCCAAGTCTGTTCCATACAGAAGACATTTCAAGGCCTATTGCACCAGCTCCTACCACTACCATTTTTTCTGGCACTTGAGTCAAAGATAAAGCACCGGTCGAAGAAAGAACTTTTTGCTCGTCAATATTAATACCTGGTAAAGAGCTGACTTCAGAGCCGGTAGCAATTACTATATTTTTTGTCTTTAATACCTTTTCATTAACTGAAACTTCTAAATTGCCAGGCTCACAAGAATGGATTTTTCCAGTTCCGTGAATTTTAGTAATTTTGGAACTATTAAATAAATAGTCTATACCTTTACCCAAGTCCTGTATCTTGGCATTTGTATAATTTAGCATTTTCTGTAAATCAAAATTTACATCTTTAATATTGATACCAAATTTTGATAGATCATTTTTTGCCTTGGTGTATTCATGAGAAATATGTAATAGTGCTTTTGAAGGTATGCATCCTACACGCAAACACGTACCACCAAATATAGTATTTTTGTCTATGCAAACAACTTCTAAGCCCAATTTAGCTGCTGTAATAGCACATTTATAGCCACCAGGACCACCACCTAT
>JAIXMJ010000007.1 GCA_022836975.1 Wolbachia sp.
ATAATTGCAGATCGCTATCGAAATCGACGAAAACGTTTTAGTCTGAGGTTCAACTTAATTGCTGGAATTTACAACTTTGAGTTGATAAAATGAGTTATGCAAGAAGTCCATTATATAAACTTTTATTCAATCAGTATCTTGTGACGATATACCCTAAATTACCAATTTTAGGTAAAAATGCTGAATATCAGTATTTTACAAAATATTTTAAATAGAAATCACTGTGTTATAGCCCTTTCATTGTGGATAGGATAATGGAGGGAAAAATGTCAGGCATGATTTAAGAAAAAAGTATAGTTCTTCCTACAATGGAAGAACTATACTTTAACTTTCAGCTTTCTTTCTTCTTTAGCTTTTCTTAAAAGACCATTAATCATCAGCTCACTGCAAACTGTATCTATATAATCTATATACAGCAGTTGGCTCCATGTGCGTGAGTGACTAATTCTTCTCCTTTACTGAGAGCCGAATGTGGGCATCTGGAGATGTGTGCGGTGAAGTCTGGGTCAATGAGTAGATCTGGGTCAATGAGTAGAGTGGACCTCGCACCAACTACTTCCATAACAGCTATGACAGATGCTATCGTTATTGCAGTAATCGCTAGTCTGGATAGCGTAGTCAAACGACTCAATACTAATCGAGTTGCTACTGCAGCTATAATACCTGAAGCTATTTCTGCAGATAAACTTGGTCTTACCAATCCTGCTTTATAATATAGTTTATGATTATTAATCACTTACTCCTCCTTACATATAAACTAACATACGTTTATTGTAAGATACAGCAATGCAAAAGTCAAATAAAGTATACAGAGATATTGCAGCTGAAATTTGTAAGGTTATAATGAAACCATTTGTATTTGTAAAATTAGAAATGTGACCAATCTGCTAAAAAAGCACTTGTTTGCGTAGAAATCATTTTACATTTCTGTTTCATTAAATCAATTAGACATAGCTGAGATGTACTAGGTGGCTCTGTTTTTGTAAAAATGATTTCTCTTCCATTCGGTAACCATGCTGGCGATTCAATCTTATATCCTTCTGAAAGCAACCGTTCTTCTGTACCATCAGGTTTCATAACGCCTATATAAAACCTTCCTACTTTACTTTTTGTAAACGCAATTAAATCACCCTTTGGAGACCATACAGGAGTAGAATAGTTTCCACTACCAAAACTAATCCTCCTAGTTTTCTGGTGTATTAAATCTATGATGTACAACTGCTGGCTTCCACTACTATCAGAACTAAAAACTATGTAATTCTGATCTGGAGAAAAAGATGGAGATGTATTAATTGACGCATTCTGAGTAATCTTATTAACACTATGGTTGAGCAAATTTATGGATAATATATTTGTACTTTTTCCAGATGAATAACATACCAATATGGATTTCCCATCAGGTGCAAATCTTGGTCCAGAAAGTACACCATCAAATGCACTAACAACAGATTCCATATTATTCTTTAAATTTCTCAGTACTATATAACTTTTACCGTTAGAATATGATATATATACAATATTCTCACCATTGGGTGAAAACCTTGGCGTAGAAACGAATCTATTACCATTAGTTAAATATTTTACATTACCTCCATCTTGATCCATAACGGCAATCTTACGCATACACTTGTTATGCTTTCCTTTTTCTTCAGCAATATAAGTAATCTTCGTATTAAAATACCCCCTTTCACCAATCAACCTGCTATAAATCATATCTGAAATAAAATGAGCAGTTTTTCTCCAATCTTGTTGAGATAGTATCATAGTTTTGTTCATTAATTCCTTTTTCATAAAAAGGTCAAATAGAGAAAACGATAATTCCAAATTCTTGTTTGGAGCTTGACTTAATTTTATAGTTAGCAATATATCAGACATTATTTGCGAAGTAGTTGCAGATTCCATTTTAAACAAACCGCTACTTAATAAATCTGCCTCAATAATTTTTTTAATATTTTCACTAATGTTATTTTCTAGACCCGTTTTATATACAGCAGAAGATATAGTAATTTTGATATTATCAACACTATTTTCCTTTACAGTAATATACAACATATCTTGAGCAAAACAAAAAACAGGTAATAAAGCAGGTAGTAAAATAAATAGGATTAAATTTCTCATTTATACCCGTTCTATCTGGATCTCAATTACAGGTTTCTTTAAAAAATACTGCTTTATCACGCTAACTATAGAACTTTTTATTTTTTCTTTTATTTTTTCTATATTATATAAGCTGAATGCTGCTTCAACTTTCTCTATAATCTTTTGTATAATAAACATATCATCAGGCAGTTCGAAAACACCAGGAGCATAGATTTTAGGCTTACTAAATAATCTATTTTTTTTGTTTACAACTGCTAATACTATAATAATACCAGCATCTCTCATTTTTCTACGCATATGTATCACTGGACTATTTGGACAACGTAATAATTTACCATCAATACCAAAATAATCAACATCAATAGAATCCACCTTTTCTCCATCTTCAAGATTAATAATATATCCTGGTTTAATCATGACCGCTTTTTCCACACCACACTCTTTAGCGAATTTTACATGTTCGTACATATGAATATATTCTCCATGCACTGGTATGGAAAGCTTAGGTCTGACTAAAGAATACATTTCTTTTAATTCCTCACGTGTTGGATGCCCAGATGCGTGTACATGTTCTGTTTTCTCCGTGACAATTTCTACCCCCATTTCAACAAAAGCATTAAGCATATTGTGCACACTTGTATCATTACCAGGAATAATTTTAGACGAGAAGATAATCGTATCACCTTGTTGTATTTTAAAGAATCTATGACTTTTTGAAGCAAGTTGTGCAGTTGCAGCGAGAGGTTCACCCTGGCATCCAGTACAAATTAGTACAAGTTCATCTCTTGGCAAGCCAACAGCTTCTCCTGCTTCTAAAAACTCAGTAAAGTAATCTAGATAACCACTTATTGTGACATATTTTAAGAAACTAATTGAGAAATAAATTACAACATCAAAGTGTTTCTAAAATAAATATAATTTAAATATTTTCAGACAAAAATTAAATAATATTAATAAAGACTTCTGTACATTAATAAAAAATATTTTATTTTAAAATTCTCTCACTAGATATGAAAGAAAAAAATGAAATCCTATTAAAATTGCTTTCAAACATTTTTAGAATTAATTCTGATGGATTTTTTATAGGTGGTATACACAGTTGCACACGAGCTGTGTCATGTTTGCATTAATATAAAATATGCCATAGTAAAATAAAATATTGTAATTATCTAATAAATAGTTAATTACAGAAAAAATGATTAATTATTTATTAAAAAAAAACATTTAAATTAATAATATAGCAGTGAATATTCATAAACTGGATAATTTGAAGATCTCGACCTATGAAAATTGAGAATACAAAGAATTTTAATATATAATAAAAATAACTAAAATTTTAACTAATACAATCTATTAATTTACCAAACTCTTTTGAAGCTGCTTTCACCTAAGTTCAGTTTTAGAACTACCAATAGAAAAAGTAAACCTTAAAGAAGATAAAAATTTAAAAATTCATCCAAAACAAATAAAATCTATATCCACAATCAATAACTCAATACCTGGCATAGTTTCATCTGCGAAACCTATTCCAAGGTCTACCATAATCCACTTGCCTTGATAGTGATATAGACTAACATTCATTCCAATTTTCCCTACTCCCCCAAGTGCAAGGAATAAAAATTTATCATTCTGTATATTCATTAATTTAAAATTCTTAAAAATTTTAGGATAACAGAACTTTCCAGTCTAATAAAGAAGTTTTATGTTATAAAACATAAGTGTCGCTGTTGAAGAGCATGATGAGGCCATAAATAATTTAATATTTTGAGTGATTGAGGATTTTACAAAATTCCAACTGGAATGCAATAAGTCTGCCTTTTGTGCATGTTGAACCAAACAATACAGAGCATTTCCTTATGCTCCTGGCCTCAAAGTTTATTTGCGTTTTCTATGCAATATCTCACAGCCTACCCTCTTGTACTTTAATAACAACACTCTTCTGCTCTTGTTATTCCCTTCTCTGATAATTCGTAAAACAGCTGCTTCCTTACTTAAAAATACATATCATTTTTTATTTAGGTATAGAGGAAAAAGCCATAGGTGATTCTAGTTTGGTTGAACTTAGCTCTGTATTTACATCTTGATCATCTATACTCTTATTACTAGAATCTACTACACCCTGAGAATTATCTACATTTTTGCTTGCAGATCGTATTATTTCACCACGTCTTTCCTCAGCTCTGCTAATCCAGCTCTCAGCTTTGATAATCCATGGTGAAGTAAAGGCGGGTAATAATGGATAAGGTTCATCTTTCTTAGCCGCCTTTACTATACAACTCATAGCTTCTATACTCTCACCACAGTCTAGTAGATTAAAATTCTGTAGTTGAGAATCGGCTCGTGTGATCCAATTGCAAACAAACTCTTCCATTAATTCTTTATTTAATAGATCACTTTCTCTTAAATTATTTAAAGCCCATATGCTGTTAGATAATCCTTGTGCATTGAATTTTTGCATTACATTGTTAGCCTTTTTAAACCATGCTATGTAAAAATCACTCAATATACCACTATCTAGAGCATCTAACCCACTTTGACGTTCTTGCGTGATTTTGGCTAATCTATGTAAAGTGAGAGATAGATTGATAGGTTGAAATTTACTCATATGATCAGTTGCATATTTTAATATTTCACCCAGTGCCTGTAGTATACTGGAAGAACCTTCACTACGTTTCAGATTTTTGTCCTTCCATATTTTATCAAGGCACTTATGCACCTCCATACCAAAAGTTTCTGGATTCTCTCCAGATAGATCTTTTATATCAAAAATTTTCCATTTGTCCTTTTCCTGGTGCAATGAACTGCTTCCCTGACTTCCATAATAATTTTGTTGCTCGTTACTCTTCCAATTTCTGTGTCTATGCTGTAAACCATAGCTACTATGTTAATTATATCTCTTTTGATTGCTTTGATTATACATTTCTACAACTCCCTTCATGATAACCTAATGTGGTGTACACTATATTACATCTTTAGTAAATAAGTTTATACCTAAATTTACTATAGTAGAATACTTTTTATAAAGAAAAAAGTTACAAGACAAGAGTGTTAAGGTTGAATGTTATAACTAAAACCATAAGTCATCTGGGCTGTGTATAATAGCTGCATAGGACTTATTAGTGTTTTACCTTTCAAAACAAAAATAAAAAGAGATTTAAACCTATTTTTATCTTCGCAACAATTCCATCTTATGTTATCTTACTGTTTAAATTAATATTAAATATATGTCTATACCAATCACAGTTGCATACGGAGATGGCATCGGGCCAGAAATAATGGAGGCAGTGTTATCAATACTACGTGAAGCAGAAGCAAAAGTATCAGTAGAGATTATTGAAATTGGTGAACGTTTATATAACAAAGAGTGGATGCATGGAATTTCACCTAGTGGATGGCAATCTATTGAGAGAACAAAAATACTATTAAAATCTCCTACAACTACTCCTCAAGGCAAAGGGCATAAAAGCTTAAATGTCGCATTGAGAAAAAAACTTGGGCTATATGCCAACGTTAGGCCATGTATGTCATACTCTCCCATTATAGAAAACAGATTTAATAAATTTGATATTGTCATAATCCGTGAGAATGAAGAAGATGTCTATACAGGAATAGAACACAGGTTAACAGAAGATTTTTATCAATGCACTAAAATTATTACTCAATCTGGTTCGCAAAAAATATGCAAGTACGCCTTCGAATATGCAAAAAAACATAATCGTAATAAAGTAACATGCCTCACTAAAGATAACATAATGAAAATGACTGATGGTATTTTTCATGCAGCATTTAACCATGTTGCAAAAAACTACCCAGATATACATGCTGAACATTATATAGTTGATATTGGAATGGCTAAGGTTGCAACTACGCCAGAACATTTCGATGTAATCGTTACAGAAAATTTATATGGTGATATTCTATCGGATATTGTAGCACAAGCTTCAGGCTCTGTTGGATCTGCAGGAAGTAGCAATATCGGTAGTAATTATGCTATGTTTGAAGCTGTGCATGGTTCTGCACCAGACATTGCTGGTAAGGGTATTGCTAATCCTTCCGGACTTTTAAATGCCGCAGTACAAATGCTCGTATATATAGGTCAAACTGACACTGCAAAACTCATCTACAATGCATGGCTAAAAACTTTAGAAGATGGTATACATACAATTGACTTATATACTGACAAAATAAGCAAAAAAAAAGTTGGCACTAGTGATTTTGCAAATGCAGTAATAGATAATCTAGGAAAACAACCACACATATTGCCTGAGCTCAAGGTAAGCAACATTATAAGTAATGAAAAAGCTAGTAATCTTATGGAGCATAAAGATCATAATGAAAACGATCATAGAGAAATCAGAAAATTAGTCGGTAGTGACATAACCCTTTCTTGGAATCAAGAGGATAATTTTAACAACTTAATTAATCTATTTGAATCTGATAGAATACAGGTAAAATCCATATATGTAAAAGGGCTTATGATATGGCCAGAAAATAATGAATGTATGAGCGATCAGATAACTTGTAGGTTTATTGTAATGGATGCAGAACAAGATGTAACTTATCGTGATATAAATACTATACTTACCAAACTTGCAGAAAGCAGTTTTGATGTTGTAAAAATAGAAAAGCTTTACCTTTATAATAATAAGCCAGGGTTCTTCTCTTAACTTAAAGCGTGCCCGGAGGGATTCGAACCCACGGCCAGCAGCTTAGAAGGCTGCTGCTCTATCCAGCTGAGCTACGGGCACACGATATAAAGATGGTACTTAATAGAGATAAAGTCAAGATCTATGGTTAAATTTTAAATTAAATGGGTATTAAAATTGCACCTTCCATACTTTCAGCAGATTTTGCTAAACTTGGAAAAGAAGTACAAAAAGTAAGTAACCTAAATATCGATTACATACACATAGATGTGATGGATGGGACTTTCGTTCCCAATATTACCATCGGTCCAACTGTTATTTCTGCAATACGTAAATATAGTGGTCTTCCTTTTGATGTACATCTCATGATTTGTTCTCCTCAAAACCACATTGAAAGCTTTGTCAATGCAGGTGCAGATATAATTACTGTACACCTAGAAACCGACGTACATCTTGAATCACTAATTAAAAAAATCAAATCATATAAAAATATAAATAATAGTAAAAAAATGGTACAAGTTGGGGTCTCAATTGTACCTTCAACGCATCCAAATGCATTAGAATATATATTACATGAACTTGATATTGTATTAGTCATGTCGGTTAATCCTGGGTTTGGCGGACAAAACTTTCTTGACTCACAATTACACAAGATATCCGTAATAAAGAAAATGATACAAGACCGCAATTTAAAAACGCAAATTTCAGTAGATGGTGGGGTTAATCTTTCCAATGCACACACAATCATAAAAGCAGGTGCTGATATCTTAGTTGCAGGATCAGCAATATTTCAAGCTCATGATATGGAAAAAGTCATATATAGACTCAAAAATTTAGCTTAGTAATAGATCAACTCTCCCCGGCTAATCTTTCAGCCTCATTACGTGCAATCAGTGCATCAATAAACTCGTCTAATGCGCCTTCCTTCACTACATAATCAAGCTTGTGTGAACTCAAATTAATTCTATGATCCGTTATACGCGATTGTGGAAAGTTATATGTTCTTATACGTTCTGAACGATCACCAGAACCTATTTGACTTTTCCTTAAGTGTGAGCGTTCTTTCTCCTTTTTTTGCCTTTCAATTTCATACAGCCTTGCTCTAAGTACCTTTAAAGCCTTGGCTTTATTTTTATGCTGTGATTTTTCATCTTGTTGTATAACAACTATGCCAGTTGGTAGGTGTGTGATTCTCACCGCACTATCCGTTGTATTAACAGATTGCCCTCCTGGTCCACTAGATCTATAAACATCTATTCTTAAATCTTTCTCTTCTATCTTAAAATCTACTTCTCCTACTTCAGGTAATATCGCAACGGTTGCAGCAGAAGTATGTAGCCTTCCTGAAGATTCAGTTTCAGGCACTCTTTGTACTCTATGTACACCTGATTCAAACTTCAACCGTGCAAAGACATCTGTACCATTGATCGATGCGTAAGCTTCCTTATATCCTCCTATACCTGTATTAGAGATATTTAACGGATCAAATTTCCAATTTCTAATTTCTGCATATTTTTGATACATACGATATAGATCTGCTGCAAACAATGCTGCTTCATCGCCACCAGTACCAGCCCTAATTTCTAATATGACATTTCTTGAATCATCTGCATCTTTTGGTAGCAATGCCAATCTCAGTTTGTTTTTTATCTGAGGCAACACCACTTTTTGTTTTTCCAAGATTTCGTCTCTTGCCAATTCTTTTATTCCACATTCACTGTCTCCATCATTGATTATCGTATCTAAATCTGTAATTTCTTTTTTTAAAGCATCATATTCACCAATTATCTTTACTATAGGACCCAATTCGCAGTATTCTTTAGATAAGTTAACAAATTCCTTTTGACTTAAATGACTAGGATGTGCTAACTTTTTTTCTATGTCATCGAATTTTCTTTTTAAATCTTGTAAACTACTTTCTATGTCCATAAATATATAGCTTAAACCACTTTAAATAAGTATTATAAAAACCTTCTGATATCAAGTAATATAAAAGTATTATAAAAACCTTCTGATATCAAGTAATATAATATGAAGCAAAACTATGGTTTTATTTTTGGAGCGTCAGATATAAAGCTATTACCTGATGAATTAGTGCCAGAAGTTGCATTTGCTGGACGTTCTAATGTAGGCAAGTCTAGTTTGATTAACTCTTTAGTAAATAGTAAAAAAGCTGCAAGAGTATCTTCCAAACCTGGTTGTACTAAACAAATAAACTTTTATTCCTCATTTAATAATAAGCTGAGACTCGTTGATTTGCCAGGATATGGTTATTCATGTGCAAGCAAAAAAGAAATTGTAAAGTATTTAAATTTAATTGAGTATTACTTATTAAAAAGAAGTAATGTAAGAAAAGTATTTGCATTAGTAGATGGAAGGATTGGGTTAAAAGCAATAGACAAAGACTTTGTTTACTGGTTAACATGTAACCATATAAATTTTAATGTTATACTAACAAAAATAGATAAAATGGGTATAGAACATTTGCAAGTGATTAGGGATCATACTCAAGAATGTATTAATAATAATAGTATATACATACATGAGATAAGTACACGCACAAGTTCAGGAATAAAAAATTTAAAAAATGAAATCTACAATATTATATGAACAATCTAAAAAATGGTCACTCATTCCAAGAGAAAGGGCAGATATTACTTGAAGCGCTATCTAATATACCTCACTTTGTAGGTGAAACATTCGTAATAAAATATGGCGGCACTGCCATGTCAGATGAAGCACTATTGGAAGCTTTTGCTCATAATATTGTCCTTTTGAAACAACTAGGGATCAATCCAATAATTATACATTAAAAAGAATATGAGATTGATGCAATATTAAAAATACTTGGTATTAATAATAAATTTATTAATACCATTAGGCTTACAGATAAGACGACAATGAAGATCATAGAGATGGTATTATGCGGATCAATTAATAAAAAAATAGTGCAATATATAAACAGTGCAGGAGGCTCAGCTATTGGATTATGTGGAAAGGACGGCAATCTTATAAAAGCAGAAAAAATAGCCTACACCTTAAAAGAAAATCAGTTAAGTAATATTGCAAAAATACTAGATATAGGATTTATTGGTAGACCAGCTGAGGTTAATCCTGATATATTATTTTTTCTAGAAGAATCAGATTTTATACCAATAATTGCACCGGTAGGTTATGGAAACAATAGAGAAACATACCACATGGACGCTGAAAGTGTTGTAGGCGCAATAGCAATTGCAGTCTCTGCATCTAAAATAATAATTTTTAGCGACTCAGACAAAGAAATGGATAAGATAACTAATAAAAAAATATCTATCAAGAGTTTAAATATGTCAATTGATAAGAAAGAAATTAAGGAAGAAAAATTTCTTGAGACGCTTATAATGTGCACTAGAGTAGTTAAAGAATGCTCTGGAGTAGCACATATAGTTAACGGTAAAATACCTAATGTTATTCTTGAATTATTTACTGAAAATAACTCAAGTGTTTCAATTATTAATGACCCATAGGTGGAAAAGAATCAAACAAGCAATAGAGGCCATATCCTCCACTCCCCAGTTTCTTAGAGCTTGTACGCGATCTATGAATATAGTAAGATAAATGTAGTTAAAATAAGGTAAATTATGAGAAACATATACCCAGGTGATATAGATCGTGAAAAATTCGAAAAGATCAGGCCAATTTTAGAAAGCGCACGAAAGAAGACGAAGCCAAGAGAACTGGATTTGTATGAGTTATTTTGCGGTGTGCTGTATNTATTAAAAAGCGGCTGTCAGTGGCGAATGATACCAAAAGAGTTTCCAAAATGGCGTAATTGTTACGACTATTTCAAGAAATGGACCGAACGAAGATAGAGAAAGTATTCTGGAAATCGTCTTAAAAAAAATTGGTTGGAGAGGTCCGTTCCAACAATGGTCGGAGTACCAAAACAAGTTTCTGCATAATTGACGCTCAGAGTGTGAAAAATACCGATACTGCTGAAGAAAAAGGTTATGATGCAGGCAAGAAGATTTCAGGAATAAAGCGCCATATTGCAGTAGACACACAAGGTTTGCCGCATGCAATTTATATTACTAGAGCTAATATAGGAGATCGTAATGCTGCTATAGAAATGGTTTGTAGAGCAAAAAAAAATCTTTCCGAAGTTCGGAATATACTGGTTGATGCAGGTTATACAGGAGAAAATTTTGCAACTCAAATAAAGACAATTATTGGTGCAACGGTTAAAGTAATAAAGCGCAATGAGCTACATTTATTTGTTGTATTGCCAAAAAGGTGGGTTGTAGAGAGGTCTTTTGCCTGGCTAGATAAATGTAGGAGGTTATGGAAAAACTGTGAAAGAAAGCTTAATACTAGCCTGCAAATGGTTGTTTTAGCTTTCTCTGTTCTATTGTTAAAAAGATTGTGAACAGGCTCTAAGAGCCTGTACGCGATCTATAAATATGGTAAGATGAGTATAGTTGAAGTAAGGTGAACTATGAGAAACATATACCCAAGATCATGAAAAATTCGAAAAGATTAGGTTAATTTTAGAAAGCGTACGGAAGAAGAAGAGGAAACCAAGAAAACTTGGAGTTATTTTGTGGTGTGCTGATGAAAAAGTGGCTGTCAGTGGTGAATGCTGCCAAAAGAGTTTCCAAAATGGCGCAATTGTTACGACTATTTCAAGAAATGGGGTAAAAAACCGAATGAGGATAGAGAAAATGTTCTGGTTAAAAAAGATTGTGAACAGGCTCTTAGAATCAAGTAACTGTTCAGAATCAAGCATCATTATCTCTTTACTAACATGAGCAATGCCCATAATCTTCATTCAAATTTCTTTTGTGTTTGATGCATTACAAATTATTTCTGGATCATCATCTACCACTTGACCAGTGATTATGGTGATACTTAAGTACTTCATATAATTTAATTATCATGGCTATAGAATATACGTTCAATTCTCAAACAAACTTTTCATTGTTGCATCGTATAACCTTACATATAATATGCTCTTTCTCATTTAACCTAATAAAAAATAGATTGTTAGCGTTATGTAACTTCTGTGTACGGATGGTACAGTCACTGAATTTGTTTTTATTTATTTTACTTGTTGTTCTACATTACCCCTAGATTTTATATTCTTATTAATAGCCAGAAGATTTAAGCACTGATAGTGTATCCCTTTTGCCATTTTAACCTTATTAACTTAAAGCTTAATTTATTTTGCCACATACTTTACATTAACATACATTGACAATTTGTTCAAGTTTTTCAGTACAGAACCATAAACCTTCTGTAGTAAGACAATAAAATCAAGGCTAGACCTGTTATCTTTGGTTCCACCCTTGTACAACAGATCCACTCGAAGATCACTCTGCCAATTCATAACTGAAAATCCTACGATTAGTGCAACTCTAGCCTAAAACGCCCTTCCTGATTCCTGTATCTATCTATAACATTTAAGCTCAACTTCTAATTATATCTCTTATTTGCTACCTACTTCCTTTGAAAGGACATAATAGCTACAAAAATACACTACTACTAAAAAAGTAATAAAGCGCTTAATTATTTATTAAAATTGCTTGATTTTACAATAACCTGCTTAATCCTGTAATATCCTAAGGTTTTTTGCAGATACCTTACCATTTTTATTGGTTGTCAGCTCATAACTTACCTTTTGCCCTAGCCGTCCTTGCTTTTCTCCTTTAAGGGCATCTGGTTTAATCCCAGAATGTTCAAGTGTACTAATATGTACAAAAACATCTGCACCTTTATTTTCTGGTGTAATAAAACCATAACCTTTTTCCACACTAAACCACTTTAAATTACCAAACTCCATTTTTATAACTCCTAACCGTTACTTTTAAATAATAAAAAACCATAAAATTGAACGCTACACTAGTTTTAAGGTAAGTATAACTTTGTATTTCACAGCCACCATTTTATCATTATAAATGATAGCTATAGTAAATGCAACTAAATTTTAGATGAACCCGCCACAGTCATTTCAGCAAATTTCATTGCAGGTGAATTAAACTGCCCACAGAAGCTTAAGTCATCTGCAATAATTAAATTGTTAAACATCTCTCTTAAATTACTTGCAATGGTAATCTCATGTACTGGGTAGTTTATTTGTCCATTTTCTATATAAAAACCAGATACACCTTGACTATAATCACCGTTAATTAAGTTAATTCCAAAACCAAATACATCAGTAACAAGAATCCCTTCTTTAATGTCTTGTATTAATTCTGCAAATGAAACGCTACCATTTTTAATATAAAAATTACTAGCTCCAGGTATAACAGAAGCATTGCTTGCCCTTATCGCATTTCCAGTTGTGCTTAAATTTAAACGCTTAGCTGAAGAGAGATCTAAAATCCAATTTTGTAAGATTCCATTTTGCACAAATACATTTTTTCTACTTACTATGCCTTCTCCGTCAAATGGCCTCGATGCAACTCCACTTGGCAACAATGGATCATCGATAATTGTAATTTCACCATTAAAAATTTTAGTATTTAGACTATTTTGTAGAAAAGAGCTACCACTTGCTATGTTATTACCATTTATTGCAGAGGCAAAATTTTTGACTATCCCAGTTGCTGCTCTTTTCTCTAAAACAACTGGAAGCCTGCTAGTTTTTATAGTGCGTGCATTTAGTTGGGCTATAGCCCTTTGTGCTGCTTCTGTTCCTATAGACTCCGGAGCTTTTAAATCGCACAGATTACATGCTATATCATAATCATAACCAACCTTCATTTCATCATTTTTTCCAGCAATAACTGCAATTTCATTAACAAAAGTTGATCTACTAAATGAACCAATAAATCCCATAGTGGTAGATAACACTGTATTGGTCAAAGTATATGATGCAGATGCCCCTTCTGAGTTAATAATTTTCTCATGCGCAAGTGCTGCATTTTCTGTAATTTCAGTAATTTTAATTAAATTATCTGTAGTAATAATACTATTATCTAAGATAGCCAAATCCATTTCAGGAAGAGAATTTAGCTCTGCAAAATCAACGTAGATATCTTCAGGCGCATTTTTTGCCATTTCTATCACTAAATTTATTATTTCATCAAGATTAGATAAATCATTAGTGGAAATATATGCTGCCTTATTTTTGTTTGCTATAGCTCTAATCCCTATAGTACAATTCTTGGATTGTGATACATTCTCTATTTTTAACAAGCGCTGAGAAACTGAAATTGTATTAGTTTCATATATTACTACTTCCACATCTAAATTTTGCTTCTTTATTGATTGAGTAATATCTGCTGCAATATTTAATATATTCATTTATAAAAACTCCGCACCACTTATAATTTCGATTAAATCCGTTGTGATTGCTGCTTGACGAGAACGGTTGTAAGACAATGAAAGTTGATTTATCATTTCTTTTGTATTCCTATTTGCGGACTCCATAGCAACCATTCTCGCACTATTCTCACTTGTTGCATTCTCTAATAAGGCAGAATAAATAGCAATTACCATATAATCTTGTATTAGATAGTTTAAAAGAAACTCATGATCATTAGGCTCATATTCATAAGGACAGTCCGTTAACGGTTTGTCAATAGGAAGTGGTCCATCATTCCATGGCTTGATTACCTCTAATGTTGGTTTGTACGTAAAAACGTTATAAAATTTATTATAAAAAACTTTTATTTTACTATATTTATTTAGATCTATATCATTAATTAGATTATTTACACGTTCTAATGCTACATCTTTACTTTCTTCTGCTTTTAAGATATTGATGCCAAAATTCAATTTATTTTTACCAATATCAAAAGCCTTTTTCCCTATAAAAATAATATCTACCTCTTTACCATCTAGCACAAAACTTTCCACATATTTTTGACTGAACTTAATAAGAGAAAAATTAAAATTTCCACACAAACCACGGTCAGACGCCACAATAAACAGTAAGTAGGCACCATTATCTTGCACATCACTTAATCTTTTATCTTGAGATAATGAGTATATAATATCATGTAATTTAGAGATATATAACCTTAAATTTGATAATTTTTTTTGATTTTGTGATAATTTTGTCGCAGAAATCATCTGCATTATTTTGGTAGTTTTCTGTATAGACTGAATATTCTTGATTCTTATAGATAACTCTTTCAAGTTTTTCATCTGATAGGGTAATTATTTTATATGTATTGATTATAATAGTATGAATAAATTTTGCGAGCGAATTTTTAGTGCAACTGCCTAACTTTAACTTATGTTATACCCATCAACACCTCTCTCCTTTCTAATAGCCTCTTTTTATTTTACTATTGGCTCAGCCACCAGAGGCTCATCACTTTCACAATAGTGCAAGTCTCTTAAACACTGCTACCAAAGAATCTGTCAAATGCTTTATCATTTCATCAGTATGATAAGGTGTAGGAGTAACACGAAAACGCTCAGTTCCTCGCTGCACAGTAGGATAATTAATATGCTGTACATATATTGCATATTCATTAAATAGCAACTTCGACGCCTCTTTAGACAATTCAGGATCACCAATAATTATGGGGATTATGTGGGTTTTCGTAGGTATAAAATTAATTCCAGCATACTTCAATGAGTTTTTTACTTTATCAACTACAATTTTATGTGCTTCCCTGTGGACATTATTCGCTTTCAAATGTTCAACGCTAGCCTTTGCAGCTGCTGCAAGAATAGGTGACATAGCAGTAGTAAATATAAATCCTGGAGCATAACTCCTTATTACATCAACCAGATTTTTTGAAGACGCAATGTATCCACCCATTACACCAAAAGCTTTAGATAACGTACCCTGGATTACAGTGATCTTATCCATCAGACCATATTCTTCTGCAATACCACCACCACGAGCACCATATAACCCTACTGCATGTACCTCATCTAAGTAAGTAATCGCATTATACTGATCAGCAAGATCACATATCGCTCTCAGCGGTGCTATATCACCATCCATCGAGTATATGGACTCACAAGCAATTATCTTAGGTATATCCTTACCTATAAGTTTCAATAACTGTTCTAGATGCTCCACATCATTATGCCTAAAGATATGTTTTGGCCTTCTCCCAGATTTGATACCCTCTATCATTGAAGAATGATTTTTCTCATCTGATAGGATCACCACATCTGGAATAATAGATAATAAAGTACTTAACGAGGTTTGATTAGCTAGATATCCACATGCAAAAGTTAAAGCAGCTTCCTTTGTATGTAAATCAGCCAGTGACCTTTCTAATTCAACAACCTCCTTTGTTGTACCAGATATATTTCTTGTACCACCTGCACCCACTTGGATAGAAGAACCCTTAATAGCAGAAACAACATTTTCATTTTGTGCCATACCCAAGTAGTTATTACTGCACCAAACAACCACTTCCCTATTTCTTTCATAATCCATAATATATGGAAGCTTACCAGGTAGAGCAGCAAAGCTTGTAAATTCCCTATAACGGCCTTCTTCTTTGATGCTCTTTATTTTACTTGCAAATATTGCGTCGTAGTCCATTCATCCTATTGACAACAATTTAATTGTGTATTTGCTTGCTGATCTGTCACTCCTTTATCAATACTACTTACCGCTAATTCACTGACTTTTTCATGATCCATCTGCTCTTTGTTACCATTACAACAATACCATGCCACACCAATAACAGCAATACATACTGCGGCTATAGCACCTATCATGACCATTTCTAAATAAACCGAAATAGCCACTGACATTACAGCCAAACTTCCAGCAATAATTAACGGAGTCTTGGATTTTAAGTCATTATTACGTCGCTTGTTCTCTGGAGGTTGCCCAACAAAGTCTGCATTTTCCTCTGCTTTCCTTTTCATATCTGTAGAACCCTGTAAATTTTCACCACTCTGTTCCTCTTCCGGTATGAGAACTGGAGATGTGCTAATAAAACTCTGTAAATTTTCACTACTCTGTCCTTCTTCCATCGTAAAATTTGACATACAGACCGGAGATGGGCTACGTGAAACGTCGCCTTTATCATCAGGATTGTCAGGGCTTAGGTTACTCTCTACTGGAAATGTGCTAGTAGGCCTCTGTAAATTTTCACCACTCTGTTCCTCTTCCGGTATAAGGTCTGGAGATGGGCTACGTGAAACGTCGCCTTCATCATCAGACACGTAGCCATCATCAGGATTGTTATGGCTTGGGTTAATCTCTACTGGAGATGTGCTAGTAGTCCTCTGTAAATTTTCACTACTCTGTTCCTCTTCCGGTATGAGATCTGGAGATGGGCTACGTGAAACGTCGCCTTTATCATCAGGATTGTTAGGGCTTGGGTTAATCTCTACTGGAGATGTGCTAGTAGGCCTCTGTAAATTTTTACTGATCTTTACGTGCAGTTCTGAGGATCTTCTAGCCCTGCGTGGCGTAGAACGTAGAGTATTTAAAGATTCGAAGCACTGAATTTGTGAATCATTTAGGTTTCGTACAATGTCTCCCATCCCTTGTAACAGAGAAATTTTGTTGTCTAACTTTTTTGTACTACTGCGCAACATACTTGAATACCTATTGCTTTGTTGCTTTGTTACTTCATTATTAATCCTTGATACAATTATCGACTGAACTTCAACAAAGCTTTGACTAGAATCATGTTGTATAAAACGTTTGAACTCTCGTAGTTGAGCCCTTTTATTTTTCTTAGACATATTACTACTAACCGAAGAACACAATTTTTCAATGTAATCTTCAACAGAATTGCTATTGTTCTTTTGCACGTCTGACGGCACATTACATGATTCATGCCCTGAGACATTAGATTGATGAAAATTTTCATGTGATTGTGGAACAGTGTAAGGCATTTTTCCTCCTTTAGGTTAAAATCTTTTTTAAATATAATTTTACTATATTAATAACTCAATGCATAAGTAACACCAACTATCAGAAACATCCATTACTTGCAGATATGGTTGCTTTTTATTCTTATAATATATACTTACCTTTGCATCATCAGTATAAAGTTTACTGTAATTTATTATTATGGCAATACTGAAACATTACAACATCAGCAATAAATGCCTCAGTTACCAGAGTATGTCGCCATAAGATGACGCCCACATTAACAAAGCTTTAATGGAAAGGCCATCCATATACGATCGTGCATTTTTAGCATCGCCATTCTTTAAATTTTTGAAATGTATTATGCCTAAATTTATATAGCTCCTCATCTATTTTTCTTGGAATTTTCCTGTTCCTCTTTGGTGGAATTACAGGATTTATGCTTGATTTTCTTGCTAAACGATTCGTATCGTAAGCTTATAAGGCTTATGTCTTGGGTTAGCCTGAATACCTGGAACCTTCTGATTCTGACCGGCATACCATGCGCATACATGGCCTTTGTATTGATCCCGACTGATCATTTGATCTTTTTCTTTTGTTCCAAGTTCAGCTTTATCTACTTTAACATATGTGGATCAGCCACATCAATAAAAATTTTCAATAAATATTCCCATCCTTTATCACGCCGTTCTCCTGCTTCCAATGTCCATAATCAGGTGGTACCAGCCCTAAATATCCAAACTACTGCATTTATGATATCCTTTGCTATTCCTCCCCACTTACCCCTTCTTCCAGGTAAGTGACTTTCTAATTTATCCCACAATCCATCGATTATATCATGCCTTCTGTGTGTTCTCCATCTTTTCTCACCTTTAAATTCTGTCATTATATAAACTTCTATTCAATCAGTATCTTGCAACGGCATACTCTAAAGGATATAAGATAAAAAATAAGTATTAAAAAGGAAAGAAAAACGCCAGGAACATATAGTTACGATTTAAGAAAAAAAGCAATGCAGGCCTTGGATAAGGAAAAAGGTAGAACAACATCAGCAAAAAGGCGGCATCAGGAGCAGAAAGAACATTCCTATACTCAGATCTTTTTATCACGCTGTTGCTTCTGGTAAGAGCTTCTGACTATTGCAAGAAGCGCTATACATATCATACTGTAGTGCAATGTTCTTTTGAGTATAGCATTTTGTATAATCTAAAATCTTTCCAAATGAATTCTCAAACTGAATAAACTTTTGCAAAACAATCTACAAAGATCTTCCTCTTTTGATTTTCACTCGTCTACACCATATAAGCTCTTTTCTTTTTCTATCCTTTCTTGTTCCTCAATACAATATATAGCCAGGGGATTAGCTTCTAGCCTTCTAACACCTATCTCCTCTCCCGTACCCTCACAATATCCATAAGTTCCTAATTTGATTTTCTCTAATGCTTCTTTAATTTCTTCTGCTTTTTCCTTTCTACGTTCAATTAACTTTTCATTTTCTTCATCCTCAATAGAATAAAATTGCAGTTCCTGCCTTTCTAACTCATTTAGCATACATTGGAGTTTTGCACTAAAATACCCTAGATGCCTTGCATTCATATACTCTTCATTCTCCGAAGGAATATAATCTTCTGATATTATTAGTAATGATTTTACGTTCATAATGTTCCTCACTTATTATAAATATAAAGTTTCAAATATAATCTATAGTAAACACTATAATTCATAATAAAGATTTAAAACGTATGTGTTACAAAATAAAAATTATCGCAAAAGGTTATCCACATATCATCTCCTTATTCATTGTAATGCTTATATTAGTTTCATTTTCACTTGGCAAGTATAATCAGCATGATATTATGATCACGCTAATTTGGACGTGTACTACATTCACGTTACAAACTTCCACAAGCAAGCTATTTGCCACAGATTACAATAATGGAGTGCTAGAACAAATTTTTATACAGCCAACTTCCTCCATGCGCATTATTGCATCTAAAATTTTCACTCATTGGTTAATATTTGGAATATCGATCTCTCTTATTTCCTCTACATTTAGTTTGATAATTTTAAGTCATTGTATTGAAGATGCAATAGCTATAGGATTATCCCTACTGCTTAATACACTAGTAATTATCAGCATATCTGCTACAGGAAATGCGTTAACGACCGGTTCATCATCTATAATATCACAGATTCTTACCCTACCAATACTCATGCCAACCTTTATATATTTCAAGTTACTAATAAATAACACAGTAACCATATATACAGTATTAACTACTATTCTAATCTTTATTGTACTAATAGTTAACAGTATCATAGCTACTCACGAAGCATTAAAATTTGCTGTAAGACAAGATTAATTCCTAAATAATTCAGTTAACAAACAGAACTGTTCTATTGTAACATCTTCCGGACGCTCATTGCCTGTAAGCTTAGCATCCGTAAAAATATCTTTTTTATTTTTTATCATACCTTTCAAACTAGTTTTCAGCATCTTTCTTCTTTGAGCAAAAGCCACACGCATCAACTTCTTTAAAGTTATTAGATCTACATCAAATCTCTGAATAGAAAGAGGGTACACTTTAATCACTGAAGAATACACTTTCGGTTTAGGAAAAAATTCTTCAGGAGCAAGGTCAAAGTTTATTTCAATATTACAGAATAACTGACTAATTACTGATAAATATCCATAGTCTTTAGAGTGAGGTTGCGCTGCGATACGATTTGCAACTTCCTTTTGGAGAATAAGTGTTAGATCTGTAAAAGTATCTATCTTCTCTAACCACTTTAAAAATAGTGCCACAGAAATATTATATGGTAAACTAGCAATAACTTTAACAGGACTATCTACAAATTCTGTTTCAGTAATACTGAGTGCATCTGCTGCTATTATTTTATATCTCCCTTTATACAAACTTAACAACCGGTCATGTTGTTTTATCAGATCGGTATCTTTTTCTACGGCTAATAGAGATTTCGGATTACGTTCCAATATCTTTTTTGTTAACGCACCGTGTCCTGGACCAATTTCAATGACATTGAACCTACTTAAATCCCCTGCTACATCAACTACCCTTTTTGCCGTATGATCTGATAAAATAAAATTCTGCCCTAAGCTTTTTTTTGGTCTACGCATCATCTACACATTATGCACTAAATTAAAAATAGTTGACTATGATTTCCTAATATTTATATATTATTAGAGCACTATGTATGCCGGCTTAGCTCAATTGGTAGAGCAACTGACTTGTAATCAGTAGGTTGTCAGTTCAAGTCCGACAGCCGGCACATCCTATTAATAAGATTTATGCCGTTTATTATAGTAGCAAATTGGAAAATGAATGGAACACGTGCTTCATTCATAAATTTTACCGATAATCTCAATAACACAATCGGTAATATTCGTTCTAAAGTGATCATTTGTCCACCTTTTACAGCATTTCCAGACAAACTAAAACTTCACAACAATATCAATATAGGTGCGCAAAATTGTCATTTCGCAAAATCAGGATCTTACACAGGTGAAATCAGCATAGAGATGTTAAAAGAGCTAGGTTGCTTATATATTATACTTGGACATTCCGAGAGAAAAAACGAGAAAGACAGCGAGATAAAGCTCAAAGCTGAAGCAGTACTAGAAGCAGGGCTACATCCAATAATTTGCCTAGGAGAAAAGCTAGAAGACCATAAAATAGGCAAAACCTATCATATTATAAAAGAACAATGCCAAAACCGTTTACCCACTCACGGTAACTACATAGTAGCATACGAGCCAATATGGTCTATAGGCACAGGTTTATTACCAAATAATGATTTAATATCTGGAGTGATTGAAGTGATCAAATCATGTTCCAGTGCCACAAATATTCTATACGGCGGTTCAGTAAATCTAGAAAATATTGAAACCTTATTAGATATTGCAGTTTTATCTGGAGTGTTAATTGGCAGTGCAAGCTTAAATTTCAATCTTTTTTGCGCAATCGTTGACATTGTAAACAACAAGAGGTCTTCGCCCTCGAATTATCTTTAAGATCTCATTGTATACAATTTCCTTTCACAAAATTTTCTTACAATAGATCCGCTGCGAAGCACTGCGAAGTATTTTGAGTATGGAGTAGCCCAAAAGTAGAATTAGCTAAAAACCATGTTTTAGATTCACGAGACCAGCTATTATGTTGAACCTCATGTTATATTTCTT
>JAIXMJ010000070.1 GCA_022836975.1 Wolbachia sp.
CAGGTAATTTATCTTTTATTCTTTCCCACTGCTCATCTTTCAGATCATATAACATCTTTCCCTCTCAAAAAATACTATTTTAACTCTAATCTTATTTAATGTCGACACTACCTAGAGATGCTGGTTTATAGCTCTTCTATTAAGGGATATAGGATAAGGAATAAGGGGGAAATGCCAGGAGCATATAATTACTATTTAAGAAAAAAAAGCAACGTAGGCTTTGGATGAGGAAAAAATGTAGAACAACAGCAGCAAAAAGATTTAAAGAGGCTGCTCATGTTAGTAGCCTATATTAAAATAGGATGGTAAAATAAAGTTAGTATAGTGTTTTTAACACGGTGGCCAGGGAAAAATAACTTCACACAATAGGGATTTGTAGTGATTTATCTATTATGGCATCCAACATTGTTCTTTTTTCAGTAATAGAGCTCTTGCATTCTATAAAACTTTTAATAAAATAAGCTTTTAAGATACAGCAATATGTCAAATAAAATGGGCTTTCTGGCAGTTTTTGCCATGGTTATAAGTAGCCAAGTAGGCTCTGGAATTTTTATGCTACCGGTAAGTCTTTCACCATATGGCATCTACAGCATAATAAGTTGGGTGATATCTGGCTTAGGTGCTCTTTCACTAGCTTTAGTATTTGCTTTGCTTTGTGCAAAATTTCCAGAAACTGGAGGCCCACATGTTTACGTCAAACATGCTTTCGGTAACACAGCAGCCTTTTTTACAGGGTGGACATATTGGGTAATCTCCTGGGTCAGCACAACAGCTGTAGTAGTAGCAAGTGTTGGCTATCTTACTCCACTCTTTCAAAGTGATATTCAAAATATACATCTATATTTGGAAGTATTATTACTTATGGCTATTACATTGATCAATTTGCGAGGAGTGGTCGTTGCAGGATATGTTGAATTTTTGTTAATGATTGTTAAAATTATTGGATTGATATTAATACCAATACTTGCTCTGTTCCATTTTGATAAGAATAATTTTATTATTAGCAGTGAAATATCTAACCTTGCCATTCCACACATACTTGCTCGTTCTACTCTTTTAACTTTGTGGTGTTTTGTTGGCCTTGAATCGGCAACAGCACCTGCAGGATCAGTGAATAATCCTACCAAAACAATTCCTAAAGCAATATTACTTGGCACAGCATGTGTGGCCATTATATACTTTGTTAATAGCTTATCAATTATGGGATTGATAAATGGTAATGACCTTATGAACTCAAAAGCCCCATATGTTGATGCTATCAAAATTATGTTTCCAGGAAATATACATTTAGCAATTTCCATCATTGCATCAATTGTTTGTATTAGTAGCTTAAATGCATGGGTTTTGGCAAGTGGACAGGTCGTCTTGGGTCTTGCAGAAGACAAGCTTATGCTACAGTTTTTTACTAAAAGAAATCAGTATGCTTCTCCATTCCGTGGAATAATGATTAGCTCATTAGGTACTTTAGTTTTAATTATCTGTACAGCTGGTAGTACTTTTTCTAAGCAAGTAACATCGATTATTGATTTTTCTGTTATATCATTCTTGTTTGTTTATTTAACATGTAGTGTTGCTTTTCTCAAGTTTAGTATACAAGAACAAAATTACTATAAATTATTTATCGGTGTAATATCTCTACTGTTTTGCTCTTATATAATACTATGTACCCCTATAAATACCCTATTGATAGCTAGTTTATTTACTTTAAGTGGTGTACCTATTTATTTATTTTTGGTCCGTCATTTATGGAAAAATCTTTAAAGTTTACTTATAGATAGTTTTTTTCTATATTATATAGATGGAGCAGAAGTTATCTAAGGTTGCTATTATAGATTTTGGCTCACAATTTACACAGCTTATTGCAAGATGTATTAGATCTATGAGTGTGTATTGTGAAATATTCTCTAAAAATACAGATTTTAAAACAGTACAAGAATTTGACGGGTTCATTTTTTCAGGAGGGCCGGAGTCAGTTCATAATTCTGGCTGTGGGTTGGTAGAAGAGATTATAACATTCAACGAAATCACATCTGTTCCAATACTTGGGATATGTTATGGTCAACAATTAATCTGTCATTATTTTGGTGCAAAGGTTAAAACAAATTTTGGGCGTGAGTTTGGTAAAACTAAAATCAGAATATTAAAAGGATCTTCTCTAATAAATGAAGTATGGCAGATAGGGGATGAAGTTGATGTGATGATGAGCCATTCAGATAGTGTTGACACAATACCAGCAGGATTTGATGTCATTGGATTAGGAGTAGTCAACCCAACTATAGCGATTATAAGCAACGAATCACGCAAAATATATTGTACTCAATTTCATCCTGAAGTGAGACATACAGAAAATGGTACAGGTTTGCTTTCTAATTTTCTTGATATTGCATGCTGCAATAGAAACTGGACGATGAAGTCATTTATAGATGAGGAAAAGAAAAAAATACAACGTATGATTGGTAGTCAAAAAGTCATTGCTGCAGTTAGTGGTGGTATTGATTCAAGTGTAGCAACAGCATTAACTTATCAGGCTATTGGACATCAATTAAATAGTATTTTTATTGATACTGGATTACTCAGTAAGAGCCAGAAACAAAATATTCATTTGCTCAAGGAATTTCCTATACGCTACATAGATAGATCAAAGTTATTTTTAAGTAAACTTAATGGAGTTACTAATCCAGAACAAAAACGTAAAATTATAGGTAATACTTTTATTGAAGTATTTGAAGAAGAAGCGAAGAAAATAGGTAATATTGATTTCTTAATGCAAGGCACTATCTATCCTGATGTTATTGAATCCGGTCATGCATCAGATAATGCAAGCACAGTAAAGTCTCATCACAATGTTGGTGGATTACCAGAGAAAATGAAATTAAAACTAGTAGAGCCTTTATACTATTTGTTCAAAGATGAGGTACGAATTCTTGGAAAAGAAATTGGACTTGCAAGTGAAATCATTTCTCAACATCCTTTTCCTGGACCTGGGCTAGCTGTACGCATTATTGGTGAAGTCACAGAAGATAAGGTTCGTATACTACAAGAAATTGAAGAAATTTACTCTAATACGATGAAGAGCTATGATTTATATGATAAGATATGGCAAGCTTTTGCTGTATTATTACCAGTTAAAACTGTAGGAATTATGGGAGATAAAAGAACTTACAAATATGTTTGTGCCTTAAGAGCTGTAACATCGTCTGATGGTATGACAGCTGATGCGTTCCCATTTGAGGATACAAATAAATACTCACTAGTATTTTGGAATTTTCTACAGAATGTTAGCAGCATTATTGTTAATAAGGTAATAGGGGTAAGTAGAGTAGTATACGATATTACATCCAAACCTCCTGCAACTATTGAGTGGGAATAAAATATCCGATTGTATTCATAATCCAATTATTCAATAGGCCTCTTTTGCAACAATGCAGGTTTTTGATTAGGTAGTGTCGACATTTATTTCAACCAAAGATAAATAGCAGCAATATGAACAAAAGATAAGAAAGCGATGGCTAATTTATCATAACGAGTAGCAACCCTATGAAAGTGCTTGAGTTTATTAAACATTCTCTCAATTAAGTTCCTTTCTTTATATAATTCTGTATCATATTCTCTCCATATTTTCCTATTGGAACGTGGTGGGATCACTACTTCAGACGCTACAGCCTCTGCAGCCTCAATCATATAATTTGCGTCATATCCCTTATCAGCAATAAGTGCTTCCATATTCTTAGAGCCTGTTCACAATTTTTTTTAACCAGAACACTTTCTCTATCCTTATTCGGTTTTTACTCCATTTTTTGAAATAGTCGTAATAATTGCGCCATTTTGGAAGCTCTTTTAGCAGCATTTGCCAATTCAACTGTGTTGTCTTCTTTTGTGCATTTTCTAAAATGGGTATATCTTTTTCATAATTTACCTTATTTAACTACACTTATCTTACCATAAGATA
>JAIXMJ010000071.1 GCA_022836975.1 Wolbachia sp.
ACAAAGGTCAGATTATGTAAAGGCTTTAGACTTGATAAATGGTAAGAATATGGAAGCACTTATTGCTGATAAGGGATATGACGCAAATTATATGATTGAGGCTGCAGAGGCTGTAGCATCTGAAGTAGTGATCCCACCACGTTCCAATAGGAAAATATGGAGAGAATATGATATAGAATTATATAAAGAAAGGAACTTAATTGAGAGAATGTTTAATAAACTCAAGCACTTTCGTAGGGTTGCTACTCGTTATGATAAATTAGCCATCACTTTCTTATCTTTTCTTCATATTGCTGCTATTTATCTTTGGTTGAAATAAATGTCGACACTACCTAAGGGTTTACCCTATTTTTCTTACTTTTCTACTTTTTTAATCTATAGTTCGTATTATAAGAGTATTGACCATGTATGTTAAAATGTTAGAATACAGAAAAGATTTTAAGGGGATAATATGGCAACAGGTGGAAAAGCAAAAATAGCTAGTAAGAATGATCATACTCAACGTAAAAAAGCTGAACAAGCATTATATAAAGGTCAGCACGTAAAACCTGTGAGGTATATAGATCGCGATTTACGTATGAATTATATGTCTGCTCAGTATGCTGATGGTAGCATTGTTGAAGATGAAGTAAGTGGTAGCCCTATCAAGTGGGAAGCTATAAGTGGTTAAAATTACTATTGATTCTACAGAATATGAAGTAGATCAAGGGTTGACTGTTATTCAAGCTTGTGAGGTTGCAGGTATTGAGGTTCCAAGGTTTTGCTACCATGAACGTTTAGCAATTGCTGGTAATTGTAGAATGTGCTTAGTAGAAGTTGAAGGTTGGACGCCCAAGCCTGTAGCTTCATGTGTGGTACAAGTTACAGATGGCATGGTCGTACATACTAACACTCCCAAAATTCGTGATGCACGTGAAGGTGTATTGGAATTCTTATTGGTTAACCATCCGCTTGATTGTCCTATTTGTGATCAGGGCGGTGAGTGTGATCTTCAAGATATTACTATGACCTATGGTAGAGGGTTCAGTAGGCTTGATGAACCTAAAGTTGCTGTTCCAAAAAAGGATTTTGGCCCTTTAATTGAAACTGCGATGAATAGATGTATCCATTGCACTCGTTGTGTTAGGTTTTTGTCTGATGTTGCAGGTACTTACGAATTGGGCAGTATAGGTAGAGGGGAAAATGTTGAAATTAGCACTTATATAGAAAAGCATATACATTCTGAATTATCAGGAAATATCATCGACCTTTGTCCTGTAGGTGCATTAACTTCTAAGCCGTATTCCTTCAAAGCACGTCCGTGGGAGCTTTCGCATTGTGAAAGCATAGATGTACTTGATGCTGTCGGTAGTGCTATCAGAATTGATTCTCGTGGTCCTGAGGTAATGCGTATATTACCGAGACTTAACGAGGAAATCAATGAAGAATGGATATCTGATAAAACTCGTTTTGCTTACGATGGGTTAAAGGTACAGCGTCTTGATCGTCCTTACATCAGGAAAAGTGGGAAATTAACTCCTGTAAATTGGAATGAAGCATTGAAGTTTGCTGCAAAAAAATTGAAAGGAACTAAGCCTGATAAGATCTCTGCAATTGCTGGGGATTTATCAGATTGTGAATCTATGTTGTTGCTAAAAGAAATTATGCAGAAACTTGGTTCAAACAACATGGACTGCAGGCAAGACGGTGCAAAGTTAATACCAGGTATCCGTGCATCATATTTATTTAATACCACTATTGAAGGAATAGAAAGTGCAGACCTTTGTTTACTGATTAATACTAATCTGAGGGTAGAAGCACCAATAATTAACACACGTTTGAGAAAGAGATATTTGCAAGGCAATTTTCATATTGTAAATATTGGTCCAAAAATTGATCATATTGAACAGTTAGGTAATAATCCCAACATCCTTAATGAGATCGCAGATGGAAACCATAAATTCTGTAAATTACTATGTGATGCTAAGAATCCTATGCTTATTTTAGGTCAAGATGCTCTTATAAGAGATGACTCTTATGCTATCTTAGCTATAGCAGGTAAGATAGCAGAAAAATTTAATATGATAAGAAAGGAATGGAATGGCTTTAATGTTTTACATAAAGCAGCTGCTAGGGTTGGTGGAATGGATATTGGATTTACTCCTAAAAAAAACGGTAAGAATGTAGAGCAAATATTAAGTCATGCGGAAAGTGGTAATATAGAAGTAGTTTATTTACTTGGAGCAGACGAGATTGATATATCAAAGTTAAAAAATACATTTGTAATCTATCAGGGACATCATGGTGATAGAAGCGTGCATGTAGCGGATGTAATTTTGCCAGGTGCTGCATATACGGAAAAATATGCAACATACGTAAATACTGAAGGTAGAGTGCAGAGGACAAATTTAGCTGTATTTCCTCCAGGTGAAGCAAAAGAAGATTGGTTAATTATTAAGAACCTGTCTGAGCACTTAGATATACCATTAGCATATGATAATTTACATGATATCAGAAAGAAACTGGGTACAATTGGCACGCAGTTTAAAAATCCTAATCAAGTGATAAAAAACAAAAAATGGGTGCCAATTGATTGTAGTGAAATAAACTTAAGTGATCTGCCTTTTACTCTACAGAAGTGTAATTTTTATATGACGGATCCGATAAGCCGTGCTTCAAAAATAATGGCAGATTGTACTAAGGCTTTTTATGAATATAGTTATTAGTATCTTATTTATTTTAATACCTTTACTGTTTTCAGTTGCTTATCTAGTTTATTTTGAACGTAAGGTAATAGCCGCAATGCAATTGCGGAAAGGTCCAAGTACAGTTGGGCCATTTGGACTACTGCAACCACTTGCAGATGCAATCAAGCTTCTATTTAAAGAGGTAATAGTGCCATCGAAGGCAAATAGGTTACTGTTTATGATTGCACCTATGTTGACTTTTATTCTAGCGCTCATTGCTTGGGCAGTAATACCATTCAATGCTGAAGTAATTGTAGAGAATGGCCAAAGGTTAATCATTCCAAAAGTAATTTCTAATATAAATGTTGGAGTGCTATATATACTATCTGTTTCTTCTTTAGGTATATATGGAATAATCATTGCTGGTTGGTCAAGTAATTCTAATTATGCTTTTCTTGGTGCTATTAGATCAGCTGCTCAAATGATTTCATATGAAATGTCAATCGGTCTAGTAGTGGCTACGGTAGTTATTATCACAGGTACATTAAATCTTGGCGAAATGGTAGTGGTAAAGCACAGCATGCCACCTTGGGTTAATTTATTACTCATACCTATGGGAGTCATATATTTTATTTCTTTACTTGCAGAAACTAACCGCCATCCATTTGATTTACCAGAAGCTGAAACAGAACTTGTGGCTGGCTATAATGTTGAATACTCGTCAATGCCTTTTGCGCTTTTTTTTCTAGGAGAATATGCAAATATGATTCTTGGAAGTGCAATGATGACGATTTTTTTCTTGGGTGGATGGTATCCTCCTTTAAACATCAGTATCCTGTACGTTATTCCAGGTTTAATTTGGTTTATAAGCAAAATAGTTATGCTACTCTTCATATTTATTTGGGTCAGAGCAACTATACCACGCTACCGTTATGATCAATTAATGCATCTTGGCTGGAAAGTATTTTTGCCTATATCTATGCTATGGGTAGTTTTAATTGCATGGGTACGAATTACATATATAAATATCTAATAAATTAATTCTTTGTATAAAACTGTTATGCACCAACATTTGGTCCTAGTTGGAGCTAACATTCGCAACCAACGGCTTGAGAAATGTTGGTAAAGCCATCCCTTCTCACTAACTCTGCAAGTTCAAGGTCGGCGCTGCGCCTGGCCATGCAGACCCGCGAGCAGCACATCCGCCGGGAGAAGGCCACCAGCAACATCTGCACCGCCCAGGTGCTGCTGGCGATGTTGGCCAGCAGCA
>JAIXMJ010000072.1 GCA_022836975.1 Wolbachia sp.
GTTGAGATCGGATCGCGAACCGCGGTTAACGATCCCATCGCTTTCCAAGGCATTGCAGCCTTAGCCCCTCGCAGAACGGAGCAGGAACCTCTCAGTTCACTCCGCTCCCATTATCTAAACCGTTGGAATATGCCCTAATTTCCAATGAAAGAATAATTCACGTTTTGCTTTTGCTATTCTTGCCAAGTAATTGCTAGCTTGGATTTTATACCTTTTATATCGCTTATACTTTCGCATAATCCATCGACATAGGTAGTGATTAAGATTTCTCCATATCCACCTTAGCACAGTTCTATAGAATTTTCCATAATACTGATACCAGCCTCTAATTACCGGGTTAATATAGTTTGCTATTTCGTTTATACTCCATTCATTCCTTAGCGGTAGATTCCACCATCTAACTTGTCTCTTCATATCTTTTATTGCTACTTTGCTAGCCCCTGCACTAAAATTTATATATTTCTCTCCTTTACTGTTCTTTGATTCTCTAGGACAAAAATCAAATCCTAGAAAGGTAAAAGATGTTTTATTAAACTTTAGCCTGCGTCTTGCATGTTTGCAGTAAACAATATGACTCTTATCAGGATGAATTTCCAATCCTACTTCCTTGAATCTTTGCTTTAACATATTAAGTATTTTCTCTGCTTGCTTAAGACTGTTGCAGTGTAATAAACCGTCATCGGCATACCTACAAAATGGAATTCCGGGTAATTCTCTTTCTACCCATTTATCAAATACATAATGCAAAAATAAATTTGCAAGTAGCGGACTAACTACTCCACCTTGTGGAGTTCCTTTGTCCCTTTCTTGTAGATTATTATCAGGCATTAATATTACATATTTAAGCCATCGCTCTATGTACAATAATATCCATTTTGTAGTACAATGCTTCTTTAATGCTTTTAGTAACAACTGATGATTAATATTGTCAAATAGACCTTTAATGTCAAATTCTACAATAAAAGGATATTGCCAACATCTCTTCCTTGTTATGTCCACAGCATCATGCGCATTTTTACCAGGCCTATATCCATAAGAATCTTTATGAAAGATCTTTTCTAATTCAGGCTCCAATTGATGTTTTACTACAGTTTGCGCAATTCTATCGCTAACGGTAGGCACGGTAACTTCATAATATACCTCTTTCAATTTGTTGTTGGGTTTTTAGTCTTGCAATTGCTATTTTAGTAGAATTTTCAGTACGCCCTTTTAATTCCAACTCTTGTGCTAAGTTTATAGATATCCATAGCTTTGAACCAATACGTCGTGCATCAATGAACTTACGTTCAATCCAATAACGAATCACATAATGACTGACATTAAATTTTTCTGCAACTTGGCTAATTGATAACTCGTCCGGTTTTTGAAGACGTAACACAGGAATCTTATGCTTAAACCTAATCCATTGAATACTATTAACAGTAAATGCATGACCTTTATTTGTTATCAATCCTTCTTGGTTCAACTGATTAACAATTTGTGCATCAGTCATTGTTATTGCTAATTGCCTTACTCGATTAATTATCTCTTCTGAATGCCGCCATTTATCACAAGATTTTTGTGGTAATTGCACTTCTAAAGCCTCTGATACATTTGTTTGCCAGCGTATCTGTAATATAGCTTTTTGTTCATTGCTTAATTTTTTAATAGTTATATCCTTTATTAAAAGTCGTAAAATACGTTTTCGATCTTTTGCACTTGTTGAAGCTGCATGCCATAAGCGCGGTAGGTCTTTGGCTAAAGCTAATACTTGCTCTTTTTGTTGCTTTGTTGCAGTAAGTACTTGCTTATCCATATACTCAGCATGCTGAGCGTATGTTTCTTCTAATACTATTAAAGCCTCATTCCAGCGCTTCTCTAAAGTCGACGCTACTAAGCGATTTGATGGATCTACTTCTTCATAACGCCTTTGTGCTAACTGTACCTCATAATCTGCTCTTTCTATTTTCATCTGCCATTGCTTATCAAGCATCTGACTTCGTTGTTCTAATTCTTCAAATGCTTTTATAGCAATCTCAATTTGTGCAGGTTCCATTACTATTAATACTTTTTCTACAATAGCTTTATCTAGAAGATCTCCACGAATAGAAAAACAACCCTTACTATCTAACCCTTCTCTTTTTTTCCAATTACATTCATAAGTAAGATAAATACCGTTTTTTCCTTTATATCGTACAGTAAGACGATGGCCGCAGCAACCACAAATTAATAATCCTTGCAATAATCCTAATCCTTCTCGTACTGCTGTAGGCAGCATATTCTCCTCATAATTGGTTCGATTATTTGTTAAAATCTCTCTGTTTGTTATATATTCTTGCCAAGATATATAACCTTCATGGTGATCTTTAATCATTATATCCCAAGCTTCCATTGGTAAGCAAATTGTTGTTGTCTGAACTTGACCAGTGCTCGATAATTTTTTTTGATATTTATAACGGCCATAAACATAAACTCCAGCATAACAAGGGTTTTTTAATAATCCACATACTCTAGAATGTGTCAGTGCTCCCCATACTAACTTCCCTTTCCAAATACCCCCATATGCTCGTGTTGGAAACTGAAGCTTTTGTTGACCAAAATAATGTACTACTCCATACGCACTACCTTTTTCTTTGAATACCTTAAACAGTAGTTGAATCACACTTCTCACTTGTTCATCATTATCAAATCTAGTATAACCTTCCTCATCATAACAAAATCCTACCGGTAGTGGAAACTTAAGTGCTCCTTTTTTAGCTTTATTTATCTTGCCACCTAGAAGCCTAGCACGAATGAAGTGTAACTCTGCCTGAGACATTGTTCCCTTTAATCCTAACAACAATTGGTCATTGAAGTCAGCAGGATTGTAACAACCATCTTCATCGATAATTAGTGTAGCAGTTAAAGCACATAACTCTAGTAACCTATGCCAATCGCTACAAGATCTAGATAGCCGAGATGCTTCTAGTACAAATACAGCTCCTACTTTTCCCATTGATACATCCGCAACTAACATTTTGAAGTCTTCTCGGTTGCTTGCTTGGGTCCCTGAAATCCCTAAATCGCCGTCTAGAACTTTGATTGCTGTCTGAGGCCATCCCATTTGTTGTGCTTTGCCTTGTAATCCATACTGCCGCTCCGTGCTCTCCTGATTGAATCTTACCTGTCCCATTGTTGATTGCCTTAAGTAAATATAGGCTAGTTTTGATATATGATGATTTTGTATCTTGTGCTTGATCATTATTTATATCCTCTACTTTAATCGATTGTTGTTCCACTATTAAATACTCATACAGCATATTGGCTACATAAATAGCTGCCTGACTAGTATCTATTGATGTTACGGAGGTGCTAATTCTTTTTTGTTTTGATCCCATAATCTCTTTTGTAAAATTACCTGCGCGTTAATCATTGATTGATCTTTTTATTAATAGCTTGATCTAGCTCAGTAATCAATTTAACTAATTGTTGCAGATGAGAAAATGATAAAATAGGTGATAATTCGCTAAGTGTTTGATAAGGATTAGGATCAGCTTTATCTGTCCAATCACGTGGAATAGCTATTGGGCCACGTGTTGACATTTTTAAACTAAGTATATCTCTATTATTAAAATTCTTTGTTGATAATATTTGAAAACGCTGATCTTTTAACGGATGAAATGGATGTGTAATAGTTGCATATCCCGAATATTTATTGGACTTTAGTGTAGTTAATTCTAACTGTGGGCAATCCAAGTGGACGCTTTCTTCCATCCTGTTTAGGAATATAAACTCTTTTAACAGGTAAAGGATTGTATCGTCCCTCTTTTAACCTTTGATGCAGTGCTGCTAAATTATCCTCCAGATCAG
>JAIXMJ010000073.1 GCA_022836975.1 Wolbachia sp.
ATATAAATGCACTCTACCAAAATGCACCAAAAAAGGTTGGGGTTAATTGGCCACGGGTAGTATGTAAAGCTGTAAATATAAATCTTTATTATTTTTAATTATGATCTATTTCACCTGAAATTTTTATGTTATATTTGCCTACAACATCAAATGTAATTGGCATTAAGCAATTACTGTAAAAGAAAGCAATATTACAACGTACTAATTAAAGTATTATTTAACATACCGTACTGAGGTGTGACGAGGAGACACAATTCCATCATAATGACTGATAATGGGCTGTAATTGAATATATATAAATAAATTTAATTTACTATATAAATGCACTCTACCAAAATGCACCAAAAAAGGTTGGGGTTAATTGGCCACGGGTAGTATGTAAAGCTGTAAATATAAATCTTTATTATTATTAATATCTTATTTATTTTTATTTATTAGTTTACTTTTATTATTATTATCTTGAATAATAGCAGATTTAGGAACCTCACACTTAAGCGCATCAATTCTATACATTGTTCAGTATCTATTGGTCTCTGAATTCCTTCTTTACCACTAACACTAATCCAATATTGTACATGATCGTACACTGATGAATATAGTGTTCCATCCTCATAATTATTCTACCACTATATCTATATTTAGATCATTTTTCATTTTGATCCTTTGACAATTGGCATAAACGGTTTTTAATATTTCTCAGCACAAATTAGTATTATTCTTAGAGCCGTTATTCTTACAAAGACTTTCTGAATAATCAAGAGTTAAAGAAAGAGACTTAATTCATGCTTTTCTTGAACAAATTAATAAATTTTTCTTTAAAACACTAACTTTTAGACACAAAGTTTCTAAAAATAAATGAATTTATATTGATGGACAGAATTATAAAGCAAAATGTTGTGAAATTTTCTCTAACTCTATTCAACAAATCTTTATCTGCTTTTTTTCCAATACGATTAACGATAATATTATTGATGACTTGTATTGCACAGATATTGTAATAAAGAGAATATACTATTTAATCTGAGACATTTCCAAAACTAATAATCCAAATGAAATGTATATTTATTTAAATCAAAAAAGATGAGTTCAGTCAAAAAGCACCCAGTCCAACATAGACAAAGAAGCCACTTCTAAGTCAAAAGTTTTCTTCAATTTCAGTTTTAAAACTTACTAATAAGTTTTTTCAGTAGTTTGTTGATGAGCATCAATAAAACGCTTCACTATTGTCGAAAAACGCGTTTAATTTACCACGTAAATGCATTCTGCAATTGGGCACGTCTGCATTATGTTATCGCGCGTATTGAATTTCAGTACAAAAACAGCTGATTTTTTGTGTGTTGGGACGCATGCCAACGTTCACGGGTTTTTTATTTAAATAATGTGATAAAATATATATACAAAAAATGGGTTAAAACAACTATACCGAATAAATTTCTAAATCAAGCAGGTATATAAGCGTCAAATCTCCAACTGACTAAATTAGGCATTAAATATTTCTCTTAAAATATTCACATAATCTTACAATTATGAAAACTAATCTAACACATCATTATTAACGTACACTTTTTATGAAGAGAATAGTTGGAAAAATTTTATCAACATTTTGGAAACTTCAATATTAAGTAGATCATTAAGAATCTAAATGCTTGATTACTTATTAGATCGCCATGACCATTCCCTGTATTTCTAGCAATTGTACTCACTGAGTAATGATTAGATCCGTCAAGTTATTCAGGAACTGTGTACACCCTTTCAGTTACATTATTCAAATAATAAAAAAACTCTATTTTATTTTCTGGCCCTCTCAGGATCCCCTAATCGGTCAAAAGCACATGCTAACCCTACAAGTGTTGAAGCCACTTGAAAATGATCAGGTCCATAATGTTGTTCTTCAATTTTCAATGCCCTTTCTAGCAACGTTTTCATCCTTTGAGGATCTCCTAGTTGTTCAAAAGCATGTGCTAAATTTTCAAGTGCAGTGGCCACTTGAAAATGGTCAGGTCCATAATGTTTTTCAAGAATGCTAAGCGCCCTTTCTAGCAACGTTTTCATCATTTGAGGTTCACCTAAATCAGCATATGAATTTGATAAATTTACAAGCGTTGTAGCCATTTTAAAATGATAAGGGCCATAATGTTCTTCTTCAATTTTTAACGCCCTTTGTAGCAACGTTTTCGTCGTTTGAGGATTGCCTAATGCACCAAAAGCCCTAGCTAAATTTACAAGTGTTGTAGCCACTTCCATAATGTTCCAAGTTTCCATAATGGTGCTCCTCAACTTTCAACGCCCGTTCTAGCAACCTTTTCATCGTTTGAGGATCACCTAATTTGCCAAAAGCTCTTGCTAAATTTACAAGCGTTGTAGCCACTTGAAAATGATCAGGGCCATAATGTTGTTCTTCAATTTTCAACACCCTTTCTAGCAAAGTTTTCATCGTTTGATAATTGCCTAAATTACCATAAGCATTTGCTAAATTTACAACCGTTGTAGCCACTTGAAAATGATCAGGTCCATAATGTTTTTCTTGAATATTCAACGCCCTTTCTAGCAATGTTTTCATCATGTGATGATCGCCTAATTGGCCAAAAGCCCTTGCTAAATTATTAAGTGTATCAGCCACATTTGGATTCTCTCTTCCATAGCTCTCCTTCCTAATGTCTAGCAGTTTTTCAGTGGCAGATTTAAAGGTATTAGTGTCACCTATGTTATCGTATATTTCACAAATGTTTTCCAATAATGGATCCAACATTTTAAAAGTATTTTCTTTATGTAGCTGGCCTTCCAACTGAAACTTTTCTATACACTTTTGCAGTTCAACTAAATGTGGTAGCAGAGGTAATTTTTTTGAAATAACTTCTGAACGGTCATTAAATTTTGGAAGTCTTTTTAACAGCAGATCAACAGCACTGTATAGAAAAGTGTTGTTTTTTTTCTATTTGTAAATTTAAACGCGTCACTTTTTGCACTAAACTATGAGTTTTCATCATGTCGTTTTCAACAGTTATCATAGCATACATTTCTAAAACGTTTAACGCCCACAGTAAAATATTGGATGATTTTGCTTGATCTATAAAAAATCCAGTAGGGATAGTTTCGCTTGCTAAATATGCCAATATGTATAAAATCTTGCATGGTAATGAATTTTCACTATTTCGAAAACTTTTTTTTTCTTCATATTTTCTTTTTCTGCCAATATTTTGTTCGAGTTTTTCATCTTCACCATCTTTTTCATAGCACATTTGTTTTATTTTATGAAAAGTTATCCTCCAGGCGTTAAATACATTCATTTCACTAATTGTTATTAGCTTTCCGTCCCAGAGTGAGTTTTTTTCAACATAGTTTAACAAAGTTTTTATATTGTCTGAATTGCCTTCAAATTCAGAAAGGTAGTCATCAATACTGTATTTGTGCAGTTTATTACTCTCTTTAATGTAACCTGTTGCCTGCTTTAAAGCCAGTGGAAAATATTGGAGGGTTTTGATGAGACGTACAATGTCTGTTAGTTTATTTTCGGAAGACAATGAAATTTGTACAAAACTGATAGCTTCTTTTTCAGTTAACGCCTCAAGAGGGTAAACTTTAGTTTTGCTATTAAACCAGCTTTTGTGTCTACTTGTAATGAAAAAAAATTGTCTCTCAAACACTTTAGGCAAACTTTCGCGGGGGTTTCCCTCATCAGCACCATCAAATACAAATATACTTTTTCTTCCAAATTTGAATATTTTTAATTCAACATTTTTTGTTATAATATCAAATGTAAAAT
>JAIXMJ010000074.1 GCA_022836975.1 Wolbachia sp.
AATTTATTTATATATATTACCTACATTCTTGCTATATATTTTTCCTATATTTATTATAAAAAATAACAGTAATGAAGTATTTATAAAATTTACAGCTTAGTTTGCTTTTTAAATACAAAATTACAAGAGTTTATTGCCCCTTAACTAATGCAATATTGGAGTAAATCCGTTCCCTGAGTTATTATTGCTTCCTTTTTTGCACAACCTCATGAAGGGTTATTTTTCAACACTTACTGATAGGCTACGTTGTCCCACTTGCAATATTAAAAACATATCAGAAATACTTTAAATTCCCTTCATTAACAAAGTCACTACAGACCTCTGCAGTAGTAGTAGACAGATATACACTGATCTCCATGTGCTGTTTTTCAGTAGCCAAAACTAATGGTGTTTTCCCATTATTATCTATAGCAAAAACATTAGCACGTTTCTTTACTAGAAATTCAACTACTTTCAAGTTACCAGACTGAGCAGCAAAATGCAAGGGGGATCTACCATCACAGCAAATAGCATTAACATCTGCTCCTTTATCTATCAATAATTCAACTATTTCCAAATTGCCAGACTTAGCAGCCCAATGAAGAGCTATCATACCATTATTATTTTGAGCATTAATATCTACATTATATTCTAAGAGCATTTTTGCTACATTAGCTCTTCCTGTTACTTCAGCGGCCCACATTAATGGTGTATCACCTTCATTATCCTTAACATTAATATACTTATACATTTCTTCTGGATCTTGACTAAATTTTTCCTTAATCTTCTCAAGCAATAATTTAAGTACTTCTGTGTTATTACCAATCACAGCTTGATGTAGAACAGTATCATGCTTATTTCTTGCTAGAAAATCTGCTCCTTTTTCCAATAAAGCTTCAACAGTATCCTTTGAACCGTTTTGTACTGCTATGTGTAGAGGTGTCAATTTATTCTTAGTTACAACATCAACCTTGGATTCATTCTCTAAGAGAGACTCAATAACATCCTTATGACCATTTAATGTTATATAGCCCAAAAGGGTCACGTTATCATTATCTGAGGAATCAAAACTGGCTAGCAATTTTTTTCTACCTATTATTTCCTTTATTTCACTTACTATAGGATAACCTGGCTGAAATTGAGCTTCAGCTGCTGCCAATAATTTTTCAAGCAATTGTAGACTGGCTTTTGCTGGATCACCATCATCAGTTTCAATTAAAATAGCCGTTTTGATGCTTTCAAAATGATCAGGACCATAATGGAGCTCTTTAATCTTCAATGCTCTCTGCAATAAATCTTTTTTTGTTTTTGGATCTCCAAGTTGACCAAATGCATTAGCTAAACTAACCAATGTTATGGCTACTTTATAGTGATCAGGGCCATAATGGAGCTCTAGAAGCTTCAATGCACTCTCCAATATATCTTTTTTTGTTTTTGGATCACCTAGTTCACCAAATGCAATAGCTAAATTGACCAATGTCATGGCTACTTTATAATGATCAGGGCCATAATGGAGCTCTTTAATCTTCAATGCTCTCTCCAATAAATCTTTTTGTGTTTTTGGATCTCCTAAATCACCAAATGCTAAAGCCAAACTATCCAATGTTGTAGCTATGTGAAAATGATCAGGACCATAATGGAGCTCATGAATCTTCAATGCTCTCTCCAATATATCTTTTTGTGTTTTTGGATCTCCAAGTTGACCAAATGCAATAGCTAAATTAACCAATGTTATGGCTACTTCAAAATGATCAGAGCCATAATGAAGCTCTTTAATCTTCAATGCTCTCTCCAATAAATCTTTTTGTGTTTTTGGATCTCCCAAATCACCAAATGCTAAAGCCAAACTATCCAATGTTGTAGCTATGTGAAAATGATCAGGACCATAATGGTGTTCATTAATTTTTAATGCTTTTTCTAATAATGTTTTCTTCGTTTGATGATCACCAAAATCGCCATAGGCTACTGCTAACTCGTGAAGTATTGCAACCACTTGAAAATGATCAGGACCATAATGGTGTTCATTGATTTTTAATGCTTTTTCTAATAATGTTTTCTTCGTTTGATGATCACCTAAATCACCACAGGCCACTTCTATATTTGCAAGTGTTTTAGCCACTTGAAAGTGATCAGGGCCATAATGGAGTTCTTGAATTTTCAACGCCCTTTCCAATAACGTTTTCTGAGTTGAGGGATCACCTAAAGAGCTATAGGCAGTTGCTAAATTGCTAAGCGTTGTAGCCACATTAAAATGATCAGGGCCATAATGGAGTTCTTGAATTTTCAACACCCTTTCCAGCAACGTTTTCTGAGTTTGGGTATCACCTAAAGATCTATAGGCATCTGATAAATTGTTAAGTGTCATAGCCACTTGAAAATGATCAGGGTCATAATGGAGTTCTTGAATTTTCAATGCCCTTTCCAGTAACGTTTTCTGAGTTGAGGGATCACCTAAAGAGCTATAGGCAAGTGATAAATTGTTAAGCGTTGTAGCTATTTGAAAGTGATCAGAGCCATAATGGATTTCAGTAATTTTCAATGCCCTTTCCAGCAACGTTTTCTGAGTTTGAGGATCACCTAAAGAGGCATAGGCAAGTGATAAATTGTTAAGCGTTGTAGCCACTTGAAAATGATCAGGACCATAATGGAGTTCTTGTATTTTTAATGCCCTTTCCAGCAACGTTTTCTGCATTTGAGCATCACCTAAATCACCATAGGCATCTGCTAAATTCGCAAGCACTGTAGCCACTTTAAAGTGATCTGGACCATAATGAAGTTCTTGAATTTTCAATGCCCTTTCCAGCTGCGCTTTCTGAGTTAGGGGATCACCTAAATTGCCATAGGCAAGTGACAAATTGTTAAGTGTTATAGCCACTTCAAAGTGATTAGGGCCATAATGGCGTTCTTGAATTTTCAATGCCTCTTCCAGTAACTTTTTCTGAGTTTGGGGATCACCTAATGAGCCATAGGCAGTTGCTAAGTTTGCAAACACTTTAGCCACTTTAAAGTGATCAGGACCATAATGGAGTTCATCAATTTTCAATGCCCTTTCCAGCAATGCTTTCTGAGTTAGGGGATCGCCTAAAGAGCTATAGGTAACTGATAAATTTTTTAGTGTTTTAGCCACTTCAAAATGATTAGGGCCATAATGGAGTTCTTGAATTTTCAATGCCTTTTCCAGCAACGTTTTCTGAGTTTGGGGATCACCTAAAGAGCCATAGGCATCTGCTAAATTTACAAGCACTTTAGCCACTTTAATGTGATCAGGACCATAATGGAGTTCTTGAATTTTTAATGCCCTTTCCAGCAATGCTTTCTGAGTTTGTGGATCACCTAAGTGTCCATAGGAACATGATAAATTATTAAGTGTTGAAGCCACTACAACGTTATTAGGGTCATAATGGAGTTCTTGAATTTTCAACGCCCTTTCAAGCAACAATTTTGCAGTTTGGTGATCACCTGAATCACCGTAGGCTTGTGCTAAATAATCAAGTGCTACAGCAACATCTGGATGATCATTCCCAAGATGCTTTTCTCTAATAGACAGCAGTTTTTGGCAAGTTGTTTTATAAATTGTTTGATCACTTATATCAAAGCATACTCTAGAAATATTAACCAATAATTCACTATAAACATTAAAACTGTTTTCCATGTCTAGGATATCTTGATTTTCTAGATTTTCTATATGTTTATATACTTCAGTCATCATTGGCAATGAAGCTCGTTTTACCGAGATTGCTTCAGGAAAAGTGTCATCAAAGGCTGGAAACT
>JAIXMJ010000075.1 GCA_022836975.1 Wolbachia sp.
TCTCACAAATTTCCCGTAATGCTTCGTTATTGCCGCTGTCAATGTCGTCTTCCCATGATCTACATGCCCTATCGTCCCTACATTTACATGCGGCTTCCCAAATGCTGTTGTCATAACTTTAACCTCAATTATACCTTTAACTTTAACTCATCAACCACATACTGTGGTACTTGTTCATAACAAGAGAAATGCATACTATATTGAGCTCTCCCTTGAGAAATAGAACGCAAAACATTAATATAACCAAACATATTCGCAAGAGGAACTAATGCAATAATTATAGTACTATTATTACGTGTTTCCATACTCGAAACCTGCCCTCTTCTACTGTTAATGTCACCCATAATATCACCCATGTATTCTTCAGGAGTGATAACTTCAATTTTCATTATAGGCTCTAATATCTTAGGACCAGCTTTATTTGCCATTTCCTTAAAAGCACCTTTAGCAGCAAGCTCAAAAGCTAAAGGGCTAGAATCCACTTCATGGAAAGCTCCATCAATTAGCGTAGCTTTAAAATCAATAACTGGAAACCCAGAAATTATACCACCCTCTTTTATTAATTCTAAACCATTCTGTACACCAGGAATATATTCTTTTGGAATAGCACCACCCACAACCTTACTCTCAAATTGAAACCCAGAACCAGGTTCCAAAGGCTCAAATAATATTTTGACTTTAGCAAACTGGCCAGCACCACCAGACTGCTTCTTATGCAAATACTCAATTTCAACAGCTTTAGTAATAGTTTCACGATATGCAACTTGTGGAGCGCCAATACTTACATCAACGTTAAATTCACGCTTCACTCTATCAGCAATAATTTCAAGATGTAATTCACCCATACCCTTCAATATAGTTTGACCACTCTCTGCATTCACCGACATTCTTAAAGACGGATCTTCTGCAACTAACCTACTTAAAGCAACACCTAATTTTTCCTGATCCGCAGTAGTTTTAGGCTCTACTGCAATTTCAATTACAGGATCAGGAAACTCCATACGCTCCAATAACACAGGAAAATCACGTGCAGATAGAGTATCACCAGTAATTGTCTTTTTTAAACCAACCAATGCAACTATATCACCAGCTTTAGCTTCTGTAATATCTTCTCTATTATTTGCATGCATAAGCAATATCCTGCCGATTGACTCCGTTTCATCTTTTCCAGAATTTAAAACGATAGATTTAGATTTCAATCTACCAGAATAAATACGGATAAATGTCAAGCTACCTACAAATTTATCATTCATTACCTTAAATGCAAGAGCAACGAACTTCTCTTCCTCTGATGGTTTAATCGTGATAGCCACCTCAGAATTTTTAGGATCGCTACCAGTGATTGTGTCCATATCTATAGGAGAAGGTAAGAAATCAACTACGGCATCCAAAAGAGGCTGTACTCCTTTGTTTTTAAAAGCCGACCCACATAACACAGGAACAAAATTACCTTGAATAGTACCCTTTCTTATATATTTTTTCAACAAATCAATAGAGTACCTTTTATTTTCAGCATTATCGCATATACCTTCTTCATTACTATCACAGAAAATATCCATTGCCTCATCATCTATATAAGCTAAATTCTCTAATAATGTTTCGCGGAACTTCTTGGCTTGACCTAATAGATCAGCAGGAATATCACCATAAAAGAACTCGGCACCTAATGCTTCATTCTTCCATATAATAGCCTTCATGCTAATCAAATCTATTACTCCACTAAAATCCTTTTCACTGCCGATAGGAAGCTGAACAACCAAAGGTAGCGCAGAAAGCTTGCTCTTTATCATTTCAACACATCGATAAAAATCTGCCCCTATCCTATCCATCTTGTTCACAAAACAAATACGAGGGACATTATACTTATTAGATTGCCGCCAAACAGTCTCAGATTGAGGTTCAACCCCAGCAACACCATCAAACACAGCAACTGCACCATCCAAAACTCTTAAAGACCTTTCAACTTCAATAGTAAAATCAACGTGACCAGGAGTATCGATTATATTAATCCTATGGTTATTCCAAAAACATGTTGTAGCAGCAGAAGTAATAGTAATACCACGTTCTTTCTCCTGCTCCATCCAATCCATAGATGCCGCACCATCATGCACTTCCCCGATCCTATTTTGCTTACCAGTATAAAACAGGATACGCTCTGTAGTGGTAGTCTTACCCGCATCTATATGAGCCATTATCCCTATATTGCGATACTTAGATATTGAAACTTCACTCATGCCTTTATATCTATATTAAAAACTAAGATAAGAAAATGCTTTATTGGCTTCAGCCATCTTGTACTTCTCTTCACACATTTTAAATGCACCACCACGTTTATTATATGCATCTAATATCTCAACGTGTAAACAATCAGCAAAGGTTTTACCATTTTTTTTGCGCACAGCAGAAGCTGATTTAACAATCCATCTTAATGCCAAAGAAACAGCCCTATTTTTTCTTACTTCTACAGGTACTTGATAAGTAGCACCACCTACACGCCTAGAACGCACTTCAATAGCAGGAGTAACATTTTCTACTGCTGTCTCAAAAACCGATAATACATTTTCATTAGTCCTCTTCTCAATTAGAGAAAGCGCGCCATAAACAATTTTTTCTGCAATAGATTTCTTCCCACATTTCATTACTGTATTGATAAAACGCATTAATAATACACTACTATAACGCGCATCAATACCAACTTCCCTTTTTCTTGCCTTACTAGAACGAGCCATAACTTATTAACCAGATTTTTTCATACCATATTTTGAACGAGCCTTTTTCCTATTCTGTACACCACGCAAATCAAGTGCACCCCTAATTATGTGGTAACGCACACCTGGAAGGTCTTTAACACGCCCACCACGTATCAAGACAACTGAGTGTTCTTGCAGATTATGACCCTCACCAGGTATATATGCAGTTACTTCACCATATCCACCAATCCGTACCCTTGCTACCTTACGCAGAGCTGAATTAGGCTTCCTAGGTGTTGTAGTGTATACTTTAGTACACACACCCCTCCTTTGTGGATTTGTCTCTCCCAATGCAGGAACCTTCTTTTTACGTATTAGTCTTGATCTACCCTTACGTACCAATTGATTTATTGTAGGCATGTTAAGCTAAAAAATAACCGAGTTCTCTACTTATAAAATAATAAACCCAAATAGTCAATACAAAAAAATTAACATTTAAAAATTTTCTAGCCAGATGTCATCATATAAGAGCAAGTATAATGCTTTAAATAGACTCCACTTTCTTTATTTACAGATACAATATAAATCTGTACTTCATACCAGGCATTAAACGGGGCTTATTTTCAGTCCGGATCAGCCTCTTTTATTGGTAGTTTGAAAAAACAACTGCAAGAAAAACAAATGTAATTTGCTTTCTATTGAAAAAACAAGAAAGCTTATTACCATCAGAGTTATGAACTCGATATTTTNANGNTNCTGTTATTGTGCTTGATGGTGTCTTGTTCTTTCGTAGTTCTGACATGTAAACTAATTAGGCAAGGTTTCCTTCTAATACAAAAATAAAAGATTTTTGTTCAGTAATTGTTCTATTACACAAATAAATTGATTTTTTCACATTTGCTTTGTTTTTTTTATCAATCAAAAGGATAATTGCCAGGCTAACTTTTCTAAAAAGAAACAAAATAATTATGAAATTTCTCTTTTATAAATATCGCTTAATTAGTTTTCTTTCTGTAAGTATAAAAACGAAAAATTATTTTTTGCTTTTACACTTTCAAG
>JAIXMJ010000076.1 GCA_022836975.1 Wolbachia sp.
AAACAAGAGAAAATGCTACCTACAGAGAGCATGAAACATGCTGATTCTGGATACCAAGGGTGGCAAAAGATACAAAGCAACGTTGTATTACCTTACAAAAAATATCGCAAAAAACCTCTAAGAGCCTGTACGCGATCTATAAATATGGTGAGATGAGTATGGTTGAAGTAAGGTGAACTATGAGAAACATATACCCAAGATCATGAAAAATTCGAAAAGATTAGGTTAATTTTAGAAAGCATACGGAAGAAGAAGAGGAAACCAAGAAAACTTTGAGTTATTTTGTGGTGTGCTGAAAAAGTGGCTGTCAGTGGTGAATGCTGCCAAAAGAGTTTCCAAAATGGCGCAATTGTTACGACTATTTCAAGAAATGAGGTAAAAAACCGAATGAGGATAGAGAAAATGTTCTGGTTAAAAAAAGATTGTGAACAGGCTCTTATTACTTATTTTTATCTTATGCGGACCTTTGGTGCAAAGGCTATAACTTACCGTGTAATGTATGATAAAAGACTATGCTATTTTTAATAAAATGTCATTTTTGTGAATCATTAAAACAAGATTGAAAGTTTTGAGCAATATTATTTATTACGGTTAGGTATGCATCCTTTCCAGGTTTGAGGTCTGATCCTACAGGATCAAGTATTATGATTTTTGTATTTGAATTATTCGAAAGAATTTTAGGATTTTCCGATGAATTAGAAAACACACATTTTATATTTTCTTCTTTCATTATCTTGTTTAACTTAATTAAGCTTTTTACACTCATGTATGAATCTTCTTCTATTGATAGGATAACACTTGGACTACTGAGGCCAAAATATTTTTCGAAATATTGGTAGGCATCATGAGTAACTATATACTTTTGATTTTTGAAGTTATTTAGCTCTTTTGAAATACTTTCTACTTCTTGATCTATCCTATTTATAGCTTTCTTTGCATTATCGTGGTACTTTGCAGAGTTTTCCTTATCTATATTAGACAATCTTTCACTGATGTAGTTTATAATGAGTTTTGCATTGCCAGGGCTAAGCCAAATATGTAAATCTTTTGCAACAGGTATATCTCGTGAAAATGATGGAGAACGTGCGAGAAGTGGATCAACGGCATCTGACAATTTTACCAATATTTTATTCTTAGCGAAAGTTTTTACAAACGTCTCTAAATTGTCATCTATGTAAAATATTACGTTACTTGACTCCATTTTGCTTATGCTAGATGGTTTTAATGTATAATCATGTAAAGAAGTGGTTTCATAACCCAGTAAATCTGGTTTAAGAATTCCATCTGTAACAGAAGAAACAAGTGAGTGTATAGGCTTTATTGTGGCTACAACTTTTAAACTAGCTGAAAAAGCAGCATTATAATATAATATTAGTAAAAAAAAGAAAAATAAATGTCTCATATACAAAAAAGTTTATTAAAGATAGAAAATCTTACACTTAAATACGATAACAGAAAAATCTTAGATGATATCAATATATCAGTAGAAAAAGGAAATGTCATCACAATACTCGGGCCAAATGGTGGTGGTAAAACCTCTTTAGTAAAAGCAGTAACAGGTATAAACACAAACTACACAGGCAACATTACATTTGCCAAAGATGTGAAAATAAGTTACATGCCACAAAACTTTATTATGAGTAACTTGATGCCAATAACAGTTGAATATTTTCTTCTAAATAGTTTTATTGTAAAACCAAAAAAAAGGTATTCTACCTTTTTTAAAGTAGTAGAGTTAGCAGGAATTGAGAATATACTACAGCATCAAGTGTTAGAAATTTCTGCAGGACAAACACAATTACTGTTATTAGCCCGCTGCTTGATTAAAAACCCTGATTTGATTATTTTAGATGAACCAGTCAGTACTATGGATATACATGCACGTGTAAAGTTTTATGATATTATAAACCAAATAAGAAAAGAAAAATTAGTATCAATTTTAATGACTTCTCATGATCTAGATTCTGTTATTCCGTTTTCAGATTATATTGTATGTATAAACCACCACATTTACTGTCAAGGAAAGCCTAATGAGATAATAAAAGATAAGTCTCTCAATGCAATATTCAGTAGTTACACGATAAAATGATCAGAAATATTATACGTCTTTTGTATGTAATTATAATACTACTACGTTATAACATATTATTTTGCTTATCTAGAAAATCAATGAATAAGATACAGGGCCAAAAATTAATACATGCTCTTAAGAAACTTGGTCCAGTGTTTATTAAATTTGGGCAATCAATTTCATCACGTAGTGATATTTTAAATAAAGATATTACAGATAGCTTACTTTTGATATGTGATAGGCTTCCATCCTTTTCACACAAAATAGCAATCAAAACTGTAGAAAGTGAATTTAATTGCAAATTAAGTGAAATTTTTTCAGATTTCAATAAAGTACCAGTTGCAGCAGCTTCAATCTCTCAAGTACATCAAGCAGTTACGATAGAAGGTAAAAAAGTAGCTGTAAAAATCCTAAGACCAAATATTGCAAAAGTTTTTTTAAGAGATATAAAAATGCTTTTTTGGCTTGCAGGAATTTTAGAAAAGTTTAGTAAAAAGTCAAGAAGGCTAACGCCAGTAAAGTTAGTTGAAACTTTTGCTGGGATCTGTAAATTAGAGTTAGATTTGCGTTTTGAAGCGGCTCATTCTTCAGAGTTAAGAGAAAATACAATGAAAGATAAAGGTTTTTATGTGCCTGAGGTAGATTGGAGTAGAACATCAAAAAAAGTTTTAACTTTAGAATGGATAGAGGCTAAACCAATATATGAGATTGATGTACACAATAAACAAATAGCTATCAACCTTATACAATCATTTTGCAATCAAGCATATAGGGACTGTTTTTTCCATGCTGACATGCACCCAGGGAATTTAATGATCGATAGTGACAACAATATTATTGCTTTAGATTGTGGAATCATGGGTAGAATAGATCGTGAAACATGTTATTATGTCATGGAAATACTAAAGGGTTTCTTAAACCGTGACTACAATCATGTAGCAAAAATCCATTTTAAAGCTGGTTATGTTGCACCACAATATAAAGATTTTGTTACTGCATGCAGGGCAATAGGTGAGCCAATTGTTGGTCAGCCTATAAAAAAGATCTCATTTGCTAATTTGCTTTCCCAGTTATTAAAAATAACCAGAGATTTTAATATGAAAATTCAAATACAACTTTTATTACTACAGAAAACCACTATACATGTGGAAGGAATATGCAGAAAAGTCTATCCTGAAATTAATATGTGGAAAGTAGTGGAGGAATGGATGAAAAATCAACACGTAAATAAGTTTAAGTATAAAGAAAAAATAAAAAACTTTTATCCTATTAAGACCATGACAGGATTATCTTCTCTGATAGAAAAATTAAATCTGATAGCTGATTATAAGCTGCAAGACGTTCAAAAGAATAATAATTATTGTAACATACAACGAAGGAAAATTACACTATATTTTATAGTGACTATATTAATAGTCATTCTAATTAGAGCAATATCTACCTAAAGATGTATGAGACAGAACTTGATTTATGGCACCGTTAACAAAATAAAGTTTAGTGATAGTAAGAGCCTGTTCATAATCTTTTTAACAATAGAACAGAGAAAGCTAGGTAGTGTCGACATTTATTTCAACCAAAGATAAATAGCAGCAATATGAACAAAAGATAAGAAAGCGATGGCTAATTTATCATAACGAGTAGCAACCCTACGAAAGTGCTTGAG
>JAIXMJ010000077.1 GCA_022836975.1 Wolbachia sp.
TTGAAGAATATTATTTTTTTATATGATAAGCTTAATTTTTATATATGGTGCTAAATTTAATTTTCATTTAAAATGTGCTAAATATGAAACTTTTGGTAGGTAAAGTTGCCCTTATAACCGGTGCATCTGGTAAGATAGGTTCAGCTGTTACTAAAAGGTTTATTAGAGAAGGTGCAAGTGTAATTTTGGTTTCAAGGTCAATAGATAATTTAAATTTACTGTACAACGAAATTAAAGAATTAGAAGAATTTAAAGAAGATTCTGTCACACTCATACAGCTAAACCTTTTGGATTTTGAAAGTGTAAAGGTATTTACAAGTAAGCTCATAAGTGGTTCCCTTGATATATTGGTTGCGTGTGCAGAGACCTTGGGTAATTTAAGCCCTATTCAAGATTATGATCTGGTCACATTTCAGAACATAATGAACACAAACTGTATTGCCAATTGGTATATATTAAAAAATCTAGATCCTATACTAAAAAAATCTAATGCAGGCAGAATAATTTTTGCAAACTCAACACCCCCTTCATCTTATCCATGTTGCGGAGCATATTCAGCAAGTAAAGCTGCTTTAGAAGTAATAGTAAAAGTATATGCATCTGAAACAAAGCATACAAAATTATGTGTTAATGCCATATACCTGCAAACAGACGAAGCACTAAACAAGTTAATAGAATTAGCTTCTGAAAATTGTAACGTATCAGGGGAAATTTTTTGACTGAATTAATTTTTACATTGTTTTTAGTGATAAAATAATGTATAATAGTTATAAATATTTAAATGGGTTTAATTATGGTCGACAAAGAACAAGAAGATGCATTCATGATGGAGGCTTGTAAGGAACAGATGGAAAAGTTAACTAAGAATCCTGAGTTATTTTCTCAAACCTTAAAGCCATTTATACAGGCATCCAAGCACCTTTTTGAGGGGGGAATGCTAAATAGTGTAATGCAGCAAAATTCTCAATTATTGGGAGGGGGCTTAAGCTTAGATATGATTATCGCTCAATTGACAGATATTAACAATTATATAAGAGATAATTATAAGGAGTTAGTTGAATCACATAATACAGAAGATGATATAATAGTTGCACTTGATGAAACTAGTAAGAAGTTGAGGGGGCTGGTAAAAAAATTAATAGAAAAGATAGAGAATAAATAAATTTTAATAACGTAGCAATATATAGCCCCAGGTTAGTCCCGCACCTATTGCTATAAGTAGTATAAGGTTCCCTGGCTTTATTTTTGATGTTTTTATACCGTAATCTAAGGCAAGTGGGATTGATGCAGCAGAAGTGTTTGCATGCTTATCTATTGTATTAATAACTTTTTCAATTGGGAATTTTAATTTCTTTGTTATTGATTCAATAATACGTATATTTGCCTGGTGCGGAACAAGCCAGTTTATATCAGAAATTTTTAGATGGCTATTGTATAATACATTCTCTACCGTAGTAGTCAACTTATCTACTGCATGCCTAAATACTTCTCTACCATTCATATATATTTTCTCTTTTGCATACAATATATCTATGTTGCCATCAGAATACACATCACTAGATAATATACCCTTCCCTACTTCGCTTCTATGCTTCATTACTATTGCACCAGCACCATCCCCAAACAACACACAAGTTGATCTATCTTGCCAATCAACAAGTTTAGACATTATCTCTGCACCTATAACCAATGCATATTTTATTCTACTATCTGATTTCATAAGCGAATCTGCTACTACAACCGCATATATAAAACCAGAACATGCAGCTTGTATATCAAATGAAAATGCATTTTTACATCCTAAATTATTCTGTACAATTGTCGCACAACTAGGAAAAGCTTTATCTGCTGTCGTTGTTGCAACTATAATTAAATTAATTTCATCTGCTAAAATTCCTGCATCTGCTAATGCACTACGTGCTGCTTTAACAGCTAAATCTGACGTTAATTCCTTCTTATCCGCTATATGCCTTTGAGTAATCCCTGTCCTTTGTCTAATCCATTCATCACTCGTATCAATAGTTAACGCAATTTCATCATTAGTTAACACTCTTTCTGGCAAACATGATCCTGTACTCAATATCATATTTTTATTCAATACTACTTACTCCTACTCCATTAATTATTTTTTGATTAAGATTAGCGCTGATAACATCTAATGCAAATTTTATCGCATGAGCAAATGAAATTGCGTCAGAATTTCCATGGCTCTTAATAACAATACCATTTAATCCTAAAAACATAGCTCCGCTTCTCATTTTAGGATCAAAACGCATTAGGGCCTTACTCAACCTAGATTTTAAAAACATCTTAGCTACTAACGAATTGCACACTTCCTTCCTTATAACATTAATAAAAGTATTTGCAGTGGCTTCAGCTGTTTTTAGCATAACATTACCTACAAAACCATCAGCAACTATCACATCTATTTTCCCATCTAAAAATTCATTAGCCTCTATATAACCCTTAAAATTAATACCTGAAGCATTTTTCAGTAATTCAAATGCACCTCTTACTGAATCTGTTCCTTTTATTTCTTCTGTACCGATATTTAATAAAGCAACCAATGGATCATCAATTTTTAATGCAACCTTTGCAAATATACTTCCCATTAACGCAAATTGAAACAACGAATCAGCATTGCAATCAACATTTGCTCCAAGATCAAGTAACGTAAAACTCTTAGATTGTGTCGGACATGTAGATACAATAGCGGGACGATATATATTTGGTAAAGTACCTAAAACAAACCTTGAAATTGCCATCAATGCACCTGTATTACCTGAAGATACCATACCTACAGCTTGACCATGTTTTACAGCTTCAATAGCAACCCTCATACTCGAATCTTTACGGTATCGCAACGCAAAAGACGGCTTATCATTTGCTAAAACATCATCAGAACAGTGAATTAATTCAGAATTATCATTTACCTTTTTATGCTGTAAAATAAGAGGCCGTAGCTTTTGCTGATCACCGTAAATACGAAAAAAAACCTTAACACTAAAATCTAAAAGAAGATTGTTTAAAAAAAAATCAGCACCCTGCACCACGGATGTAGATGCAAAATCACCTCCCATAGCATCCAAAGCAATAACTACCTCATTGCTAACAGATAGCATAACAAACTACTCTACTACTTGTTGTTTAGACAGAACCTTCCTATCTTTATAATAACCATCAATTGCTATTCTATGAGAAAGCATAAACTCCCCTGTTACTGAATGTAACACAACATTCTTAGGCTTAATAGCATGATGAGAACGATGCATATTACGCCGTGACTTAGATTTTTTCCTTTTTGGAACTACCAAACCTTTTCCCTCATATCAGTATAAGATAATTGTCTTATAACACATCTCCATCATGAAGTAAACAAAAAATATTTAAATGTATTATGTTCATTACACTTATGTCATAACCACTATATTTGAAGTGTGTGTTTAAGACAAATCTACTGAGCTACATCAATAGACCCTCTGCAAAGCTACAAAAAAATAAGTGAAAAGAAATAGACTTCTTGCATAACTACATTAAAGATTGTAAAATAGTAAAGTAAAAAATAGTAGAGTAGGAATAATGAAGTTTGAAAAAATAAATAAGTTAGGAAGCGAAGAATTTCGTCG
>JAIXMJ010000078.1 GCA_022836975.1 Wolbachia sp.
GGATAAAATCATGTGTTGAATATTAGGGTTATTTAACCATATATGTAGGCTACTTTTTATAGTTTCTATTTCACTTGTGGTACTACCATGCCCAGTTACCACTAATAGGCATCTGTTGCATGTTTGATAATTTTTAGTAATGAAATCTATTAATTTATGGTAAGCGTCATTAATACTATAATGATGCAGGTCTAATGTAGCACTGATAAGGTGCTTATCACTTGTGTTCATTTGCAAAGTATCTAACCTTACAGTAGAATTATCAGTGTAAATTTGTTTCTGTCGTAACTTTATCTGATCATTAATGTCACAAATGATTTTTTTACATTCTATGCGTTTAACATTTTTTTTCCAATCTGACGGCATATGAAATCATTAAAAAGTTTTTGGTTATATGGTAAACATACTTGTATATCTGCATTAAAAAATAAAAATAGACAATGCTTAGAATTATTATTATCACAAAATTCTTATGAGCAATATGCAAAAGAGATTACGCAATGTATCAAAGAGAGGAATATTGCAACCAGAATAATAGAAAATAAAATATTTAATAAAATTTTACCTCAAGATATAACACACCAATATATAGCTCTCAGAGTGAAAGAAATCTCTAATAGTGTAACCATTGAAGAAATAGCAAAAAATTCTTGTGATATCTCCACTATTGTTATTCTGGACCAAGTCACTGATACTTACAATATAGGCTCAATTTTAAGAACTTCTGCGTGTTTTAATGTTGATGCGTTGGTTCTGCCTTATAATCATTCACCTGCCGAAAATGCATCTATTGCAAAGGCAGCAAGCGGTGCTCTAGAAATCGTGCCATTAATATATGTTGTAAATATAGTAAGTACTATAAAAACATTAAAAAACTTAGGCTATTGGTGCTATGGATTTGACTGTAATACTGGTAGAGATATATGCATGGTGTCAAAAAAGAGAGTTTTACTCTTTGGTTCTGAAGAAAAAGGATTGCGTAGACTGATAAAAGAAAATTGTGATCAACTTTTGAAAATACCAATATCAAATAATATTAATAGTTTAAATGTTTCAAATGCAGCAGCAATAGGGCTATATTGTATTAGCCAGCAAGATTTCAGAAGTACAGAATAATATGCTACTGACATTTTTTCCTCATTTTTCCCTTATCCCACATTATTAGGATCTGTAATGAAAAGGCTACACTTTTGATTCTGTTTATTATATCAAGCTACCTGATACTCTAAAGCTACCTCTTTACCACAAAAAGCCATGGAGATTTTGATAGTCTTTTGTACATGCTTATGTTCTTTAATTTTAATATCATATTGTTTCTCATTAATTTGCGCTAATCCTGCTTTAGCAATAGCTTCTAGTTCTTCTGTGACTTTAGCTATCTTATATTCCATAATAATAGCAGGTTCTACTCTGCCTGTTTTAGGAATTAAAATAACATCACTTCTTCCTTTACCACTCTCTTTTTCACTTTCTATTATATAATCTGGAGATAACATATTGATTAAACCAAGCATAAAACCACTATAAAATAGCTCGGCTTTCTTCTCTCCTGTCTGATGAAAACTGGTAGCATTGAGCAATAATTCTTGTAATTTCTCTTTAAATTCTTCTATTTTGCCACTAGGCAATAGAGTAATAAAAGAATAATATCTTGAGCTGTCGATCTCTAATTGATCAGTCACCCATCGTAGAATCCTGTTATTATATATATATCTCACTTCCTTATTAGGTGCGGATAACTCATAAATATCTTCCTCTGATTTTTTAGAAACAGGATTTAAGTATCCACTAAATAATAATAGACTAAATAAGCCAGTTTTAGTTTTTATCTCAGCAAAACTTATTTGTTTTATAATGGGTGAGACAATAGTTTGAGCTGCCGCTAATTTTTGTAAATCCTCTTGCATTTCATCCGAAAGTAAAATGTGGTCAACGAGGCCAGTGCCACCACTGTCTAGCCAATAATGATCAAGCTTGCCATTTTCTGATAAACATAGCATAATTGACCATGGATTATATATTATCTCTTTCCCAAAAGTGTAGCCGTTATACCACTCTTTAATTTTTTCTGGAGTCGTTTTAGTGGGCACTTTAGTAAGTAGTTCGTCTACTTCCTCTTGAGTGAAACCATAAAATCTAGAGAATCTTTCATCCAGCAAAGTATATTCTTTAACGTTATTTAAATCTGAAAATAGATTAGCTTTGGCAACTCGTAATATTCCAGTTATTACTCCTTTTTCTAAATAAGGATTNCTCTTTAAGCTGCTACCAAATAATTTACGAAATAATTCCAATACTTGTTCAAATCCCTCTGAATTTTTTCCAAATTTAAGATAGGAACTATTGATCGGCGTATCATATTCATCAATTAAGATGTACACTTTTTGGCTAAAATGTTTAAAGAGTAATTCACTCAAAAATTTTAAACCATCTGTAATATCTTCCTTATAAAGCTTTCCTGTAAAATATCTACTTAATTTCTCCTTCTGTATCTCATCTAGTAATACAGAATCTTCTGCTATATAATGTTTTAAATAACGGCAATTAATAAATGATTGTGTTATTTGATTTCTTACTCCATTCTCAATTTCTGCATAACTGCTTCCTTTTACATCTTTAAAATTAATGTAAATAACAGGAGAGTGCCCTTGACGTTTTATGCTGTTTGTAATACTTGCAATTTTTAGTGGTTTAAGTACCTTAATTTCATCAAAACCTAGATCAATTTCTCCACCGATAAATAATTTGTGATTCACTTTCTTTTCTAAAGGTAACGGTCTTCCTTGATCATCAACTTCTATCTCAAAGAACTTACGAAGCATATCCATATTTAAGCTTTTACCAAAGCGTCTCGGACGGGCNANTANGATTACCTTTCCACTATCCTCTAATAATTCCTTGATCATTAGACTTTTATCAACAAAAATATCACTTTTGACTAGTAGATCATAAAACTCATCTGTACCTACCAGCATCCTAGGTAACCTTGCATCTTGATTATTTGCGTTAATAGTATTATCTTGTTTTACCATGTGAAAACTCAGAAATTTAATTAAGTATGAAATAGATCATAAACTTATAAAGTATAACATATGAGTAACTTAAGATCTATGCAACTTTCCGAACTTATTTTGCAACTGTAAATTGCGATAGTGAAACTCCAAAACCCTTTCTTCTATCTATTTGTATAATCTTGCCAGCAATTCAATAGACCCTCTGCAAAGCTACAAAAAAATAAGTGAGAAGAAATAAATGAGGGAGTAGAATATTATTTTTAAAATAAAAATATGGCAATGAATTACAAAGAAGTAGTAAAAAGACCGCATAATAGCTGGTCTCGTGAATCTAAAACATGGTTTTTAGCTAATATCTACTTTTGGACTACTCCATACTCAAAATACTTCGCAGTGCTTTGCAGAGGATCTAGTGTAAATTTGTTTTTGTCGTAACTTTATCTGATCATTAATGACACAAATGATTTTTTTACATTGGACTTCTTGCATAACTCATTTTATCAACTCAAAGTTGTAAATTCCAGCAATTAAGTTGAACCTCAGACTAAAACGTTTTCGTCGATTTCGATAGCGATCTGCAATTAT
>JAIXMJ010000079.1 GCA_022836975.1 Wolbachia sp.
ACCGTTTTTGGGGTCACTGAATCGATCGGCGCAAGAATTTTTAAAAAATTCCTTCAGGANAAAATAGAAATTTTCGTTTCAATGCCCAAAAAATCGTATTTTTGAAATAACTTTGTCTGGTATCATTAGATTTTCTTGGTCCAAAAACATTTTTGGTTGTATTTAACGGTACCAACAACTTGGACTGCTCGGATTTTTGATTTCAAGGAAAATTCGAAATCGGGTTGATGTGTATAGTTGTACAGTTACAAAACAATCTTAAAAGTAACCTTGTAAGCTAAGATATAAGGCATAAGAGCATGCTGGTTTATCGGCAGAGATTTATGCTTAGCACCCCAATTTGTCAGTTACATCAGACAGAATAAAATATATTTCAGGTACCATAGATTATTTTGTAATATATTTTTGCAAAAAGCTAGGCATTTTTTAGCAAAATTTAACTTTACCCCTGGTTGTAAATGGTCTCCATAGTGATACCAAACAGTTTTTCATAGCCGGGGTGAAAATCCTTTTTTTCATGATTGTTATGGGAATAACTCAATAATAATTACTACGGAAAGGATTTTGAAAGTTGGAATAATATTTTTGAAGATAAGGAGCTGATTGTAGACAGGTTAAGACATCATGCAAAAGTGATCAAAGGTATCTGGCAGTACTCCCAAACGACAAGTTCGGTGTCTTACCATTCTTGTCTTTAGCATTAACATCAGCTCCTTTTTCTACCAACAATTTGACTATTTCTCGCTGTCCTTCTTTAGCAGCCAAGTGCAGTACTGTCGTGCCATCGTTGTCTTTAGCACTAACATTAACTTTTTCATGTTCCAGCAACCATTGGACAATATCCCAATTACCCCGAGCATGATCCGACATTAGCTCACTATACTTGCCTTTAGCACGAATATTAGTATGTCTTTGTAGGACTACATCCAATTTACTCCCTTTAGCAGCCCTGTGCAGCACCGTCCAGCCCTGATTGTCTTTAGCATTAACATTAGCTCCTTTTTCTACCAGCCATTTGACGGCATCTAAGTTACCCACATAAGCAGCCCTGTGCAGCACCGACTGGCCATCATTGTCTTTAGCATTAACATTAGCTCCTTTTTCTACCAACCATTTGACGGCATCTAAGTTACCCTGACAAGCAGCCCAGTGCAGTACTGTCTGACCAAAGTTATCTGTAGCATCAACATTAGCTCCTCCTCCTTCTGGAGCTGATGTTACCAACCATTTGAGGAGATTCCATTTACCATTAGTAACAGCACGATGCAGCACCGTTGCACCATCAAGTAAACCACCCTTGATAACAGCATTAACATCAGTGCCTTTCTCGATCACCAGCCATTTGACTAATTCCAAATTACCAGAGTCAGCAGCCTTGTGCAACACCGTGTGACCATCATACCAACTACCTTTGATAATAGCATTAACATCAGCACTTTTCTTCTCTACCAGCCATTTGACTAATTCAAAATTACCAGAGACAGCAGCCTTGTGCAGCACCGTCTGGCTCCACTTGCCTGTAGCACTAACATCAGCTCCTTTTTTTACCAGCCATTTAGCGATATCCGATTTCCCCCCTTCAGCAGCCCTGTGCAGCACCGTCTCGTCATAACTATCTTTAGCATTAACATCAGCTCCAGCTCCTTCTGGAGCTGGAGTTACCAGCCATTTGACAACATCTAAGTTACTCGCATAAGCAGCCCTGTGTAGCACTGTTCGACCATCCTGGTCTCTAGCATTAACATTAGCTCCTTTTTCTATCAACAATTTGACTACCGCCCATTCGTTCTTATAAGCGGCCCTGTGTAGCGGCGTTTGGACATCCTTGTAATTAGCATTAACATCAGCACCTTTCTTCTCTACCAACCATTTGACTAATCCCAAATTACCAGATTCAGCAGCCTTGTGCAGCACCGTCTGGCTCCACTTGCCTGTAGCATTAACATCAGCTCCTCTTTCTACCAGCCATTTAGCGATATTCCATTTCCCCCCTTCAGCAGCCATGTGCAGCACCGTCTCGCCATACTTATCTTTATCATTAACATCAGCTCCAGCTCCTTCTGGGGCTGGAGTTACCAACCATTTGACAACATCTAAGTTACCCACATTTGCAGCCGTGTGTAGCACTGTTCGACCATCCTGGTCTCTAGTATTAACATCAGCTCCTTTTTCTACCAACAATTTGACTACTGCCCATTCGTTCTTATAAGCGGCCCTGTGTAGCGGCGTATGGACATTCTTGAATTTAGCATTAATATCAGCACCTTTTTCTACCAGCCATTTAGCGATATCCTCTTCACCCCTTTCAGCAGCAAGGTGCAACGCCGCCTCGTCATACCTATCTATAGCATTAACATCAGCTCCTTTTTCTACCAACAATTTGACTACTTCCCATTTATTTTTTTTAGCAACAAGATGCAGTATTGGCTCGTCATACCTATCTTTAGCATTAACATCAGCTCCTTTTTCTACTAACAATTTGAATACTCCCCATTGATTTCTTCCAGCAGCAATATGCAGTATTGGCTTGTTATGCATGCCTTTAAGATTAACAAGGTAATATTGGGTATTCTCATCTCCTATGCTTTCCAATTGTGCCTGTACTTGCTGAATATTTCCTTCCTCTACAGCTGTAATAAAAGAAGATGACCACTTTTCTTTAATTTTAACAGACATAATCTTTTTCTATATATTGCGTCAACAATTTTCTTATAATAGAATCATTTATATCATCAATTCGCATAAAATTTTCCCTAAATATGTCATTTTTTTAAAAATTTAGAAAAATTTTTTTCGCTTTTTAGCCTTGGGGTTACCCCCTGATCCACAATAGCTCCTAAATTCCATGCATGCAACTTTTGGAACACCGGATGACCCCAAATTTCAACATTATAATTTGAGCGTCATTAAAAAAACTCTCATTTATAAAAACAAGAAAAATTTGGCGTCTGTTTATCGACGAAGATCGGTGCCAGCCAGCAAGTCAATCAAAGAAAAGTGTCTCAAGACGTTGATTGGGTCAGTTTTTATAGCAGTGTAGAGAGTAAGTTATTGAAAAAGATTTATTAATTAAGTTTAATTAATAAGGTTAATTAATCAATTTAGTGTAAAGATTTTTGACATTGTTTTTAGACAGGGAGAGAGAAGAGAGATTTCGAAAAGTCTGATTGTATTTTTTCAATAAGTTTTTTGTGTGTTAATTTCAACTCGACCATTTTTTCAACAAAAAGAGTAAGGATTCCATATCTTTCGACGATGATTTACAAAAAACCCGTATGTGCCGTTATGCAGGATGACCTCCTCGACAATCTACAGGACGACTTTTTTAAATTGGGCTTAAAATAAAAAACTAGATAGGTTTGAAAGGAACGTGTATATGTTTTTGGGCTGTAATATAAGTATAAGTTGTTGCCGCCTAAAAAATATATCGAAAATCGGCATTTACACTGAGTGTCAGGGC
>JAIXMJ010000008.1 GCA_022836975.1 Wolbachia sp.
ATCCACATATTACCGAGCATAAAAGTCCTAGCTGATGCAGGTTACAGGGGTTTGAAGAAGTTTCATCAAAATGTTGAACTACCACATCGAAGAATGAAAAAGAATCCGTTAAACAAGAGACCCTCTGCAAAGCTACAAAAAAATAAGTGAGAAGAAATAAATAAGGGAGTAGAATATTATTTTTAAAATAAAAATATGGCAATGAATTACAAAGAAGTAGTAAAAAGACCGCATAATAGCTGGTCTCGTGAATCTAAAACATGGTTTTTAGCTAATTCTACTTTTGGGCTACTCCATACTCAAAATACTTCGCAGTGCTTTGCAGAGGATCTATTATTGTGCAAAGGGTTTTATGACAAAGTGGATTGACCTAAATATATATATAATTTATAGATAATTAGTTTATAGAATAAAAAATAAAGTGAAATATTATCCAGACACATCAAGCAATCCTAATTTTTCTTTAATTGAAAAAGAAATTATAGAATTTTGGCAAAAGAATAAAATTTTTGAGCAATCAGTGGAAAAGCGTTCTCAAAATAATTGTTTCGTATTTTATGATGGTCCTCCATTTGCAAATGGGTTACCACATTACGGACATTTACTTACTGGATTTATAAAGGATGCGTTTGCTAGATACCAAACTATGTTGGGGAGACGTGTTGAAAGGAGATTTGGTTGGGATTGTCACGGATTACCAGCTGAAATGGGTGCTGAAAAAGAGCTCAAAATATCAGGTAGAAATGAAATAGAAAAGTTTGGAGTAGAAAGATTTAATGGCCATTGTCGTTCTTCTGTAATGAAGTTTGCCTCAGAATGGGAAAAGTATGTAAATAGACAAGCAAGATGGGTGGATTTTCATAATGATTATAAAACTATGGATAAATCATTTATGGAATCTGTTATATGGGGATTCAAGCAATTATATAACAAAGGGCTAATATATGAATCAGTACGTGTTGTACCTTATAGCTGGGCATGTGAAACCCCGTTATCCAATTTTGAGACAAAACTAGATAATGCGTATAGAGAGAAAGTAAGCAAAGCTGTGACTGTTTCATTTGACTTACTAGATAAACCAAAACAATTTCAAAATAATGTATGCAAACTACTTGCATGGACAACTACTCCTTGGACCCTTCCTAGTAATTTAGCTTTAGCTGTAGGTAAAGATATTAAGTATTGTGCAGCATTACTTAATGATAATCAAGTGTACATCTTTGCTTCAAGTTATTTTGATAAGTTTGCCAGTCATTATACAAATATATGTTCTCGTGTAGAACTAAATGCAAGTGATTTGACAGGTTTACGCTATCAGCCGTTATTTAATTATTTCAAAAACACAAAGAATGCATTTTGTGTTTTATCTGCCAACCATGTGACAGAAGAAGATGGTACCGGAATTGTTCATATTGCTCCAGGATTCGGTGAGGAGGATTTTAATCTCTGTCAAATCTATGATATTCCAGTGATTTGTCCTATTGACAATGGTGGAAAATTTACTAATGAAATTTCAGGTCTAGCAGGTACTAATGTTTTTGAGGCTAATGATATCATTATAAAAAAGTTGAAAGAGCAAGGAAATTGGTTTTGTACAGAACAATATATCCACAACTATCCACATTGTTGGAGAACAGACACTCCATTAATTTACCGTGCCATGCCTTCTTGGTATGTTGCTGTTACAAAACTGAAAGATAGGATGATAAAATTAAATAGAGAGGTTAATTGGATCCCAAATCATATTAAAAATGGCCAATTTGGAAAATGGCTTGAAAGAGCGCATGACTGGTCAATTTCACGTAATAGATTTTGGGGCACACCTATACCGATATGGAAATCAGATAATTCTAAATACCCTAGAATAGATGTATATGGTTCAATAGAGGAACTGGAAAGGGATTTTAACACTAAAGTGGAAGATTTACACAGGCCGTTTATAGATACTTTGATGAGACCTAATCCAGATGATCCAACTGGAGAATCAATTATGCGTCGTGTTCCTGATGTTTTTGACTGCTGGTTTGAATCTGGTTCAATGCCATTTGCACAGGTTCATTATCCATTCGAAAATAAAGTATGGTTTGAGAATAATTTCCCAGCAGATTTTATTACTGAATACATAGCACAAACTCGAGGTTGGTTTTACACTCTATTTGTTCTATCTACTGCTCTGTTTGATAAAGAACCCTTTAAAAATTGTATATGCCATGGTGTAGTTTTAGATATAAAAGGACAAAAGTTATCCAAACGCTTAAATAATTATGCAGACCCTATGGAAATTTTTGATAAGTATGGTTCTGATGCATTAAGATTTTTGATGCTTTCTGATACTATAGTTTGTGGTGGCAATTTACTTCTTGATAAAGAAGGTAAATTAGTACGCGATGTACTTAAAAATGTGATTAAGCCTATTTGGAACAGTTATCGTTTTTTTACTATGTATGCAAATGTAGATGGCGTTAAAGCTGAAATCTGTAAGAGTTACAATCATACAATAGACCGTTATATGATTGCTAAGTGTTTTGAAACAGTAGAAAGAATACGTGTCTTTATGGATGGCTATAATTCTCAAGATGCTTGTGATGTCTCAGTAAACTTTTTTGAAATATTAAATAATTGGTATATACGCCGCAATCGTGAGCGTTTTTGGCGCAGTAATATAGACCAGGATAAAATTGATGCTTATAATGTTCTATATACAGTTTTTTACTACATATTAAGGGCTATAGCTCCCTTACTGCCATTAATTACAGAGAGTATATGGCGAAGTCTTAATTATAGTGAATCATCTGTGCATTTAGCCACTTTTCCAGAATTAGAAAAATTTGATAAAGAGCTAATAAGTGAAATGGATCTTGTAATGGAAGTATGCAATTCTGCATTATCTATTAGAAATGCTCATAATATACGTGTAAGGCAACCACTCAGCAATATGAAGATTTATAATAAATCTTTCTGTGATTTTCTTGTAGATGAATATAAGGAAGTTATAAAGGATGAAGTTAATGTAAAAAATTTGGAATTTATCAGTGATTTCAACCATATAACTTCGTTTGAATTAAAATTAAACTTTCCATTGTTAGGTAAAAGAATACCACACAAAATTAAAGATTTGATATGGTATGCAAAGCAAGGAAAATGGAAACAGGTCAAGGATAAAATTATTTTAGGAGATGATGTAATAATAGAAAATAATGAGTACGAATTATCGCTAAAAGCGAATAGTAAATATTCATCTGTATTTGACAATAATAGAGGTGTTGTTGTGCTTGATACTTTTCTTACTGATGAATTAATATTGGAAGGGATTGCAAGAGATATAGTAAGACTTATTCAAGAAGCTCGTAAACAAGCAGACCTTCACATATCTGATCGAATAAAAGTTATAATTAAGGCTGAAGATGAAAGGATTAAGAATACACTTAATAAGTGGGACAAATATATAAAAGAACAAACCTTATCTTTATCTATTGAGTATGATGGTGAATCAAGTGATTATTACTGCAGTACTTACGGAAATGTTTCTATATATATTAAAAAAATAAATAATCCCACTGGTCTAGATTGTAACAAATAGAATTAATTTTACTTTTATCATTTCATAACTTTATGAAATAGAAAAAGCCTTCTATTTCTTATACTTTCTTCTCTGGGTAATCCATAGTTTAACTTAAGACCCTCTGCGAAGTATTTTGAGTATGGAGTAGTCCAAAAGTAGAATTAGCTAAAAACCATGTTTTAGATTCACGAGACCAGCTATTATGCGGTCTTTTTACTACTTCTTTGTACTTCATTGCCATATTTTTATTTTAAAAATAATATTCTACTCCCTTATTTATTTCTTCTCACTTATTTTTTTGTAGCTTTGCAGAGGGTCTTTATAAAGAAACTGCGAAACATCTTTATGAGCCTGTTGCTAGATGCTAACAAATATAATTATTTTTATTATCCAAATATAAATTTGGAGAACTTATTTTATTGCTAAATATGACTATTACTTACATATCTTTAGCAGTTTTTCTATATTTGTTCAAAAATTAGCATCTAGCAACAGACTCATTATGAAAACCAAAAGCAACTGGACTAAATATCAACTATCCTATAATATTATAGGATATGTTTATCGAATAATTATTGTGAAGGCTGTACAAATTATAAAGACTGGAGGAGTGGAAGTACTAAAATACGTAAATAAAAATGTCAATGACCCACAAGGTGAAGAAGTGTTGATACGGCATACAGTTATTGGTTTAAATCGCTATGATACCGAACACAGAAAAGGTATACGTAGGGTTAAAGATTTGCCTATAGTGCTCGGGATGGAAGCAGTAGGAATTATAGAAAAAGTTGGGGATAAAGTAGATAAAGCTTTCAAAGTTGGAGATAGGGTTGGATACTGTACTGCTCCACCTGGATCATATTGTCAAAAACGTGTTATACATCAAAGATATTTAATTAAAATTCCAGACTATATATCAGATGAAACTGCTGCTGCTGTACTATTCAAGGGTATGGCTGCACATTACTTAGTAAACCAATCTTACAAAGTTAGACCGGGCTCCTTTGTACTGGTACATGGTGCAAATGGTGGTCTAGGACAGATGATATGTCAATTGGTAAGGAATAAAAAAGGTACAGCGATAGGTTCTGTGAGTTCAGATAGCAAGGTAAATGCAGCGTTACAAAATGGATGCGCTCATGTAATAAATTATAACAATAAAGAAGCACCCTCAGAAATTATGGAGATTACAAAGGGTAAAGGTGTAGGTGCAGTATATGATCCTATAGGTTACGATACTAGTAAAATATCTTTTGAATCCTTATGTATATTTGGTATATATGTTTCTTATGGACAAATATCTGGTGCATCTCCTATCAGTTTTGCTATGCTCAGCTCACGTTCACTGTTTGCAACTGGTACTTCTATATACCATTATAAGCGTGATAGACTCACTTTGGTACTTACAGCTATGGAAATCTTTGAGATGTTAAGAAAAAAGCTCTTAATTGTACTAATTAACAAGAAATATGAGTTTAATGAAATTATTCAAGCACATAGCGATATAGAAAATAGAAAGGTAAGCGGTTTAAATATAATTAAAGTTTCGTAAAGATCTTATTTTAGAAAGTTAAGAATGCATACACCAGTTTTATTAAAAGAAATGCTATCACTGTTAGCACCAAGAAATGGAGGTGTATATGTAGATGCTACATTTGGAGCTGGAGGATACAGTAAAGCAATACTGAGTTCATCTGATTGCGAAATATATGCAATTGATAGGGATGAAACAGTTATTGAATTCTATAATGACCTTAATGCTGAACATCCAAATAAAGTAAAATTATTTATTAGCAAATTTAGTAATATAAAAAGTTTATTTGATACTAGAAATATAAATGGCATAGTGTTTGATTTAGGCGTTTCTTCTATGCAGATAGACGAGGGAAAACGAGGATTTTCATTTATGCATGATGGGCCTCTTGATATGAGAATGGATAAGTTTTCTTATGTTAATGCTTCAACTTTTATAAATAAACTGCATGAGGAAGAGATTGCAGATATTATATATAACTACAGCGGAGAACGCTATTCTCGTAGGATTGCTAGAGCAATAGTAAATGTACGCAGAAAAAAGCATATTGAAACTACATTTGAGTTAGCAGAAATTATTCGTTCTGTTGTATTCCGTGGAAAAGGCAAGATTGATTCTGCAACCAGAACTTTTCAAGCAATAAGGATATGGGTAAATGATGAATTGAATGAACTAGAAAAGGGTATAAGAGCCGCATCTGAATTATTGGATAAAGGTGGTAGATTAGTTATTATATCTTTTCACTCTTTAGAAGACCGTATAGTAAAAAAGTTTTTTAAGGATTTATGTGTTATCCATCCTAAAAAATTTTCCCTTTTAAATAAAAAGGTAGTTCAAGCAAGTGAGGAAGAGATAAAAGAAAATCCACGCTCACGTTCAGCAAAGTTAAGGGCTATAGAGAGAATATTATAAGGATTATTACTTTTTTATATATGAGAATATTATCTATTATAATTTTTTTTATTAGTGTTATAGGATTATTTAAAATAAAATTATATGTTCAAGAACTAGATAGAGAATTAAAAAAAATACAAAATCAAATTCATGTGGCACAGAATGATTTAAATGTTTTGCAAGCAGAATGGAGTTATTTAAATAATCCTAAAAGGCTTGCAAGCCTTGCAGAAAAATATTTAAAGGATAATACTCTAATATTAGTAACACAAGTAAAAGATATTAAATTTTTACAAAGCAAGAACAATATAAAAGAAGAAAAATTCCTGTCTGCTTCAAGATAAACGCGTTATTTCCTTAAGTATAGCTCTTTTATTAAAGATCTGAATGAGATAGGATAAGAAAGAAAAAATTTCAGCAGCACATTTAAGGAAAAAAGTAATGCAGGTTTTAGATGTTGGAAAAAGGTAAGCATGTAGAAAAGATTATCAAAATTTCCATGGCCTTTTGTAGAAAAGAGTAGTTTTAGAGTACCAGACTTCTAAATTATAGCTCTTATGGCAGAAACAATGTAAAAGGAGGATAAAGTGCCAGCAGCATATTTCAAAAAGAATATAGGCTTCGGATGAGGAAAAGGTAAAACAACGGCAGCAAAAAGGTGGCAACAGGAGCAGAAAGAACATTCCTATATTCAGATCTTTTTGTCAAGCTGTTGATTTTGGTTTCATATAAGATATTCTGACTATTGCAAGAAGCGCTATAGCTACATATGCCGTTGGTCTCCTCAATGCACACTATCTACTATTATAGTAAGAGCCATAAACCCTTAAGAATAATAAGCTTACAGAAGAATAGCGTAACTACTAAATAAACTACTGCATGAACATAAGGAAAAAGATAAGAGGAAATATGTTTAATACGTATGCCAAGGGCCCAAAACGGGCCCTCTTCTTGAATAAATTAGAAATTAAAATTGAACATTACACCAAGTTCAACATTAACTGCACCATAGCTATTCTGTACATTTAAAGCATGCTTAGTGTTAGTATTCTGATTAGAGTTATCACCAGCAGCTGGCTGATTATCACCACTAGAATATGTTATATTCTTAAATTCATCGTTAAATACTTTAAAATAACGTATACCAGCATAACCCTTGATTGTTGAATTAAAAGCATAGTTAGCACCTACTCTTCCCTGTGCAGCAAATTTCATATTATCCATAAAACCTTCATCATTACTGTCCAAGAATGCTACTTTCGCTGCACCAAGACCAGCACCAACATATACTCCGATAGGAGAATCTTCACTTAAGTCTATATCGTAGTATAGATTGGCCATTAGTGCCCCTGTACGAAAACCTTTATTTTCTATCTTATTCGCTTTTATTTTGTTAGCTAGGTTAGTCACTGCAGTATTTAAGTTTTGCTTTTCCTGCTTAATCTTAGCTTCAACTGGAGGTGTATCTTGAAGTGCACTGTTCAATGCACTCTGTGCGTTAGTCACAGCTCCCCGCTCCATGGTATAAGAACTGGCATTATCATAATAGAGATACTTTGATTCATCTTTACTATCAACACATAAACGAGAATATAACCCTTCAAGCTCAACCCTTATATTTGCCATCCTATAACCAACGGATAGACCAATACCCATAGGAGCTTTATAATTAGGTTTATACTCTACAAGATTATTATCTTTTAAAGCTTTTATCAATGATGACTTTTTATCTGCATTTCCACTTGTGTCATCACTTTTATTATCACTACCCTTAATCTTCAAATCACCAATAGTACCCCAACCTAAACTTCCGTGTAGACTGACATAAAAATTAGTTTCATCATCATCTTCTTCAATTGTATTAACAGAATCTGAAAAAGCTGTATTTGATATACTTAGCAACATTGCTAAAGCAGCTGCTGAAAAAAACTTCTTATAACTCATAATTTGCCCTCGTTAATAATATATAATTTAAATTCCACTTTTGTAGTGTAAGCCAAACTTTATGTAAGTCAAGCTAATATTGTTAGAATATTTGGATATTTTATTGATCTTGTGAAGAAGATAAAGATTTTATTAATGAATAGACAGCACCACGTAATTTTTTACTTTTAATTTTTTGGTATTCTCGTACTAATCCCAATATTTCTTTACTCTCTGCATCACTTCCATCACTCTCATAGTTAAACTTGACACCACCTTCAGAAAGCCCTTCAGCTTTGTCCTCAGAAATTACAGTAAAGAAATATGGTATATCAACAGACAGCGCTTCAGCCAAGTCACATAATCTGCTCACTAAAACACGATTTGTACCTTTTTCATATTTTTGTATTTGCTGAAATGTAATGCCTATTCTTCTCCCTAAATCACTCTGGCTCATTCCACGTATAAGCCTTAATTCCTTTATCTTTTTTCCTATCTCCACATCAATATTAGCTTTCTGCACATTCATCTCTTTCAACCCCTGGATTAGAAAGGGAGGTTGAAACCAGGAGGTAACCCCATCATACCAGTCAAATCAAGATTATTTAATTCCTCTTCTAACTTTTTAAGAGCATCATTAGATGCGGCTGTAATTAGATCTGCAATAACTTCCATCTCTTCATCCTTTAATTCTTCATCTATATGAACCTTCTTTACTTTATATTGACCTATCTTAACAACCATAAAAGTTACTGAGACTTTACCACCGCCAGAGATACCCTGAAGTTCTTTACCAATTAATTTCTTTTGTGCTTCTTCAATTTTTTTTTGCATTTCTTGTGCTTGTTTCACTATCAGATTAAAGTCCACAACTTACTCCTTGTTTTCTACATTAACTATCTTTGCACCTTTAAACGTACTCAATATATCTTTGACCGAAGGTATATTACACCTGTCGATTGTAATCACCCATCGATAATTTGTAACTTTATTTAAATAATTTTTCAAATTATTACACAGATTATCGTCTGGCTCAGATATCGCTTTTAGCGCCAAGTACCCAGGCTCACAATCGATTAATTGTAGATTACTACATAGCTGTCTGTAAAGATAAATTTGACCATTTTGCTTCAATAATTGCAAAATTTTGTAAAATTGTTCTTGGGGCTTTAAAGTTAATTTTTTAACCACTTCTTCCGGTGAAGGTAGGTCAGAAAGTTGGCAAAGAGTGACGAGTATCATCTCAACAGCTACACCATTGCATGACGAAATTTTTACATCCTGAATCCCTCTTAATAACACTCTCCATAACCTTGATAAAAATGTTATAGGTTTTTTTACACTCAATTCTCTTATCCTATTTGCCTCATACTCTGTAATTAAATCTTCGTCACTTTTTGTGATCAAAAAACGGCATATTAATTGAATGCTTTGCAATAAATCTTCAAAAATACTAAGTGGATCTGTTGTACTACTACCCTTATCAAATATCATGAAAGCTTTTTGTAAATTACCATCTAGAACAGCTTGCAATAAATCAAAGATAATATCTTTATTGACTAAACCGAGCACATTTGTGATGTCTGCTGTAGAGATAGCGTTGTCCTTGTTGTACAATGCCACTTGATTTAATAAAAATAGAGCATTACGCATCGAATTCCCAGAATAACGTGCGATTAATTCTGGTACACCTGATTCGACAAAATAATTTTCTTTTTCTATAACACTTCTTAAACGTTCCACTATCTTAGCAATAGGTATATTGCATAAATCAAATCTTTGACAACGTGCCATAATGGTAATAGGTATTTTTTTTATTTCTGTAGTTGCAAAGACAAATTTGACATTTGCAGGTGGTTCCTCTAAAGTCTTTAATAGAGCATTAAATGCACTATTGGAGAGCATGTGAATTTCATCTATTATATAAATTTTAAATTTTGAACTTATAGGGGAGTAATGAATATCTTCAAGGATTACTTTGATATCATCGATACTAGTATGGCTTGCAGCGTCGATTTCCATTACATCTGGGTGTCTAGTTTCCTTTATTGCTAAACAGTTTGCACATGATCCACAAGGCTCAAAAGTTGGTCCTGAAATGCAATTTAAGCACAGAGCTATTATTCTTGCAGTTGTTGTTTTACCAACTCCACTATTGCCAGATAGTAATATGGATTGCGGAATTCTATTCATGGAGAATGCGTTTTTTAGTATACGCACTAATACTTCTTGGCCCACTAAGTCTTTGAAACTATCTGGGCGATATTTCAATGCTATATTCATAGGAAAAATTAGGATAAGATGAATGAAGAGTAGATACGCAACCCAAAAATGTTCTGATATGGCTGCTTCATCTCTGACCTGACCAGGTTACAGAGTTTTTGCCTGCGTACCTACTAAGAAATATTATATTTTGTTTTATAATTTAGCAAGAAATTTGCTTATGATTTTATACCATTTTCCTCTCTGTCCATTTTCAAGAAAGGTCAGAATCTATTTAAAAGAAAGAAAGCTAGATTTTAAATTGATATATGAAAATCCATGGGAAAAAAGAGATGAATTTATGGAAATTAACCCTGTAGGACAAGTACCAGTATTAATAGATAACAGTTTGATCATAACAGATAGCACTGCTATCTGCGAATATTTAGATGAAAATTATAAAACTAGAGCAGGATCATCTGTTTTTATAAAATCCAAAGTACGTGCCTTAATTAATTGGTTTGATAATAAATTTTATAATGAAGTTACTAAATATATTATCAATGAAAAGATCACTTTCAATCATAACCCTGATTCCAGATTTCTGCATGCTGCTAAACATAACCTTATTTATCATTTAGAGTATATTGCACACTTAATTAATAAAAATATCTGGCTAGCAACTGATAAATTTACTCTAGCAGATATCACCCTCGCTTCACATATCTCTGTAATAGATTATGTAAGCAGTTTTCCATGGGAAAGAAGCAAAACCGTAAAGGAGTGGTATGCAGTGATCAAATCCATGCATTGCTTTCGCGATATACTTTATGACAAAATTCCAGGAATAACTCCACCTCCACATTACACCAATCTTGATTTTTGACTAAATTAAGTCATAATTATAGTCATGTGTATTATGAAAGATCATATCTAATCCATTTGTCAGATATAAATCATATTCATTAATGACAGGTAAATTGTCTAACACCTCATACTCAGAGCTTATACTGTTTTTGTCAATGCTGATACTGTTTTGATCAATACTGCTTATCACTTTTCCTTGCGTATTCGTCAATACTACCCTATAGTCATCACCAAGCTGCATAATCTTCACAGATACTTTATCTTCAGAATATTGCTTGCCGTTAACAGTAAGCATACCATTTTCAAAATGATACTTGTCAGTAGGTAAAATACCTACTTTATAGCCTGATTTATGCAATTTATTCCAAAGTTTTGACACAACACATTTCTCTGTTGCATCTGCTTTATTATATAAATCTTCTATATCATTACGATCTATTACAATACATACTTTATGTTTTCCTTGTGGATCGTGATCGTGACTTTTTTGTATTTTTAAAATTGTGTCTTTTATCACTACAGTTTCTTCTTGGCGCCCTTGATAAGGTAACTGACTTACCGTATTAGTTACATCTTTTCCGTTAGTTTGTTCTGTTACCAAATCAGAAAACTCTGGACCATAATTTTTCACAGTCTTTATAAATTCAACACGCTTTTCATCAGCTTCTTTAAAATTAGCACCACATCTTGAAAGATCTCTTATTAAGCTATCTACTAAATCAGGATGCCTATCCTCAAGAAACTTTATCACCTGCTCTGCTTCCGAGTAATAATACTTCCCCTTATAATTATTATTAAGTATTTCATCTGGTCTAAGACTCTCATCTCTGATTGTAGAAAGAGCATTAAGATCTATAAGATCATTCGCATGATTGCCATTTTTTCTACCTGCAATATACTGAGCAATTCCTTCATGTATTGCATCAGGAAGTAAATGTGCTATACGATCAAAGTTAATAATAGTTAAGGCATGACCAAGTTCATGTTTTAACGTGTCAATAAAGTATTTATTTTTCAAATAAAAGTAAATGTTCAAAGGTGAGCCATTTCCAAATCTCGTTATTCCGGCTGTATCATCACTAACAGTCTTCCCATTCACACTTATATTATTTACAATATTTTTAAACTCATCTTGAGTATTGCAAATATGGATATTAAATTGACCAGACGTAGCTCTAAGATCATTGGTATTAAACACTGTATTACCATCCTGAATAGTATCTTTAATAATATTTTTGATCTTATTCAGTTCATCGGAATTCAATATCTGCTTATCATATTTGATATTCACATTAATCTTATCTTCTGTAAGTAGCATGGACTCATTGTGAGGAAATAGTGCTTCAGCAGCTATCCATTTCTTAAACCCACTTTCAATATTTACATCATGTAAGATTTTCTCTAATTCTCTGTTTATATCCAATTTGTTTAAACGCATTTTGCTTAATAGATTACTTATTAAATGTGGATTTTTTTCCTGTAAAAATGCCACCAAACAATCTGCTACGTTATTATCCTTAACCATATCATATAATTGTAATTTACTATTCTGCACTTTATCGTTCGCTTCTTTTATGTAACGCGCATCGATATCTACTGCATTTTTACCAAGATTATAGCTAGACATAAAAAATTTTGTGCCTACACGTAAAATCTCTGGTACATTATTAAGATCGCCAGTAGCATACTCAAGGAATGCATCATTCATTTTTTCCATTATATATCCACATTTTACAGAAGAAGGCTTTTCCATATTCGCAAAAACAAAAGTTTTGGCTATGGTTCCATCAGCTTCATCTACTCCAATAGTGCCTCCATCACGTAACTCATCATAATTCTTGCCGGATAATTCTTTTATATGCTTTTTGTAATCATCGTAATCTTTGAATATACAAAGCTGCAATTTTACTGTACTACCGTTATCATTTTTTTGTTGGTAAAATTTGTTACACCAAATTTTATAAGCTGCACATATAGTTTGTTTCACATCATCAAGAGTATAATTTACTAAATCTCCATACCTTATTTCTATTACTAAATTATCATCCAATGTAAAACATTCCTTATTAGGAAACAACTGCGTTTCAATTCCTTCTTTCTTAGAATCAGCTAATCCTTTAGCTTTAGTAAATTCACGTGTTTCAGTAGAAGTAGAAGAAGTTCCTCCTTTAAAAAATACTCTCTGGTAATCAGTGTAGCCACGATCTGTCCCTTCTATATCACCCTTACCTTGATCAAAGGTTATTCTTTTGCTTCCATCTTGCATATCCTCAATCCGTGTTTGCGGAGAGGTTGATGCTAAAAAGTCATTATAGCTATAATTATAATCTGCCGAGAAAAATAATTTACCTTTAAAATCATGGAAATTATTAGATAACATACCTATCTCATCATTATCATGAAATAATTTTACCTTAGTAAAGTGTGGAGTGTTGTTCACCCTGATTATTTCTCCATTTGAATTTTTGGGTATGGTATAATCATTTGGATCAAACTTTACACCAAAAAGTGTACCTAGCTTATATTTATCAAAATTTATAAGACCTATATTTACATGCTTATGTGAATAATCTCTTTTTTCATATTGATGAGCAAAAATCAGGTCTATATATCTATATTCATCTGATATATAAGCAGACATGCCTTCAGGATTTTCATCACCATCTTTTGTACAAGGAACAAGCTTATATTCACCTTTATGTTTTACCAATTTTAAGTGAGTAATGCTCTTTGGTAATTGAAATCTTATGTTTTTTCCATGATCATGAACATATAAATCACTGCCAGCTATCACTTTTCCATTTGCATCCGTGATTGTTTCAGATATATAAAAGCCTATATTTTTAAATGTATGCATATAATTACTTCCTTGCTTTACCTCTGCTTCATATACATCATCATCTGTTCTATCTGTACCTTTATCATCTAGTAATTTACCTTTTTCCACAATAACGCCATTTTTCCTTTGTTCATCAGTATATTGTGCAAACTTTGAATCTTTATGATTTAAAATATCTATATTTTTTAGCTGCAAGGAATTTAAATTTTTTGCTTTTATATGTTTTATACTAGGGCTAAGCAATTCATTTTCATGTAAATGTGGTCGATTATAATACTCATCACTCTTAACTTCCCTTCCATCTATAAAAGAAGCTTTATAATTGCCATTTTCTTTAGTAATCCCGACGTAGGTACCACCATCCCGTTGGATGTTCATATTATGCAAAATATCTTCAAAAACAAATGTAGATTTATTCTGGCCTTCAATCTGTTTAAAAAAACCAGCTTCGCTTAACAGTTCTCCAACTTTTATATTCTTCTCATCGTATATAGATAGCCCACTTATCATTCCTGAACCTAGTGCTTTAAGAGAAAATATTGTATATTCCTGTAACGGTATGTTTCCTCTTATTGAAGATGAATCAATATTAAGCAATTCTTTCAATATTTTTTCCACCTGAGGATGATTCTTAAGATTATCAACAGTATCGTTGACATATTTTTTAGATGCCAATCTGTACTTAGCTACATAATCAGGATCGACATTACCTTGCCTTTCAACATATTGCTCTCGAATTTTAGCAAACTTTTCTAGAACACTCTTATCATGATTTGAAATTATCCTAAAGATCTGTGTCTTATATTCCTCAGTATCTTTATAATCATTACCTTGCTTATCACAGTAAATTAATTTATATTCCTCATTACTGTTTTTAATTACTTTAATAAAGTGATATTCTTTTGGTATATCTAAGTAATCATTTGTTGCTCTACTGATTGCACGAGTCCATCCAGAAAATGATATATGTTCCACGTGGGAAAAACTAGCTACGTCTTCTCCATCCATCTTATTTATATTAGCTTTATAATATGATACATTTTTTATTTCTCTACCTACTATTTCCTCTTTCATCCCTATAAATTCACCTTTTGTAACACGCAGAGCATTAATATCTCGCATTGCAGTTTCTGTATTATTAGAATCAAGCCATTGTTTGAAGTCATGTTCATATGCTATAATCTTATTCAGACATTCCTCATTATCTACATGTTTACTACTTATAAGATCTTTTAATAAAGATGGGTCTTTCTCTTGCAAATACATTATTAATGCGTGACCAGTCTTATACACCAAACTGTTTAGTTCGCTATCTACTGAATATTTTAACTCAAGGATCTCATTTAAACTAAAATTTTTATTCTTTGTGATATCAATACTGGAAGCTTGAGAATTAAACTTATAATCTGAATTATGTTCAAAATAATCTGCAATTCCTTCAGATAAAACAACAGGCAAAGATTTTCCATTGGTTGCTAAGTGGGTTAAGGCATGTGTTAATTCATGTTTCAGATTAAAAACATCACCCTGCTGATAGACATACATTTCTGGAAAACCAGACATCGGTCCATTAGGATAAAATTTTCCACCTTCTTGCCCTAGACCAAGGCTAAAATTTCCACCACGATATTCATAATCATCTTTATCATTAAAAACATAAATCTTGATAACTTCTTCCTTGTCATTACAACCTAATTTGAAAAGGCTTGTAAATTTATTAATAGTCTCTTTTATATCACTTTCAATTTTAGGAATTTTACTTGCCTTTAAATCATTAGAATAAATTTCCATCTTAATATTTAGATCATCAAATTTGATAACATGTGGCTTATCAAATCCCCTACTATTATTATTAAAATATCCGTAATGATTTTCGCAATGACTTTGTTGTTTTATCATATTGCATAGCCTCCAAACTATTAAACTTTATATTAATAGTAAAGGTACACTTTTAAGGAAATGTAAATTTGGATGTTAGCATGGTTAATATATTAGTAAAAGCGTTAGGTGCTTAAAGCCTTACAAACCATGAAATAATACTTATTGCAAGAGAACCTATAGTAATTTAAAGCGTTTGTAACATAGCCGAAATTGTAGCTTCTGCTACTCTTTCTTTGCTGACACATGCAACACATTCAAATTTGCATATCTTTAAACGTACATTTTTAACATCAACTTGAAGCAACAAAGTGTCTCCTGGCACAACTGGTTTCCTAAACTTCGCACTCTCTATAGAAACTAAATATGGTATTGCATCTTTCTTTGTTTGATCATACATACATAGTGCAGCAGCTTGAGCAAAAGCCTCAACTATCAAAACACCTGGCATTATTGGATGATTAGGAAAATGACCAATAAAAAACGGCTCATTAAATGTAATATTTTTTATTGCCTTTATACTCTTACCATAATCACAATCTAACACTCTATCTACCAAAAGCAATGGGTAAGAGTGCGGTAGTATTTTTATAATATCATTAATCCCAATTTGCATTCACTTATTCTATAGTTTTCAATGCAAACTTTGGCATTACCTTATTGAGATTCTCTAACACTTTATCAGATAGATCAATTTTATTCTTTAAATATAAAATTCCATTTTTTTCAAATACTAGATCTACTTTTTCACTATCTGCCACTTGTGTGAGCACTTCTTCTACTTTTTTAAGAACACTACTTATTGCATCACTGTAGATAAGATTTAGATCATATGCCTTTTTATTGTAATGGTCTCTAATTTGTAATTTATCTTTATTAATCTGTCCCATTTTTTCTTTCTTAGCATCTTCTGATAAAAGATCAAATTCCTCTTGTAAAGAGTTAGATTTCTCCATCTCTGCCATAAGTCCTTGTTCCAATTTAGAACCTTGTTCTTTTATTTGTTGTTTTATGTCTTTTAAAACTAGCGATTCATTAATAATTTTCTCTCTGTCAGCAATAGCAATTATGCTTTCTGTGCCGTTCTTATTATCAGTGCTTTTCAGAAATGAAAAAAATAACGATACAGAAGAAAAAAATATACAAATAAAAATCAATAAATTTTTCATAATTAAACTCCCCATTCAATAGAAAACCTAATAGGATTTTTAGGTTTTTTATCATAATTTTCTGATACAATTGGAAAACCAAGATCAAGTCTCAGTTTTCCGAAAGGAGAAGGCATTGAAAGGCCACAACCTAAAGATATTCTTACAGTCTTATTATCTTTTTGCATATCTTTACACCTATCACCTTTACAATCTGGGCTAAAAAGAGTAGCATAGTCAATAAATAATGATCCTTTTAGTCCTATCTCCTCATAAAATCTAGGCAGAGGAAAATCTACCTGTTTAGTAGCTTGAAAATAAGATTTTCCACCTAAAGATTGCCCTTTTTTATTTCTTGGGCCAATACCAGAGACATCAAATCCCCTAATTTCATCGCTACCTTTAAAAAAGTGCTGTGCAACACTTAACTTTTCATTAGTATATGAAAAGACATTACCCATTCCTATCTTTAAACGGAATATTATATCGTCACCTATACTTTTCAATACAGGACGAGCGAAAAAAAATAAGAACTCTGATTTAATGAAATTTGTATTTCCCCCAAGTCCTGAAATATCTTCTTTGAGACGTAATAAATATCCATCAGTTGGATAACGCACGTTATCAAGTTTATTATACGCTAAAGTCAATCCAACTGCTGAAACTTCATCATTTTCCTTTCTGTTCTCTTCATTACGACCTTGATTATGATATGTATATATATTATCTTTTTTGAGATCTAGTAAATATCTATCAATTGAACGCGCATTATCAAGTTTATCCTTTAAAGGCCATCCAATTGCTGAAACTTCATCATTTTCCTTTCTGTTCTCTTCATTATGATCTTGATTATAATATGTGTATATATCCTTATAGTAATAGCGTATAGAACTCATAAGATTCTCTGTAATTTCAGACGATAAACCAATCAGAAACCCCTGCTGATTTTCATTAAAATTACTATTTAAGGCTTTACGATCTTGATAAGACAGATTTAGATCCAATGATGTGTTTGAATCATTAAGGTTATTCAAGGTCAAATTAAGGTCTACAGCAGAAACATTCCCACTTTTTTCCACATCACCTGAAAACTCATGCCCACTACCAAACAAATTTGGTAACTTCATAGTACCTTTAAAGCATATAGTTGGAGGCAGGGACATGTTTTCAGTAGATCCACCCATAATTAATACACCAGTGCTTTTCTCTTTCACCTTTAAATTCACGTTAACTGTATCCTCGTTAACCTTATATTTATCTACTTTTACTGATGAAAAGAAATCAGTGCTCATTAGCTTTCTATATGCTTTACTAACTGTCGATATATTATATGGATCACCTTCAGCCATATCAAGTTTGCTTCTGATCACCTGTTCTAAGGTACGATCATTACCATCAATTGTAATTTTATTTACATAAGTTTTATTACCTGGAGAAATCTTGTAATTTACATCTATTAGATCATTCATTTTTACATATTCTGGGTCAACCGTTGCAAATATATAACCTTTTTCATTTAAATATTTAGTTATCTTTTCTGCTGTATTACTCACCTTAACTTCATTGAATCCCTGATTTTCCTTTGCTTCAAAAAATTTTGATATTTCCTTAACGATGTCTAAGTTGTGGAACTCATCAGTAACATTCACTTTACTAGAACCCAATAAATACTGCTGTCCTTCATCAATCAAAAAAGTCACATGTGTGTGGTATGTATCACTAACCTCAATTATTGGTTGAATGTCATGTTCGATATACCCTTTAGATGCATAAAAATTACTTAGTTTCTCAATATTAATAGCTAAATACTGATTAATATTCATAGTGAATAATTTATTAAATATATTGCGACTATGAATTTTTATTGCTTGCGTTAAATCATCTTCAGAAAAACTTTTATTACCAATAAACCTTACACTTTTAATCTTGTATGTTGGACCTTCCTCCACGTCAAAGATTAGATCTACCCTATTGTTATCAAGCATAACTAAGTTATGCTTGATTTTTACACCAACATTACCGTTATTTCTATAGAAGGAGAGCAATTTTCTTAAATCACTTTGCAGTTTTGTTTCAGTAAATACACTTAAAGGCTTTAATGTAATCACATGTTCTAAGAGCTTTTGCTTTTTTTGGGAAAAAAACCACCACTTACCATTTTTTTTTAATGTTATTTTGTTGACTATAGGGTTTTCTTGAACTTTTATTATTAAATTTTGCTCTTGATCGATATAAGCATTAACATCAACAAATAAATTAGTTTTATATAGTTCCTTTACTAATAAGTCCAAAGCATCATCATTTACGTATTGACCAGATTTTAACCTTATATAAGAATCTATTGTCTGATTATTTATTCG
>JAIXMJ010000080.1 GCA_022836975.1 Wolbachia sp.
AAAAGATTATTAATTGTTTTCATCGTATTCATATGTAAAAATAAATATAAATACTTTAAAATAAATGAAAAAATGAATTAGAAATATTATATAATCGAAATTAATAATTAAAAATGATCATAATTTTATTAATTAATCAAAGCTGAAACTTGCTTAATAATAAGAAAAATTAATAAATCATATTAATTAACATAATGATTTTTTAAAATTTTTTTTAAAACTTTTTACACTAGATTTTAATTTTAAAATATAAAAATAAAGTTTTTTTTAATAATACTGTTAAAAGATGAATAATTTATTGTATGTTAAGAAATTAGAAAAACTTTTTGCATGTAGAGCGCTAATAAAAAATACTGCAATCATATGATTTTTCTAAAATAATAAATTAAGAATATCAAATAAAAATTTAAATTATAAAGGTAGTTTAATTAATAACCAAGATTTGCTTAACTTCAGCTTAGGCTTAGTTCTCGATAAAGTTGAAGTTGAAAAAAANAGTTCAGTTGAAGCGACCTTACTTTGTAATTAAAGTGTTTTACTTATAACTTAAAATGGAGGCATACGCCTGCACTGCCAGGTAAAAAAAGTAAAAAAAAATAAAAGTTTTTTGAAAGTTAATCAAAGCATCCGAGATGAACGGATTTTTAACGGTACGTGTGTGCTATCATACCGGCTCACCAATCAATATTCAAATACCGTATATCAATATGAGTTTAAAATGCGCTTTAAAATTTAAAGGTGGATCAACAATTCGCAAGTACAATATATAATTTCGACTAGCTTATTGCATCGTTAGAAGGACCATTCCAATGACATGACAAGCCAAGACGAAAACCGGCGAGATTCTTGTCCAGTCTAAATGGCCGTGTTTTCCACATTATTTTGCCGAAGTTTCATGATATTTTCAGAAAATAATTTTTCACAAATCGCTGCCATTTTAAGCGACCAAGTTTTAAAGTTTTGCAATTAGATTTCTTTTAAAAAACTGCTGTTTAAATAATAAATAAAAAATAAGTAAACACTATTTTAAGTAAATACGGTATTGGCGATTTATATTTATATATATCTTTAAATCACTTTCTCGTTGAAATCAAATCTTCAAATTTTAACAGTTCAAAGAAAAAAATTGGTTTGACCATCCTGTACAATCAAAAGTTTGAAATAACGAAAAAAATTCACCAACACATTTATATAGATCAAAAACTAGCTAGTGTTTGGGGGATGGCATGGTGCATCACCCTTGCAACCAGAAGGTACATGGTTTGAACCTGCTTGGGTTAGCCATTCCCCAGGGTCTTGACTACTAGCTACTAGTTGAGGAGCAAGTGAGTAGCGAGTTTTATGTTGCTCCATGTTGTCTTAACCATTGCTTCACATCATTTGAAGCCCAGGACAACACTGTCCTGCCAGAATTTGTTCTAGCATTAACATCAGCTCCTTTTTCTACCAACCACTTGACAGTGTCCCAGTGTCTATACTGAGCAGTGTCCCAGTGTCTATACTGAGCAGTGTCCAAGTGTCCATTCTCAACAGCAACATGCAACGCTGTCCATCCATCTTTATTTTTAGCTTGTAAATCAGCTCCTTTTTCTACCAACCACTTGACAGTGTCCAAGTTTCCAGATAAAGCAGCTGCATGCAACACTGTCCATCCATTGTTATTTTTAGCTTGTAAATCAGCTCCTTTTTGTACCAACCACTTGACAGTGTTCAAGTGTCCATTCAGAGCAGCATAGTGCAACACTGTTGATCCATCATTCTTTTTAGCTTGTAAATCAGCTCCTTTTTCTACCAACCACTTGATAGTGTCCAAGCTTCCATTCCGAGCAGCATAGTATAACACTGTTGATCCATTATATTTAGCTTGTAAATCAGCTCCTTGCTCTATCAACTCCTTTACAAGTGTCCAGTTTCCATTCTCAACAGCTGTGAGCATATTGTCATTGTTAATTGCATGTTCTCTTAACCATTTCTTCACTTCATTATTTGAAGTCAGGGACAATACTGTTGAGCCACCAGCAGTTTTAGCATTAACATCAGCTCCTTTTTCTACCAACCACTTGACAGTGTCCAAGTGTCCATTCATAGCAGCATAATGCAACACAGTCCATCCACGGTTATTTTTAGCTTGTAAATNAGNTCCTTTTTCTACCAACCACTTGANAGTGTCCNAGTGTCCATNCANAGCAGCATAGTGCANNACTGTCNATCCNTCNTTATNTTTAGCTTGTAAATCAGCTCCTTGCTCTATCAACTCGTTTACAAGTTTCCAGTGTCTGTCAGCAGCAGCTGTGAGCATACCATCATTGTTAATTGTAGGTTGAATTGTTCCTTGTTCTGTAATAATATAAGTAGAATTAGAACTTATAAATTTTTTCCTTTAAGTTTTAGTCGAATTTAAAATTTTTCAAAAGTTGTCACAACATTCAAACTTTAGGGGAAAAAAGTAAAATTTTTTTCAAAAATTTTTTTTAAAAAAAAAAAAAAAAGTAATTAAAAAAAAAAAAAAATTTTTAAATTAATTAAAAATTTTTTTAAAAATTATTTTCAATTTTTATTTTTTTTATATTCACAACAATGGGCGTGATGATCAATAAACGTGCTTTTCCTGGCTGGGTTCCGGACGTGATTGCATATGAGGAAGCATCTCAAATTAATATGGATGAATTTGTTCGTAGCGTTATTCGCGATCCTTTAACAGGGAAGAAGAATAAGAAGTCTGGAAAGGCTATCGAAGCTCAATGTGGTATCGTACATCAAATTATCATGTTGGGTGATTCACAGCAACTCGAATCGGATATTCGTGCTTCGTATAACGTTCAGCGTATGTTTTTTTTATAAATAATTAGAGAGAGATGTCATTAGGAAGGATTTTTTTAATTTAAGTATAATAACACCTATTTTTTAGCACAATTATCCGTTGATACTTTGCGTGATCCAGACTGGGTAGTTAAAGATGAAATTTATCAACCTGGAGGCAAGATTCTTGTCAAAGGGANGAGCTTCAACTATGCTAGTATGACAGAAATTATCGATCTCCCTGTGTTTAACATGGGTGCACATAGCGTTTACTCATCTCAAGTTATCAGACTTAAAGTAATTTTTTTGTTAATTTCGAAATTTTTTAAATTTTTGATTAAAAAAATATTAATTTTTGATAGATAAAGTAAAAAAATTGTTTTATTTCTGCCTTTTGAAAATTTTTTTTTTTTTTTTAAATTTTTTTTCATTAAAATTTTTTTTTAATAAATAAAATTTTTTTTAGAATGAGTATCGTTCGGATCGGTTAACAATTGGCTTCGCATTGGATGCCTTCCAACGGGAAGATTTTCGTCCGGATGATGATGGATGGGCTGGCGGAATGGTTCCAGAGCATCCTTCCATCGAATACAAGGCGAAACTTCCAGCCAATTATGTTTCTGTCAACCAGTTGTATCCAGGTTCGGGTATTGATCAT
>JAIXMJ010000081.1 GCA_022836975.1 Wolbachia sp.
GTCCAATATTCTTTGTGAATTTTTCTGTGCTTCAGATTTGCTCTTCCCTGTAATAAGTTGAGGAAGCATAACATTCTCTAGGACTGATAGTTCTTGCAATAGATGATGAAATTGATAAACAAAACCAAGGACACTCCCCCTGAGCTGCAGCTTTTGTTTGTTACTTGCTTGAGTGCAATTGATTCCATCAATTACTATAGTGCCAGAAGTTGGCTGATCAAGTAAACCAGCAATTTGTAGTATAGTTGTTTTCCCAGATCCTGAGCTACCAATCAATGCAACTATTTCGCCTGGTTGAATGCTTAAATCTATAGGGCCTATAATGGTAGATAGTCCATTGAACCTTTTTGTAATAGAAATCAGTTCTAATAACACTACTAGGTTTAGATCGAAAAGCTATTACCGCATCCACAGCGAGATTTAGCAAGCTCATTTCTTATTTGAAATCCAGCACCACTTAAATCTTCAACGTAATCTATCACTGAACCTTTTAAAAATTTTGCAGAATAATTATCTACCATAAGCACTGGATTGCCATTATGATCACTAATCACTATAGATTCTTCTTTTAATGAGCTGCTTTCATAACCATCATCTTCTTCACTTTCTTCTTCATCATCGTCTTCGTCAAAATCATCATCTTCGAATTCATCGTTATAATCATCATCATCCTCTTCTTCAGATGAAAGTTGATCTATAAGAAAGTCATATTTAAAACCGGAACATCCACCTCCTGAAACTGCAATACGTAAAACAGAACCTTGCGTTTCTTCTTGTTCTACAATAGAACGAATTTTTCTAAGCGCACTATCAGTTAAGTTAATATTGTAATTTTGTGACATAGTAAATACCATTAATAATTGAATACTTATTATAGTGTAATTCTATATGTCAAACAATAATTTTGTATTAAATTATTTATGTTGTCCTAATAAAACCAAAGGAAGATACTTTGTAGAAGAAGAAGATAAATATCGTAGTTGTTTTCAACGTGATAGAGATCGTATTATCCATTCAAATGCATTCAGAAAATTAGAATATAAGACGCAGGTTTTTATTAATTATGCACATGATTATTATCGCACTAGACTTACGCATAGCCTTGAGGTTGCACAAATTGCACGATCCATTACATGTAGGCTCAAGCTTAATGAGGATATCACTGAATGTATAGCCCTTGCGCATGATTTAGGACACACTCCATTTGGTCATGCAGGAGAAGATGCTTTAAATCAATCTCTTAAGCTTGTCAATCAAGAATGTGAGTTTGACCATAATATTCAAACTTTGAGAATCTTAGTTTTCTTAGAGCAGAAACATGCTGATTTTGATGGGTTGAATCTTAGCTGGGAAGTAATAGAAGGTATAGCAAAGCATAACGGACCCTCTATTACTAATAACAAACTGTTAATAGAGTACAATAATAAATATGACCTGAAGCTTAATGAGTTTCCTAGCGCTGAAGCACAAGTTGCTTCTATTGCTGATGATATAGCATACAGCATACATGACCTTGATGATGCACTGAGAGCAAGTTTTATCACCATTGAGGATCTGTTGGATGTTCCGTTAGTCGGAGATACCTTTCAAAGTATAAAACATCAATATCCTAATATCTCAAAGAGCAAGATCATCCATGAATCTCTCAGTAAAATTATAAGTGTCATGATTAATGATGTTGTCTGTCAAACTGAACAAAATATTCAAGCGCATCAGATAAAAAGTATAGAAGATATAAGAAGATTAAATAAACCATTAGTAACATTCTCTCCTACAGTTGCACGTCATATTGTAGAAATGAAAAAATTTAATATGGCAAAAATATACACGCACTATAAAATTAGTAGAACAATGAATAAGGCAAAACGTATAATCAGCGATCTTTTCTTAGCTTTTTATAATAATCCAGAGTTATTACCAGATGAATGGAGTAATATTGGGCAAGATCCAAGAGTAATATGTGACTATATCTCAGGCATGACAGATAGATTTGCTATACATGAACACAGAAGAATATTCGATACATCTTATGAAATGACCAGATTTTAATATCACGGTATAGCCCATCTCATAATAGTAGAGACCCGAACTATGATTACCTAGCAACAGGCTGCAGCTAATTATAAGGGATAGCACGTCTTTTTAAATGTTTATATTACAGTTTATGGAAGAACTATCTGATAGAGAGAGCTTGAACGTTACTTATGTGATAATAATGCAGCAAAGTGGTTTGGGCTGACACCGGATCCTACTGTATTTAGCAAGATGCGAACAAAGATAGGCACCGAAAAACTTTATTTACTTTATTTAGAGATCAATTAAAAGAAAATAATAGCTCAATGCTGATAGTAACTCATATCTTGCAGAAAAAGCAGATTGTATTTTGCATCTGCAGAATGGTAAAATGAATGCAAATTAAACAAACCTTGACTTAAAAATTTTTGGCAATTAACATAAAGTTAGTATGATATACTATAGTTAATATTTTAAGGAGTATTTATGGAACATATGATAATTGGAGATTCTGTATTAAAAAATATATTTAATGAGTTAAAGGAAGAATTAGAGCCTGTACGCGATCTATGAATATAGTATAAAGAAAAGTGTAGTTGAGATAGGTAAATTATGAGAAACATATACCCAAGTGATATAGATCGTGAAAAATTTGAAAAGATCAGGCATTTAAATCCCAATCATATATTCACAATTGGTTACTCTGATGGTAAGCGTACATTACTTGAGGCTGCTTGCATGAAAAATTCTTCAAGCTTGATATGGACTCTTAAAAAAGCAGGAGTAGATATTGAAAAAACAGGTGGGGGTAAATGTCATATTTTGCATACAATTGCCACTATTGGTCTCTCTTCTTTTATCAATGTAGCACGTATGTTAGTAGCAAATGGAGCGGATGTTAATGCACAAGATGATCAAGGAAATACACCTCTGCATCTTGCAGCTGCAAATGGTAATATAGAAATGGCAGAATATTTAGCAAAAAAGATAAAAGATATTAATATAAAAGATAATGCTGGACGTACCTCTTTACATCTTGCTGTAAGCAATGGCCATAAAGGTCTCGTAGAGAAACTAATGAATATGGGATTAAATCCTTCAGTAAAAAATAATGATGGTAAAACTGCAATGTATTATGCTTCTTCTGAGGATATAAAAAATATACTACAACCTAAAGCTAAACTAGAAAAAGCAGAAATAGAAAGTACTCAACAAGAACAAGGAAAAAGTTTGTAATTGTATGGATGCCAGTTTAACTAAACTGGCATCCATACAACTTTCAAGATGGTATTTTACTTACGTTCACAAATCTTCTGGCTGATAATTTTAGGGCCTATTCACAATCTTTTTAACAATAGAACAGAGAAAGCTAAAACAACCATTTGCAAACTAATATTAAGCTTTCTTTCACAAGATCCGCTGCGAAGCACTGCGAAG
>JAIXMJ010000082.1 GCA_022836975.1 Wolbachia sp.
TGGGTAACTTAAAAATAGTAAACCTATTTGTACAGCAAGGAGCTTATGTTGATGCTAAAGACCAGTATCATAATACTCTCCTGCATCAGGCTGCTTATTGGAGAGAGTGGGATGCAGTCAAGATGTTGGTAGAAATAGGGGCTAACATTAATGCAAGAAATATGCATGATAACACTGTACTGCATTATGCTGCTCATTTTGGACAATTGAATGTTATCAAATGGTTGCTGCAAAAAGGAGCAAATATACATAATACAAACAAGGACGGTAACACTGTACTGCATCAGTCTGCTTACTCAGGAAACTGGGATCTTGTCAAGTGGTTGATCCAGAAAGGGGCTGATGTTAATACTAGAAACAAGAATGGTAAGACAGTGCTGCAGCTGGCTGCCGATTGTGAACGGTGGCATGTTTTTATGTGGTTAGTAAAGAAACAGGGTGTTAATGCCAGAAACAAGAACGGTGACACTGTCCTGCATTATGCTACCTATACTGGAAACATGGATTTAGTCAAGTTGTTGCTAGAAAAAGGTGCTGATGTTAATGCTACAAACAAGGATGGTTACACTGNACTGCATAATGCTCTCTATACTGAAAACATGGATGTTGTCAAGTTGTTGGTAGAAAAAGGTGCTGATGTTAATGCTACAAACAAGGATGGTAAAACTGCACTGCATATTGCTGCTTCTTATTTAACATCGGAAGTTATTCAGTGGTTGGTAGAGAAAGGGGCTGATGTTAATACTATAAACAAAGATGGTGAGACAGTGCTGTTTCAGGCTGCTTCTCAGAGAAAATGGGACGTTGTTCAATGGTTGATTAAGAAAGGTGCTGATATTAATGTTGCAAACAAGAATGGCAAAACTGTGCTGCATCGTGCTGCTACTTTTGGTCAGTTGGATTTTGTCAAGTGGCTGGTAGAGAAAGGTGCTGATGTTAATGCTACAAAACAGAATGGTGACACTGTGCTGCATAGGGCTGCTTATTNTAGAAATTGGGATGTTGTCAAGTGGTTGGTAGAGAAAGGAGCTGATGTTAATGCTACAAACAAGGATGGTGACACTGTGCTGCATAGGGCTGCCTATTCTGGAAAGTTGGATGTTGTCAAGTGGTTGGTAGAGAAAGGTGCTGATGTTAATGCTACAAACAACGATGGTGACACTGCGCTGCATAGGGCTGCTTATTCTGGAAAGTTGGATGTTGTCAAGTGGTTGGTAGAGAAAGGGGCTGATGTTAATGCTACAAAACATGTATGGTAACACTGTGCTGCATAGGGCTGCCTATTCTGGAAAGTTGGATGTTGTCAAGTGGTTGGTAGAGAAAGGGGCTGATGTGAATGCTACAAACAAGGATGGTGACACTGTGCTGCATAGGGCTGCCTATTCTGGAAAGTTGGATGTTGTCAAGTGGTTGGTAGAGAAAGGGGTTGATGTGAATGCTACAAACATAAATGGTGACACTGTGCTGCATAAGGCTGCTTATTCTGGAAAGTTGGATGTTGTNAAGTGGTTGGTAGAGAAAGGGGCTGATGTTAATGCTACAAACAAGGATGGTGACACTGTGCTGCATATCGCTGCTTATTCTGGACAGTTGGATGTTGTCAAATGGTTGGTAGAGAAAGGGGCTGATGTTAATGCTACAAACAAGGGTGGTGACACTATGCTGCATATCGCTGCTTATTCTGGACAGTTGGATGTTGTCAAGTGGTTGGTAGAGAAAGGAGCTGNTGTTAATGCTAAAAGCAATAATGGTGACACTGTGCTGCATACGGCTGCCTTATCTGGACAGTTGGATGTTGTCAAGTGGTTGGTAGAGAAAGGGGCTGATATTAATGCTAAAAGCAATAATGGTGGCACTGTGCTGCATAAGGCTGCTTACTTAGGACAGTTGGATATTGCCAATTGTTTGTTAGAGAAAGGGGCTGATGTTAATGCTAAAAGCAATAATGGTGTCACTGTGCTGCATAAGGCTGCTTTTTCTGGACAGTTGGATGTTGTCAAGTTATTTGTAGAGAAAGGAGCTGCTGTTAATGCTAAAAGGAATAATGGTGACACTGTGCTCCATAATGCTGCTTCTTCTCGACAGTTGGATGTTGTCAAGTGGTTGGTAGAGAAAGGGGCTGATGTTAATGCTACAAACAAGGATGGTGACACTGTGCTCCATAATGCTGCTTTTTCTAGACAGTTGGATGTTGTCAAGTGGTTAGTAGAGAAAGGGGCTGATGTTAATGCTANAAACAAGAATGGTGAGACTGTATCACATTGGGCTGCTTCTTGTAACAACTGGGAAGTTGTCAAGTGGCTGGTAGAGAAAGGGACAGATGTTAATGCTGCAAACAAGGCTGGAGAGACTGTGGTTCATCAGGCTGCTTTTTGGAACAACTGGGACCTTGTTAAGTGGTTGGTATTGAAAGGGGCCAATGTTAATGCTACAAACAAGGATGGTAAGACTGTACTGCATTGGGCTGCTTTTTCAAACAACTGTGATGTTGTCAAGTGGTTGGTAGAAAGAGGGGCTGATGTTAATGCTATAAACCAAGACGGTGAAACAGTACTGAACCAGGCTGCATTTTCTGGAAAGTTGGATGTTGTCAAGTGGCTGGTAGAGAAAGGGGCTGATGTTAATGTTGTTAACAAGGATGGTGAGACTTTGCTGTATAAGGCTGCTTCCAACAAAAAGTGGGAGCTTGTGAAGTTGCTGGTAGAGCAAGGTGCTGATGTTAATGCTAGAAAAAAGGATGGTGACACAGTGCTGCATATGGCTGCTTACAATCATAAGTGGGATGATGTCAAGTGGTTAGTAGAGAAAGGGGCTGACGTTCTTGCTAAAAACAAGGATGGTGACACAGTACTGCATATGGCTGTTTATTATGGAAAGTTGGATGTTGTCAAGTGGTTAGTAGAGAAAGGTGCTGATGTTAATGTTGTTAACAAGGATGGTGAGACTGTGCTGTATAAGGCTGCTTATTATGGAAAGTTGGATGTTGTCAAGTGGCTNGTAGAGAAAGGGGCTGATGTTAATGTTGTTAACAAGGATGGTGAGACTTTGCTGTATAAGGCTGCTTCCAACAAAAAGTGGGAGCTTGTGAAGTTGCTGGTAGAGCAAGGTGCTGATGTTAATGCTAGAAAAAAGGATGGTGACACAGTGCTGCATATGGCTGCTTACAATCATAAGTGGGATGATGTCAAGTGGTTAGTAGAGAAAGGGGCTGACGTTCTTGCTAAAAACAAGGATGGTGACACAGTACTGCATATGGCTCTTTATTATGGAAAGTGGGATGTTGTCAAGTGTTTAGTAGAGAAAGGTGCCGATGTTAATGTTGTTAACAAGGATGGTGAGACTGTGTTGCATAAGGCTGC
>JAIXMJ010000083.1 GCA_022836975.1 Wolbachia sp.
CGATGCTCTCGGCAATCCATTAAGATTTTTTGTTACTGCCGGACAAAGGTCAGATTATGTAAAGGCTTTAGACTTGATAAATGGTAAGAATATGGAAGCACTTATTGCTGATAAGGGTTATGACGCAAATTATATGATTGAGGCTGCAGAGGCTGTAGCCTCTGAAGTAGTGATCCCACCACGTTCCAATAGGAAAATACGGAGAGAATATGATATAGAATTATATAAAGAAAGGAACTTAATTGAGAGAATGTTTAATAAACTCAAGCACTTTCGTAGGGTTGCTACTCGTTATGATAAATTAGCTATCACTTTCTTATCTTTTGTTCATATTGCTGCTATTTATCTTTGGTTGAAATAAATGTCGACACTACCTAGTCCTTTTACTCTTTCGTACTTCATTCATTCCATCCTTAAATCTATTATTCTACTACTTCTTTCCCACTTTTTCTAGTTTCGAAAGAGATCGATTGAAAGGATGCTCTCTATCTTTTCAACTGCTCATTTGAATAACAAAAACCCTATTCTGCAATTACAGAATTTAGTCGCCATTCCTTCTTAGTTCCAAACATATCCCGTAAACGGTTACCTATTAACAGAAAACTTTCAACAGATTTATTTATCGCATACTTAGTATCTCAAAAAAATTATCTTTCCTTATTCTGTAGGTAGACAAGTATAGGATAAGATCTCATCTAGAAAATCAATTAAAGCATCTTTACTAGGAAAAACAGTGAGATCAGTTTTAGCCATTTTAACATAACATTTTGCCTCTTCCACAGAGAGTGAAATAGCATCATATTTTTGTATATAATTTAAAGCCTGTGATAAATTACGTTCATTGGAAATGAAAGATCTATTCCAAAATTCTTGTTCTTCCTTATTACCTTTTTCATACGCTATAATTGCAGGAAGTGTAGGCTTACCATCAAAAAAATCCTTTCCCTGTTTTTTTCCTGAAGTACTTTGATCAGCAGTATAGTCTAATATATCATCAACGATTTGAAATACTATACCAAAATTGAATCCAAACCTTTTTAACATCTCTATTTCATCATTTTTTGCACCAGACACTATGGCCGCAGCCTCACAACATGCAGAAAATAAAGATGCTGTTTTTTTTTCAATCACAGAAAAATAATTTCGTCGTATTGAATTATAGTAAAAATTCATTGTTAGTTGTGTTATTTCCCCGTCAACTAATGAATGCGACGCTTCAGATAATACAGACAAAATGCTTAAATTTTTACACTCTATTAACCACCTAAACGCTATAGTGAGAAGCAAATCACCAACTAGTATACTCAATTTGTTTCCCCATATTTTATTTGCTGTTTTAAGACCGTGACGTGAATCGCTCTCATCTAATACATCATCATGTAATAAAGTAGCATTGTGTATAAGCTCAACAGCAGCAGCAACTTTTACTCTATCTGCTCCTAGATAACCAAACATTTTGCATACCATAAAAACAAGCTTAGGCCTTACTTTTTTTCCCCCTGATCGAATGAGATGAAAGATTATACCTTGAATTTTTTGATTATTAATATTTAGACTATTAGAGATAAATTGCTCCATAGCCAATAGATCATCATGCACCTATTCTTTTACGTCCAGATTTATTAAACCTTTTTTGATAAACCATAAAATTCTATCAGTAGCTTGTGCTCCTACGTTTAACCAATACTTTAACCTATCTACCTTTACTGTTACACGATTTTCCGACAACATTGGATTGTAATGCCCTATTTTTTCAATAAAACGCCCATCACGTGGTGCACGTGCATCCGCAACAACAATTCTATAAAAAGGACGCTTTTTCGCTCCAAATCTTGCCAATCTTATTTTAACTGCCATATTTATCTTTATTCATATACTTCTTAATTCTATATATCCAACCAAGTAAGTCAATAGATACGAGGCCGGGACCGGAATTGAACCGGTATAAAAGGATTTGCAGTCCTCCGCATCAACCATTCTGCCACCCAGCCACATTTATTTATAAATATCCATTATATGATGTAACATGGATAAAGCCTCTTCCCTTTTACGTTGGAATGTATTACGTCCAATAATTGAACCATCGCCACCTCCCCGCTTAATTTCCTTTGCTTCATTACATATATCACCAATAGATTTTGACTCACCACCAGAAAACACTACTATTCTTTTCCCTGCAAAGCAAGATTTTTTAATGTAAGCAATCCTCTGTGACAAAGAATCTATATTGCCAATTTTTTCCCTTGCTAAATGTTGAGATGGAAGTTTTACTTTGATTATATTTGCACCAAGCAAAGCAGCAATATGTGCAGCATAAGCAACTATATCAACAGCAGTTTCACCACCTTTTGAAATTCCTTCACCACGTGGATAAGACCACAACACTACTACAAGTCCGTAAGACTTCGCTTCTGCAATAATTTCACGTGCTTCCTCTATCATATCAAAGCACTTGGCAGAGCCTGGATATATGGTAAATCCTACCGCAACACAACCTAAACGTAACGCATCTCTTACAGAAGCTGTTATTGCTTGGTCAAATGTTAAATCTTTAGAATGTAAAGAATTAGCACTATTAAGTTTCAAAATTAAAGGCAACACCCCTGCATATGTTGCAGCACCAGCCTCAATCATGCCAAGAGGAGCAGCATAAGCGCTAACTCCAGAATCAACTGCAAGTTGAAAGTGATAATGTGGATCATAAGCACAAGGATTAATATCGAAACTTCTAATTGGACCATGTTCAAACCCTTGATCCACTGGAAGCATTACTAACTTACCAGTACCACCAAGATTACCATGCATTAAAATACGAATAAGATTAGCCTTTGTACCAGGATTTTCACTTTCGTAATAATTTAAAATTTGTCTTACTTCATTACTGACTAACATAGATTATAGTATAGCTTCAAGTAAAAAAAAAAAAAGCCATTTATGTTTTTTTTCAAAATTTAGATTCATTAATAGAGAGGCTTGCCGTTCTAAACGATCCTCTTTAAAACGCTAGACAATTTGTGACCTCTATAGAGCACTAAAAAGTATACCTACTTGCCAACATATAGCTGAATTAAAAAATAAATTTTTTGACGGGAAACATCATCAGTCATACCTCACAGAGATACAATAACTATCTGACTAGTTGTAACAATGGACTTCTTGCATAACTCATTTTATCAACTCAAAGTTGTAAATTCCAGCAATTAAGTTGAACCTCAGACTAAAACGTTTTCGTCGATTTCGATAGCGATCTGCAATTAT
>JAIXMJ010000084.1 GCA_022836975.1 Wolbachia sp.
CATAATAGATAGTGAACGAGAGAGTGGTATGGGAAGAAGTGATATTACTTTAATACCTAAACCAGAAAGAACAGAGCCTGCTATTATTATAGAGTATAAGATAGCCAAAGTAACGGAGGAACTAGAAGCTATTGCTAAGGCCGGGTTAGCACAAATTAATGAGAAACAATATGATATTAAAATTAAAGAGCATAAGCATATAGAAAAGATCATCAAAATTTCCATGGCCTTTTGTGGCAAAGAAATGGCGTTAGAGTACCAGATTGATAGTATATCAGACAGATTATAGTTATTTAGACCGTCAGATAAATCGATAGATCTTAAGTTGCTTTTATGTTATAATTAATAGTATCAAAGATTCGTGATAAATTTATCAATCTTTTATATGGTCAAACAAGATACTACTATTAACGCAAATAATCAAGAGACAAGATTACCTAAGATGCTGGTAGGTACAGATGATTTGAAGACTTTGTTATTAAAAAGTGATATATTTGTTGATAAGAGCTTAATGATTCAGGAATTATTGGAAGATAGTGGAGAGGTAATCCTAATCGCCCGTCCGAGACGCTTTGGTAAAAGCTTAAATATGGATATGCTTCGTAAGTTCTTTGAAATAGAGGTTGATGATCAAGGAAGACCATTACCTTTAGAAAAGAAAGTAAATCATAAATTATTTATCGGTGGAGAAATTGATTTAGGCTTTGATGAAACTAAAGTACTAAAACCATTAAAAATTGCAGGTATTACAAATGTCATAAAACGTCAAGGGCAATCTCCTGTTATCTATATTAATTTTAAAGATGTAAAAGGAAGCAGTTATGCAGAAATTGAAAATGGAGTAAGAAATCAAATTATAAAATTGTTTGCAAATTATCGTTATTTAGAACAGTATCTCACAGAAAATAAAGAATTCTTAAATAATGCTGAAAAAGAAAAACTAAATTTGTATTGTACTGGGAAATTTAATAGGGAAGATCTAAAAGATAGTTTGGGTTTCCTAAGTAAGATACTTTATAGGCACTTTAAACAGAAAGTATATATATTAATTGATGAATATGATACACCAATCAATAGCTCCTATCTCAAATTTGGAAAGAAACCAGAGGAATTTGAGCAAGTATTAGAACTATTTCGTGGATTATTTGGTAGCAGCTTAAAGAGTAATCCTTACTTAGAAAAAGGAGTGATAACTGGAATATTACGCGTTGCCAAAGCTAATCTATTTTCAGATTTAAATAATGTTAAAGAATATACTTTGCTAGACGAAAGGTTTTCTAAATTTTATGGTTTCACTCAAGAGGAAGTAGATGAACTACTTACTAAAGTGCCCACTAAAACGACTCCTGAAAAGATTAAAGAGTGGTATAACGGCTACACTTTTGGGAAAGAGATAATATATAATCCATGGTCAATTATGCTATGTTTATCAGAAAATGGCAGGCTTGACCACTATTGGCTAGATAGTGGTGGCACTGGCCTCGTTGACCATATTTTACTTTCGGATGAGATGCAAGAGGATTTACAAAGTTTAGTTGCAGGTCAAGCTATAGTTTCCCCTATCACTAAAAAAATAAGTTTTGCTGATATTACCAAACCAACAGGGTTGTTTAGTTTGTTACTTTTCAGTGGTTATTTAAATCCAAAAGCTCAAGTTCCAGAAAAAAATATTTATGAGCTATCCATTCCTAATGAAGAGGTAAAATATATTTATGAAACAAGAGTGCAAGAATGGGTTACTGATCAATTAAAAATCGACAGCTCAAGGTATTATTCTTTTATTACTCTATTGCCTAATGGTAAAGTAGAAGAATTTAAAGAAAAATTACGAGAATTATTGCTCAATGCTACAAGTTTTCATCAGACAGGAGAGAAGAAAGCCGAGCTATTTTATAGTGGTTTTATGTTAGGTTTAATTAATAACTTAACTTCCCGTTACATAATAGATAGTGAACGAGAGANTGGTATGGGAAGAAGTGATATTACTTTAATACCTAAACCAGAAAGAACAGAGCCTGCTATTATTATAGAGTATAAGATAGCCAAAGTAACGGAAGAACTAGAAGCTATTGCTAAGGCAGGGTTAGCACAAATTAATGAGAAACAATATGATATTAAAATTAAAGAGCATGAGCATATAGGAAAGATCATCAAAATTTCCATGGCCTTTTGTGGCAAAGAAATGGCGTTAGAGTACCAGATCGATAATAATAGTTTGATATACTAGATAGAGTGTAATCTACTAGACAGGGTTAGAAGTACACATCTTAAACATTAGGGTATGTCGTCGTAAGATACTAGTTGCATAGGTGTCAAAAGTTTATATAATAAAAGGTTTGAGGGTTAGAAAAAGATGGATAAAGAATTAACACACAGAAGGCATGATATAAGCGACGAATTGTGGGGTAAATTAGAAAGCCACTTGCCTGGTAGAAGAGGTCAGTGGGGAGGAATAGCAAAGGATAATAGGGCATTTATAAATGCAGTAATGTGGATATTTAGGACTGGTGCACCGTGGACCACCTGATTATGGCCATTGGAAGAATGTACATAGGAGATTTTGCAGGTGGCGTGATATGGGAAGATTTATTAAAAATTTTTATTGATCTTGAGTGGCTGATGATAGATTCTACATATGTTAAAGTACATAAGGCTGGACTTGGAGCAAAAGAAAAAGATCAAATGATAGGTAGGGGGGGTCAATACAAAGGTACATATGGCCGTGGATGCGCATGGTATGCCGGTCAGAATTATTATTACAGAAGGTTCCAGACATGATTGTACTCAGGCTGATAAATTAATCCAAAACATAGATGCAGAATACCTTATAGCAGACAAAGCTTACGATACGAATCGTATTATAGATTTAGCAAGAAAATCAAGCATAAGCCATGTAATTCCACCAAAGAGGAACAGGAAAATTCCAAGAAAAATAGACAAGGATCTATATAAACTCAGGCATATTATAGAAAATACATTTCAAAAATTTAAAGAATGGCGAGGAATAGCAACCAGATATGCTAAAAATGCACGATCGTATATGGCTGCCCTTTCCCTTAAAGCTTTATTAATGTGGGCTAAAATCTCATGACGATATACCCTAGCTGATGTTGTGATGTATAAGGCAGTCCAATTGTTAGAGCCTGTTCACAATCTTTTTTTAACCAGAACATTTTCTCTATCCTCATTCGGTTTTTTACCCCATTTCTTGAAATAGTCGTAACAATTGCGCCATTTTGGAAACTCTTTTG
>JAIXMJ010000085.1 GCA_022836975.1 Wolbachia sp.
ATTTTCAAATGACTACAACGCTTCGACTTTTATCAGTTGCTTATAGTGATTTAGGGGATCCTCAGACGACAAAAACGTTGCTAGAAAGGGTGTTGAAAATCAATGAACAACATTATGGTCCAGATCATTTTAAAGTGGTTAGAATACTTGTAAATTTAGGAAGTGCTTATTCTGATTTGGATGAGCATCAAACGGGCAAAATGTTGCTAGAAAGGGCGTTAAACATTCAAGAACAACATTATGGGCCTGATCACGTTAAAGTGGTTACAACGCTTAAACTTTTATCAGATGCTTATAGTGATTTAAGGGATCCTCAAACAATGAAAACGTTGCTAGAAAGGGCGTTGAAAATTGAAGAACAACATTATGGACCTGATCATTTTGAAATGACTACAACGCTTCAACTTTTATCAGTTGCTTATAGTGATTTAGGGGAGCCTCAGACGATGAAAACGTTGCTAGAAAGGGCGTTAAACATTCAAGAAAAACATTATGGATCTGATCATTTTGAAGTGGCCACAACTCTTGTAAGTTTAGCATGTGCTTTTGATCAATTAGGCGATCCACAAACGATGAAAAAGTTGCTAGAAAGGGCATTGAAAATTCAAGAACAACATTATGGGCCTGATCACGTTAAAGTGGTTACAACGCTTAAACTTTTATCAGATGCTTATAGTGATTTAAGGGATCCTCAAACAATGAAAACGTTGCTAGAAAGGGCGTTGAAAATTCAAGAACAACATTATGGACCTGATCATTTTCAAGTGGCTACAACGCTTGGAAATTTAGCAAATGCTTATGGCCAATTAGGCGATCCTCAATTGAAGAAAATGTTGCTAGAAAGGGCATTAAAAATTAAAGAACAACATTATGGACCTGATCATTTTCAAGTTTCTACAACGGCTGGAAATTTCGCAACTGCTGATAGTGATTTTAGGCGATCCTCAAACGATGAAAATGTTGCTACAAATGGCGTTGAAAATTCATGAATAACATTACGGATGTGATCATTGTCAAGTGGCTACAACGCTTGTAAAGTTAGCAAGGTCTTATAGTGATTTATTCGATTCTCAAACGATAAAAATGTTGTTAGAAAGAGGGTTGAAAATTCAGGAACAACATTATGGGCCTGATCATTTTCAAGTGGCTACAAGGATTGTGAATTCAGCAACTGCTTATGGCGAGTTAGGTGATCCTCAAATGATGAAAACGTTAATAGAAAGGGCGTTGAAAATTGATGAGCAACATTAAGGATCTAATCATTTTCAAGTGCCCAGAATGCTGAAGAGTAGAGGGGATGCGTTTGCTAATTAGGCATTTTTGAAAGAAAGAAATTAAAATAGTTTTTTTATTTTTTGAATAACGTAACTGAAAGAGCATACACAGTTCCTGAATAACTTTACGGATCTAATCATTACTCAGTGAGTACAATTGCTAGAAATATAGGGAATGGTCATGGCAATCTAATAAGTTATCAAACATATAGATTCGTAATGATCTACTTAATATTGAAGTTTCCAAAATGTTGATAAAATTTTTCCGACTATTCTCTTCATAAAAAGTGTACGTTAATAATGATGTGTTAGATTATTTTTCATAATTGTAAGATTATGTTAATATTTTAAGAGAAATATTTAATGCCTACCTTAGTCAGTTGAAGATTTGACGCTTATATACCTGCTTGGTTTAGAAATTTATTCGGTACAGTTGTTTTAACCCGTTATTTGTATATATATTTTATCACATTATTTAAATAAAAAACCCGTGAACATCGCCATGCGCCCCAACACAAAAAATCAGCTGTTTCTGTGCTGAAATTCAATACACGCGATAACATAATGCAGCGTGCACAATTGCAGAATGCATTTACGTGGTAAATTAAACGTGTTTTTCAACAATAGTGAAGCGTTTTATTGATGCTCATCAGCAAACTACTGAAAAAACTTATTAGTAGGTTTTAAAACTGAAATTGAAGAAAACTTTTCACTTAGAAGTGGCTTCTTTGTCTATGTTGGACTGGGTGCTTTTTGACTGAACTCATCTTTTTTGATTTAAATAAATATACATTTCATTTGGATTATTAGTTTTGGAAATGTCTCAGATTAAATAGTATATTCTCTTTATTACAATATCTGTGCAATACAAGTCATCAATAATATTATCGTTAATCGTATTGGAAAAAAAGCAGATAAAGATTTGTTGAATAGAGTTAGAGAAAATTTCACAACATTTTGCTTTATAATTCTGTCCATCAATATAAATTCATTTATTTTTAGAAACTTTGTGTCTAAAAGTTAGTGTTTTAAAGAAAAATTTATTAATTTGTTCAAGAAAAGCATGAATTAAGTCTCTTTCTTTAACTCTTGATTATTCAGAAAGTCTTTGTAAGAATAACGGCTCTAAGAATAATACTAATTTGTGCTGAGAAATATTAAAAACCGTTTATGCCAATTGTCAAAGGATCAAAATGAAAAATGATCTAAATATAGATATAGTGGTAGAATAATTATGAGGATGGAACACTATATTCATCAGTGTACGATCATGTACAATATTGGATTAGTGTTAGTGGTAAAGAAGGAATTCAGAGACCAATAGATACTGAACAATGTATAGAATTGATGCGCTTAAGTGTGAGGTTCCTAAATCTGCTATTATTCAAGATAATAATAATAAAAGTAAACTAATAAATAAAAATAAATAAGATATTAATAATAATAAATTTATTTGTAGCTTTTTATGTAATTTAAATATTTATTTGATCAAAAATGAGAATTAAAAATCGATATGGCATATTTAAGAGTTTCAGATACATAATGCATTTTAATTTACAAGGAAAAATTAGAAGAAAATTCAATAATTAAATCAACAATTTTTTTATTATTCCAAATTTTCAAGTAGTATAAATTCAATATAAAATCAAAATTATATAGCTAATAAATTAATTAAAAAGATGGAAAAATAAAATATTGGAATAGTTGATTATCTAAGTAAAAAACTTTATTAATATCTAGCCTATTATTAATAATAATTTTTTTAGAATTAAAAAAATGATTTATTTCTGTATTTTGATGTTATTTTTTTATCAATTTTGGAGGAAATACCCATTATTTTGGACCAAGAAAATTCAGAAATTTTTATGGCCAAATGGTTGGAAAACATGGCC
>JAIXMJ010000086.1 GCA_022836975.1 Wolbachia sp.
CAGTCCATTTTGTCATAAACAGTCGTGGAACCTGCGGGGCGCGCACCTCAAATTTTGAATTTTTGCTCCACACGTCGAAAAGATGTATTTAATATTAATGAAATAATACCCCAATCGATCAATGAATTTTATATCCGTACCTTGACGTATATTCGATACGTATACACGTAATAAATCGAAGATCATATTGGGTACAAGATGGAGGAATCTTTGTACTCGTATTTGCACAAACGCCAATTCGCTTTCAAGGTGGATAGCTTGGCATCCTCTAGCATCAATGATACGACCTCTTCCTTCTTTACATTTTGCATTTCGAATTTTGACCTGTTTAGAATTCATGTTTATTCCTGTTTACTTATTTATATTTTCAGCAGAGACGCCTTCCTCGAAATATAAATCTTTTACCAAAGTCGATAAATTTTCTGAATTTAAAATTAATCCTTTGACTAATGTCTACGAAATCGATGGGAAACCGGTCATTTGGCTTTTCTGGGACAATGAGAATGAACCGCTTTGTGTTAAATTAATGGTAGAGGCAATTCAATGCCGAAACCCTGAATTCAAGACAATTCTAATCCGTGACTCGACCGCCAAATAATATTAATAGTTTAAATGTTTCAAATGCAGCAGCAATAGGGCTATATTGTATTAGCCAGCAAGATTTCAGAAGTACAGAATAATATGCTACTGACATTTTTTCCTCATTTTTCCCTTATCCCACATTATTAGGATCTGTAATGAAAAGGCTACACTTTTGATTCTGTTTATTATATCAAGCTACCTGATACTCTAAAGCTACCTCTTTACCACAAAAAGCCATGGAGATTTTGATAGTCTTTTGTACATGCTTATATTCTTTAATTTTAATATCATATTGTTTCTCATTAATTTGCGCTAATCCTGCTTTAGCAATAGCTTCTAGTTCTTCTGTGACTTTAGCTATCTTATATTCTATAATAATAGCAGGTTCTACTCTGCCTGTTTTAGGAATTAAAATAACATCACTTCTTCCTTTACCACTCTCTTTTTCACTTTCTATTATGTAATCTGGAGATAACATATTGATTAAACCAAGCATAAAACCACTATAAAATAGCTCGGCTTTCTTCTCTCCTGTCTGATGAAAACTGGTAGCATTGAGCAATAATTCTTGTAATTTCTCTTTAAATTCTTCTATTTTGCCACTAGGCAATAGAGTAATAAAAGAATAATATCTTGAGCTGTCGATCTCTAATTGATCAGTCACCCATCGTAGAATCCTGTTATTATATATATATCTCACTTCCTTATTAGGTGCAGATAACTCATAAATATCTTCCTCTGATTTTTTAGAAACAGGATTTAAGTATCCACTAAATAATAATAGACTAAATAAGCCAGTTTTAGTTTTTATCTCAGCAAAACTTATTTGTTTTATAATGGGTGAGACAATAGTTTGAGCTGCCGCTAATTTTTGTAAATCCTCTTGCATTTCATCCGAAAGTAAAATGTGGTCAACGAGGCCAGTGCCACCACTGTCTAGCCAATAATGATCAAGCTTGCCATTTTCTGATAAACATAGCATAATTGACCATGGATTATATATTATCTCTTTCCCAAAAGTGTAGCCATTATACCACTCTTTAATTTTTTCTGGAGTTGTTTTAGTGGGCACTTTAGTAAGTAGTTCGTCTACTTCCTCTTGAGTGAAACCATAAAATCTAGAGAATCTTTCATCCAGCAAAGTATATTCTTTAACGTTATTTAAATCTGAAAATAGATTAGCTTTGGCAACTCGTAATATTCCAGTTATTACTCCTTTTTCTAAATAAGGATTGCTCTTTAAGCTGCTACCAAATAATTTACGAAATAATTCCAATACTTGTTCAAATCCCTCTGAATTTTTTCCAAATTTAAGATAGGAACTATTGATCGGCGTATCATATTCATCAATTAAGATGTACACTTTTTGGCTAAAATGTTTAAAGAGTAATTCACTCAAAAATTTTAAACCATCTGTAATATCTTCCTTATAAAGCTTTCCTGTAAAATATCTACTTAATTTCTCCTTCTGTATCTCATCTAGTAATACAGAATCTTCTGCTATATAATGTTTTAAATAACGGCAATTAATAAATGATTGTGTTATTTGATTTCTTACTCCATTCTCAATTTCTGCATAACTGCTTCCTTTTACATCTTTAAAATTAATGTAAATAACAGGAGAGTGCCCTTGACGTTTTATGCTGTTTGTAATACTTGCAATTTTTAGTGGTTTAAGTACCTTAATTTCATCAAAACCTAGATCAATTTCTCCACCGATAAATAATTTGTGATTCACTTTCTTTTCTAAAGGTAACGGTCTTCCTTGATCATCAACTTCTATCTCAAAGAACTTACGAAGCATATCCATATTTAAGCTTTTACCAAAGCGTCTCGGACGGGCAAGTAAGATTACCTTTCCACTATCCTCTAATAATTCCTTGATCATTAGACTTTTATCAACAAAAATATCACTTTTGACTAGTAGATCATAAAACTCATCTGTACCTACCAGCATCCTAGGTAACCTTGCATCTTGATTATTTGCGTTAATAGTATTATCTTGTTTTACCATGTGAAAACTCAGAAATTTAATTAAGTATGAAATAGATCATAAACTTATAAAGTATAACATATGAGTAACTTAAGATCTATGCAACTTTCCGAACTTATTTTGCAACTGTAAATTGCGATAGTGAAACTCCAAAACCCTTTCTTCTATCTATTTGTATAATCTTGCCAGCAATTCAATAGACCCTCTGCAAAGCTACAAAAAAATAAGTGAGAAGAAATAAATGAGGGAGTAGAATATTATTTTTAAAATAAAAATATGGCAATGAATTACAAAGAAGTAGTAAAAAGACCGCATAATAGCTGGTCTCGTGAATCTAAAACATGGTTTTTAGCTAATATCTACTTTTGGACTACTCCATACTCAAAATACTTCGCAGTGCTTTGCAGAGGATCTAGTGTAAATTTGTTTTTGTCGTAACTTTATCTGATCATTAATGACACAAATGATTTTTTTACATTGGACTTCTTGCATAACTCATTTTATCAACTCAAAGTTGTAAATTCCAGCAATTAAGTTGAACCTCAGACTAAAACGTTTTCGTCGATTTCGATAGCGATCTGCAATTATTT
>JAIXMJ010000087.1 GCA_022836975.1 Wolbachia sp.
GCGGTCTTTTTACTACTTCTTTGTAATTCATTGCCATATTTTTATTTTAAAAATAATATTCTACTCCCTTATTTATTTCTTCTCACTTATTTTTTTGTAGCTTTGCAGAGGGTCTCTAGACTCACCACAGAGAATATGGTGGAGTCGCTACTAAGTCTTTCTCATCTTTTTGCTACCTGATTGAAGTAAATGTTACATTACTAAAATCAAGAAATGCCTTGTCAAAAATAACATACAATCTTCTGTTCACCAATAAACCACTTCACATATTTGTTATTTCACCCAAAGAACAACTAGTTCTTGCTTTTTCGTGCTCAATATTACTTAGCTTAGTACTAGGATCATCTCGCACATTTTTACTTTTTGTATTTGCAATGTTTTGATTTTCTTCCTTGTGATACTCTATAAGCTCTTGTATTATTGTACTTACGTGATTATCTATATCCCCATCCTGTTTTCTAGTACCAGTATATATCGGAGTAAACTGTGACTTATATAAGTATCCTACATCTTTATCTCTTTCCTTTTTATCTCTTTCATTCAGAAAATCAAGTGTACGCTGACCTAATCTTTTATACATTGTGTTCACTAAATCTGTTCCTTCTAATTTATTTAACTCTTCTCGATATTGTTGTAACTTTTCAGGATCAGAAATGATTTTACCTTGCTTAATAAATGTACTGCTTCTTCTAGATTCCCTATTATTACTATCACTATCTATAGTAGATCCTCTACTATAAAGCTCTACAAGTAATTTTCTTACTATTAAATCGCTGTCGGTCTAAAGGTGGATTTTCGAGCAAGTTACATGCTGCTTGCGATGCTCTCGGCAATCCATTAAGATTTTTTGTTACTGCCGGACAAAGGTCAGATTATGTAAAGGCTTTAGAGCCTGTTCACAATCTTTTTTTAACCAGAACATTTTCTCTATCCTCATTCGGTTTTTTACCCCATTTCTTGAAATAGTCGTAACAATTGCGCCATTTTGGAAACTCTTTTGGTAGCATTCACCACTGACAGCCACTTTTTCAGCACACCACAAAATAACTCCAAGTTTTCTTGGTTTCCTCTTCTTCTTCCGTACGCTTTCTAAAATTAACCTAATCTTTTCGAATTTTTCATGATCTTGGGTATATGTTTCTCATAGTTCACCTTACTTCAACTATACTCATCTCACCATATTTATAGATCGCGTACAGGCTCTAAGATAAGCTTTAAGTATTAATTTATACTATTAATAGAAAATTTTCAACCAGTATCGATGGTTGTATTACCTAGGAATTATACATCTAAAAGGAAAAAGTGGTCCCAGTGTGATTCGAACACACGACCTACTGATTAAGAGTCAGCCGCTCTACCAACTGAGCTATAGGACCATTACACTGCCAAAATTAATCTACTTGGGTCTTCAATAACATTTTTAATCTTAACAAGAAAAGTAACTGCTCCTTTACCATCAACAATTCTATGATCATAGGATAAAGCAATATACATCATCGGTCTTATTTCTATAGTATGACCTATAACAACAGGCCTATTTTGTATGGAATGCATCCCAAGTATTCCAGATTGTGGAGGGTTAATGATAGGAGTAGAGAGTAGTGAACCATATACTCCGCCATTCGAGATAGTAAATGTTGCACCCTCCATTTCTGATACCTGCAACTTACCATCTCGTGCTTTTTGACTTAAATCAACTAAAGCTAATTCAATTTCAGCAAATGACATGCTATCTGCATTACGAATAACTGGTACAACTAGACCTTTATCAGTACCAACTGCAACGCCTATGTCATGGTAATGTTTGTATATTATTTCATCTGCAGAAATTTCAGCATTGATTTCTGGAATTTCTTTTAGTGCGTGTACTGCTGCTTTTATAAAGAAGGACATGAAACCGAGCTTTACTCCATATTTCTTCTCAAAACTTTCTTTATATTTTGAACGTAAATCCATTACGTTTTTCATATCAACTTCATTAAATGTAGTTAATATTGCAGCGGTATTTTGTGATGCTTTCAAACGAGCAGCTATTACTTGTCTTATTTTGCTCATCTTTATTCGTTCTTCTTTTCTTTCTTTGTAAATAGGTTGAGCGGTATCATTAACGACCTTAGTAGATTGGTTGATATAATTAACGACATCTGCTTTGGTAATACGATTGCCTACACCTGTTCCTTTTACACTTTGAGGATCAATTGTGTTTTCTTCCATTATTTTACGTGCTGAAGGTGCATCTTTTCTTGTATGTTCATTTTTTATGCTTGATACATTTGAGCTAATACATCCATTTTTTGTGCTCGATATATTTTCAACAATATTTTCTTTTTTTGGTTTCTCTTTATCCATTTTTTCTGTATCAAGTTTTGCTAGCAGTTGTCCAGGACTAATGATGTCGTTTTCTTTGACAAAGAATTCGATTATTTGTCCAGCCGTTTCTGCAGTTAATTCAAGAGCTGTTTTATCAGTTTCCACCTCAAAAATTATATCGTCTACATTAATTTGTTCACCAATGTTTCTCTTAATCTTGATTATACCTTCTGTGACTGATTCACCACCAAGGATTTTTGGTGCTTTGACTTCTATAATTTTGCTCATAATTCATACAAACTTGTTAAATAATTTATACATAAAAAAAAGGTTATGTAAATTTATTTGCTCTGTTTGTATTGAATTTTTCACTTTCATTTGTTCTTGCAGATGAATACAAAATTAGAAATTTTTTAGGGTATGTCGTCGCAAGATACTGATTGAATNAAAGTTTATATAATGACAGAATTTAAGGGTTAGAAAAGATGGTAAGGCATGATATAATCGACGGATTGTAGGATAAATTAGAAAAGATCCACTGCGAAGTATTTTGAGTATGGAGTAGTCCAAAAGTAGAATTAGCTAAAAACCATGTTTTAGATTCACGAGACCAGCTATTATGTTGAACCTCATGTTATATTTCTTTTGAAAATTACGGTAAACATGCGACATAAATCTTAGAGCTTGTACGCGATCTATAGATCCTCTGCGAAGTACTGTGAGTATGGAGTAGTCTAAAAGTAGAATTAGCTAAAAACCATGTTTTAGATTAGACTTCTTGCATAACTCATTTTAT
>JAIXMJ010000088.1 GCA_022836975.1 Wolbachia sp.
CCCAGGTAATTTATCTTTTATTCTTTCCCACTGCTCATCTTTCAGGTCGTATAACATCTTTCCCTCTCAAAAAATACTATTTTAACTCTGTTTTTATTTAATGTCGACACTACCTAATCCATTTTAACACTAGACCCTCTGCGAAGCACTGCGAAGTATTTTGAGTATGGAGTAGTCCAAAAGTAGAATTAGCTAAAAACCATGTTTTAGATTCACGAGACCAGCTATTATGCGGTCTTTTTACTACTTCTTTGTAATTCATTACCATATTTTTATTTTAAAAATAATATTCTACTCCCTTATTTATTTCTTCTCACTTATTTTTTTGTAGCTTTGCAGAGGGTCTTTTTATTCTTTCCCACTGCTCATCTTTCAGATCATATAACATCTTTCCCTCTCAAAAAATACTATTTTAACTCTGTTTTTATTTAATCTCGACACTACCTAGCCAAAGAGTTATAGTTGAAAATGTAATAGGTTTACTTAAAAGATTTAAAATAATTGCAGATCGCTATCGAAATCGACGAAAACGTTTTAGTCTGAGGTTCAACTTAATTGCTAGAATTTACAACTTTGAGTTGATAAAATGAGTTATGCAAGAAGTCCATTGTATTAGCTCTAGTATGCATGCGGTAAACCTTGTGTATCTACTGCAATATGGCGCTTTATTCCTGCAATCTTCTTGCCTGCATCATAACCTTTTTCTTCAGCAGTGCCGGTATTTTTGCATCAATCATACAGAAATTTGTTTTTGTATTTCGACCATTGCCGGAACGGACCTCTCCAACCAATGTTTTTTACCCCATTTCTTGCAATAGTCGTAACAATTGCACCATTTCGGAAACTCTTTTGATAGCATTCGCCACTAATAGCCACTTTTTCAACACGCCGCAAAATAACTACCAATTTTTTTGGCTTCGTCTTCTTTCGTACACTTTCTAAAATTGGCCTAACCTTTTCGAATTTTTCACGATCTTAGGTATATATTTCTCATAGTGCACCTTATCTCACCTACACTTATCTTACCATATTCATAGATCGCATCTCAGCTCTAAGAGACTATCAATTATTCATCGAATTAAAAAAGTCAGCATTACTTTTTGTTAAAAGTAGCTTATCACGTAAGAATTCCATTGCTTCAACAGACCCCATAGGATTGAGTATTCTACGTAGTACCCAGATTTTATTCAAGATAGCCTTGTTAATAAGTAGCTCCTCTTTTCTCGTGCCAGATTTTGTAATATCAATTGCTGGAAATATACGCTTATCTGAAAGCCGTCTATCAAGTATTATTTCAGCATTCCCTGTTCCTTTAAATTCCTCAAATATAACTTCATCCATTTTTGAACCAGTCTCCACAAGAGCTGTTGCAATTATTGTAAGAGAGCCACCATTCTCAATATTACGTGCTGCTCCAAAAAAACGCTTGGGCCTCTGTAGTGCATTTGAATCTACACCACCAGTTAACACCTTACCAGATGAAGGAACAACTGCATTATAAGCACGAGCAAGCCTGGTAATAGAGTCAAGTAAAATTACTACATCTTTTTTGTGCTCAACCATTCTTTTAGCTTTTTCTATAACCATTTCAGCAAGCTGCACATGACGATAAGCAGGCTCATCAAACGTAGAGCTCACTACTTCTCCTTTGACAGAACGCATCATATCTGTAACTTCTTCAGGTCTTTCATCTATAAGCAACACTATCAATTCTATTTCTGGATAGTTTACAGCTATAGAATGAGCCATCTGCTGAAGCAATATTGTTTTCCCTGTACGTGGTGGAGCAACTATCAATGCCCTTTGACCTTTTCCAAGTGGAGCTACTATGTCTATAGCACGCATATTTATACCCTTCTTATCATCGCTGCAACTATTATCCTCAAGTATCAAGCTCTCTTCAGGGTAAAGCGGAAGTAAATTATCAAAGTGCACATATTTTTTTGCTTCATTTACTTCGGTACAGTTTATACTATAAACTTTAGTTAAGGTAAAATATCTTTCCTTATCTCCAGGCTGCCTAATTTCACCATAAACCATATCTCCAGTACGTAAATTAAACTTTTTTATCTGACCACTAGAAATATATACATCATCACTACTAGGAGCATAATTTGCACTTGCAGAACGTAAGAACCCAAAGTTCTCAGGTAATATTTCTACTATTCCACTTCCAGTAGTAACACCACCATCTTCGCTCATTTTCTTCATTAAATTAAATATTATTTCATGCTTAAGCATCCTGCCATTGCTTTTTCCATTAACTAAAATTTTCTTTTCTTCAGCTAATTCTAACAACTCTTCTGCTGTTTGCTCTTTTAATTCACTTAAATTCAGTATTTTTTTGGCTGACATATTATCAGTTTTATCCTTTACTAAAATATTTTCATTTATTATTTCCATACTATACCCACAACATGAATACCTATATAATACTTCCTAGGCTTTTTTATCTTTAAAAATGATGATAATCAGATAATGATTTAAAGTTATATGTTTATGATACATCAATAATGATTATTGAGTCAAGATAAAATAAAAAAGAAATGGATCATTCTAAAAATCCTGCTTAATCTCTCTTGTTTTTCTCTTTCAACTTCTGCTTTCTCCACCTCTGCTTCTAAACTTTTCTGACTACATAAACCTAAGAGTACAGGATCTTGGGGTTTAATATTTTGCATATTATAGTAAGAACCATTCCTTATACGTTCCACAGTACAAGAAGTTGTATTTACTAGTTTAGCTATTATATTATTATCCAAGGCTGGAAATTTTTTTACCAAATGATAAATCGCATCAGGCTTATCTCTACGTCTAGGAGCAGAAACAAAACCACCCATCATTTTATTTCTTCCTTTTTTAATATTCTTTATAACTATGCAATATTGGCGGAATTCATTACATTCTGTTGTTAAAAAATTTATTAATGATCCGACTTCATCATAGACTTCAACTGGATTCCAAACACATTTTTCTATTTCTTTTATAATAACTAGAGGGTATTGAGGTTCTTTAATATCGGTTCTAAAATCGAATAAAATGTTAT
>JAIXMJ010000089.1 GCA_022836975.1 Wolbachia sp.
TAATAGGTTTACTTAAAAGATTTAAAATAATTGCAGATCGCTATCGAAATCGACGAAAACGTTTTAGTCTGAGGTTCAACTTAATTGCTGGAATTTACAACTTTGAGTTGATAAAATAGGTTATGCAAGAAGTCCAATGAGTAACTGTTTCTTCTGTCAAAGGCATTATAAGTGTGTTCAACATAATATCTTACCGATCAGCTTATTGTTTCATTAATCCTGTTAAATGTAAATGAAAATTTTTTTTGTCTTGTCGAATATAATATGCTCTTATAATATAAGAGAAACTGCTGAAAATGGATCATATTATTAACGCCTACAATAGGCACAATGTTTCTATTATTAAGGGAGAAGGAGTTTACCTCTTTGATAAAAATGGTAGAAGGTATTTGGATTTTGCATCTGGTATTGCAACGGCTTCTTTAGGGCATTGTCATCCATACATTGTGGAAAAATTGCAAGAACAATTGCATTTGTTATGGCATTGTTCTAATATTTTTGCTATACCACAACAGGAACTATTAGCCGTACGTTTGACTGATTTAACTTTTGCAGATAAAGTTTTCTTCTGTTCCAGTGGGCTTGAAGCAACTGAAGCTGCAATAAAATTTATTCGTCGTTATTTTTATATAACTGGACAGACGAAACGTAAGCGTATTATTACAATTGATGGTGGTTTTCATGGTCGTAGTATCGCTGCAATTTCTGCAGGTGGAAATGAGAAATCACGTGAGGGCTTTGATCCTCTGCTAGCAGGGTTTGATAGAGTTCCAAGAAATGACATTAAGGCATTAAAAGAGAAGATCAGTGATGAAACAGCAGCAGTATTCTTGGAGCTTATACAAAGTGAAGGTGGGGTGTACCCATTAAATGTAGAATATCTAAGGCAAATCAGAGAGATTACAAGAGATCAAAGTATAATTTTATGTTTTGATGAGGTACAATCTGGTTTTGGAAGGACTGGGTCTCTCTTTTATTATCAAAATATAGAAATTGAGCCTGATATGTTAACTTGTGCAAAAGCTATGGGTAACGGTTTTCCTGTGGCTGGGTGTCTTGTTAAAGATTATATAGCAGAAGTGATTACTCCTGGAACACACGGATCGACTTATGGAGGTAATCCATTGGCTATGGTTGTCGGTAATGCAGTATTAGATATAATGCTGCAAAATGGTTTTTTTGATCATGTTAAGCAAGTTAGTAGACATTTACAAGAAAAATTGTTAGACTTATCTCTAAAATTTCCGGAGAAAATTTTAGAGGTGCGTGGCGAAGGATTATTAATGGGGATAGAGCTGAAAGCTCCGCTGGCTGATAAATTTGTTATGCAATGTTTAAATCAAGGATTAATTTTAACTAAAGTTTTAAATAATAGAGTTATTAGGATCACACCTACGCTTATTATTGAGAATGAACATGTAGATGCTATGTACAGTATACTTTGTGGTTTGTTTGCTCAGCTTGATATACGTTCTTCATAATACTTTTTAATGGACTTGTTATTAATATTAGTAGTCTTTGTTTTGTTATTTTTATCATTTTTTTTCTCAGGTGCAGAGACTAGTCTAACCTCAATTAGTCGTTCCTGTATCAATAAACTAAAGTTGGATGGTAACAGAAAGGCAAAGTTAGTAGATGATTTATTAAATAAGAAAGAACTAACTATAGGTACTGTTCTACTCGGTAATACTATTATTAATATAACGTGCTCTGCGTTATCTACAGCAATATTTATGAGGTTTTTTGGTAATGAAGGAATTGTCATTTCTGCGGTTATTATGACATTCTGTGTGCTATTATTCTGTGAGGCCTTGCCCAAAACTTATGCTATTCAAAATCCTGAAAAAGTTGCTTTATCTTCTGTTTTTCTCTTAAAATTTTTTGTTAAAATACTTTCTCCACTAACTATAGGTATCCAGTTTATGGTTAGTTGTATACTTAAGGTTTGTGGTTTGCATAAAAATAGAGAGATAATATCTGCAGCAGATGCAATGCGTAATATGATAGCGCTACATCGTAATGAGGGTACTATGTTACAGCAAGATTTAGATATGTTAAATAGTATATTAGATTTAGCTGAAACGGAAATATCACAGATTATGACTCATAGAAAGAATCTATTTTCTCTGGATATAAATCAGAACAAACAAGATTTAATCGAAAATATTTTGACTAGTAATCGTAGCAGAATTCCTTTATGGAGCAACGAACCAGAAAATATTGTAGGCCTTATTCATATCAAAGATCTTATAAATACTTTACGTGCAGAAGGTATAATTCAAATTAACACAAGTTCTTTGCGTAATCAAAGTGATAAAATTGATCTTACAGGTATTATGTCAAAACCATGGTTTATACCTGAAAGCACGTTACTTAGTATTCAATTGCATAAATTCCGTAAGAATAAAAAGCATCTTGCATTTGTAATTGATGAATATGGTGCTTTACAAGGAATTGTGACTTTAGAGGATGTGTTAGAAGAGATAGTTGGAGATATTTCTGATGAACATGATTTGACACCAGATAACCTTATAGAGCAAATCTCTGATACAATCTATAAAATAAATGGTTGTGCCACTATCAGAGACATTAACAGACAATTATCTTGGCAGTTACCAAGTGAAGAAGCAACCACACTAGCTGGAATGATAATTAACAATGTTGAACGTATTCCAGATGAGGATGAAGAATTTTACATATATGGTTTTCACTTTAAAATTCTAAAAAAAGATAACAATATTATTACTCTAGTTGAAGTACAAATAAAAAATGGTCATACTAACAGTAATAATCAATAGGACATAATGTATGGAAAATATAACAGCTCAAGAGTTAAAGAATTATGTGGAACGCATTGAAAAGCTTGAACAGGAGAAAAAGGATATACAGGACCATATTCGTGACGTGTATGCAAGAGCAGCAGCTGAAGGTTTTGATGTAAAAATTATACGACAAATAATTAGGTTAAGGAAAATGGATGATGAAGATAGGGAAGAGCAGGAAACTTTGCTAGATCTTTAT
>JAIXMJ010000009.1 GCA_022836975.1 Wolbachia sp.
ATTCTGAGATAAATAGTATAGTAAATCAAATAACTGAGAAAAAAACAAGAAATGGTATAGTAAATCAAATAACTGAGGGAATAGTGAGAATGGTTAATGAACCTGAAACAGAATTGGCTACAACAAGCAATGACGAAAGTACTACAACTAAAATGGACGATATTAGTATAAGTAGTGTAGGAAAGGATATTAGTCGGTTGTAACATTATATAGGTTAGTATATTTCTGTAGTTACCATAAATAATAAGTGAAGTGAGATTGGTATTGAGTTGTATTTGCTTAAATATGGTACTGCTATAAATAAGGGAATTTGTTTTTTTTTCCTTATTTATAAGATTTTAATGGTGTGGTAAATTAATTGTGAAAAGTTTAGATTTATATGACCTTAAGGGTTTCTAGTTTTTGTATATGATTATAGGTTATAAATAAAGATGCTCTATAAACTAACTTGTAGTGGGGCTATTAGATCTTTAAGTTATACTAGCCATTAGGGTATGTCGTCATAAGATTTGAGCCCACATTAACAAAGCTTTAAGGGAAAGGGCAGCCATATACGATCGTGCATTTTTAGCATCGCCATTCTTTAAATTTTTGAAATGTATTATGCCTNAGTTTATATNGCTCCTTGTCTATTTTTCTTGGAGTCTTCCTGTTTCTCTTTGATGGAATTACAGGGTTTATGCTTGATTTTCTTGCTAAATCTACAATATGATTCGTATCGTAAGCTTATAAGGCTTATGTCTTGGGTTAGCCTGAATGTCTGGAACCTTCTGATTCTGACCGGCATACCATGCACATCCACAGCCTTTGCCCCTTTTGTCCTACTGATCTTTTGATCTTTTTCTTTTTCTCCAAGTCCAGCCTTATATACTTTAACATATGTAGACTCTATACATCAGCCACTCAAGATCAATAAAAATTTTCAATAAATATCACGCCACTCTCCTGCTTCCAATGGCCATAATCAGGTGGTCCACGGTGCACCAGTCCTAAATATCCACAGACCCTCTGCAAAGCTACAAAAAAATAAGTGAGAAGAAATAAATAATGGAGTAGAATATTATTTTTAAAATAAAAATATGGGAATGAATTACAAAGAAGTAGTAAAAAGACCGCATAATAGCTGGTCTCGTGAATCTAAAACATGGTTTTTAGCTAATTCTACTTTTGGACTACTCCATACTCAAAATACTTCGCAGTGCTTTGCAGAGAATCTTTTGTCATGTACCGTTTCTTTGCACATCTGACCAAATTTTTTTATTACTTTATCCACCGTAATCTCTTCATTCTCATGCAAAAATTTCCTAAATTTATCTAAATATCCTTTATCTTATCCTTTTTGATATCCAAATACTACTCCCTGCTTCCTCTATTCTTTTCTTTCACCAGTTTCTATCAATTTTAAATAATTTACAGATCTTTTTCACTCTCATTTTTCCTTTGTCAAATACTTTTGGTACTCTTTCCATTACTATATAGCTTTGGCATCTTTATTTGTTCAATTGACTACTTAATTTTAATTGGAGGAAACCGTTTTTTAGTTAGCTATACTACTCTCTTCGACAAAACAGTACAACTTGGTTATATCTCTTTCCATGGTAATCCCCTATATATTGGAGTTAAATATCTTAACCCTATTTTCCTTACTTTTTCACTCCTTTTTAATCCATAGCTCGGGTTTATATATCTTTTACAAACCATTATTCGCTATAGAAAAAAGTATCAAGAAATTTTTTTTTATTTTGCTAAATAGCCCTTCATGTGGTTGTTGCACAGTTTCATCTAATTCTTTTAGCAATGCAACTTGCTTTGGCGTTAAATGTCTTGGATTTAAAGTTTCGATTATCACTTGTACGTATAAATCCCCGCAAGTATCTGAGTTAACATAAGGCATTCCCTTTCCTTTACACCGCAGCTTAGTACCAGTCTGAGTACATTCTGGCAGTTTTACCTTTATCTTAGAGCCATCTATTGATTGTACCTCAATCTCACCACCAAGTGCTGCTAAAGTCATCCTAACAGGCACTTTACAGTGTAGATGTACTTTGTCACAAGTAAAGACTTGGTGTGGAGCTATACTGACATGCACATATAAATCTCCACTTCTTCCTCCTCTTACTCCAGCTTCTCCCTTCCCACTAATTTTTACTTTTGTACCATCTTCTACACCTCTTGGAATTGAAACTGATATATTCACATCATCTCTTTTACGCCCATTGCCACCGCATTTTTTACATTTATTTTGTACTATCTCTCCTTCACCGTAACATGCATAGCATGTACTTTCTATTGTAAAAAATCCTTTCTGACTTCTCACTCTACCAGTACCTTGGCATACATTGCATTGAATTGGTTTAATTCCCCCTTCACTACCTGTACCTTGACACGAATCACATTTTACATTTGTTACATAATGTATTGGTATATTCATACCTTTAAATGCATCTTCTAACGTAATTCTAAGATCATAACGCAAATCTGCCCCAGGTGTTCCAGGTTCCTTTTTTTTACGAGTTGCTCTACTACCAAACCCTGCACCAAAAAAATCATTAAATATGTCACTGAAATCACTAGTTGATGTAAAACCATGATTAAAATCAAATCCACCTCCACTACTTGCATCACCATAGCGGTCATAATGGGCTCTTTTATTAACATCAGACAATACTTCATATGCTGCAGTTATCTCTTTAAACTTTTCCTCTGCTTCCTTATTATTAGGATTTTTATCTGGATGATATTTCAATGCCAATTTTTTGTAAGCTTTTTTTATTTCATCTATACTGGCGTTTCTATTAACCCCTAGCAATTCATAATAATCTTTAACCATCTCCCAAATATTAACTATAACATCTTAATATAGTGCACCCTGAGCGACTTGAACGCCCGACCTTTTGATCCGTAGTCAAATGCTCTAATCCAACTGAGCTAAGGGTGCTTACTTATCTCTAACAGATTATCTATTTTAATTCAATTAGTTTGTTATACTCGATAAATGTCAAGGCCTATTCTTTTTAAGTTAATCCTATTGATCATCCCTTGTCTATTGCTGTTATATCTAAGAAAACAAATTTCCAAAGACATTAATATTCCTCCATTATTTTGCATCAAAAATAGCTTCATTAACTCAATAAAAAAATGTACAGGCGAAACCAATATATTAATTAAAACAGATCTTTTAGCAGATAAGATATTATATTCAGAAAATATACGTCTAAAAAGTTTATTAAATTTTCTTTCACAACATGATAACTGGAAATATGTAACAACACGAGTTACTGTCACAAATGCACATGGTAACATTTTTATTGCTGCAGGCAGAGAACATGGTGTACAAAACGGTCAGCTAGTGGTTAACAATAATGGCTTAGTTGGAAAGGTGGTCGATGTTGATAGGTTTTCTGCTCGTTTATTACCTTTAAACAATAAAAACTTTCGTATTCCAGTAATGATAGTGGAAAGTGGAATAAAAGCAATAGCGGTAGGGAATAATTTGGATTATTTAGAACTTTTATACCTGCCAACGAAAGTACAAGAAGGAAGCCTTGTAGTTACATCAGAAAATAATTTGCCAGAAATTTATGTTGGACAAGTAATACAAAATAATAGAATTAAAAGCAACATAAATTTAAAACAGATAGATTTTGTAAGCATAGTGCAGCCAATTAGCTAAAACTATAGATGGAAAACAAAAATCCCACATTCCTAAAAGTTTAAATCATATACTAGGAATGTGATGATAATGCACAGCTTTAAAATTTAGAGAAAGTATAGCCTGAAAGTTTAATGGTGTCTGTTACTGTTTTTGGTGTGAGGCTAGAGGGTTATGAACAGTAACAGACACTATTAAACTTATTACAGAATTTGCGTAAAGTAAATATTGAATAGACTATATCGCTCACATACTGTATTTATTATAGTTGTAAAATGCTAAAAAACCATTAATCTTTATTTACGTAATTAAATACATTATTATATACTATATTATTTAGTTAAGTAAAATATGTTTATCTTGTTACTGATAATATTTTATTCTAGCGTGTCTGCTGCATTTGATTGGCAATTTGGTTTCCAAAGTCCAGCAACTGAGCTAATGGAGAGCGTATCTAAAGCGCACTTCTTTATCATGTCTATAATTTTTGCCATTCTTATACTAATATTTGTATTATTAATTTATATCATATTTCGTTTCCGTAAAGATAAGGTATCACAAGTTAGCAAGGTTACTCATAGCACTACTTTAGAAATTATATGGACTGTGATCCCAGTAATAATTGTTATGGTATTTGCTGTAGAAAATCTAAAGTTAATCAGAATGCAGGAAAACATTCCAAAATCTGAACTTACTTTAAAAGTGATAGGACATCAATGGTATTGGCACTATCAATATCCAGAATATAAAGACCTGTCATTTGATAGTTATATTAAAGCAGAAGGTGATTTACAGCAGGGGATGTGATACATAGCTGGGGTATACCTGCATTTGGCGTAAAGATCGATGCAATACCAGGTAGATTAAATGAAACATGGTTTAACATTAAAAAGCCTGGATTATATTACGGGCAATGTTATGAATTATGTGGTCAAGGTCATGGGTTTATGCCAATTGTTGTCAAGGCAGTTAGCATGGAAGATTTTAAAAAATGGATAAATTTGAGGGATTAGCATGTTAAAACGATGGATATTTTCTACTAATCATAAAGATATAGGAACGTTGTACATTATTTTTTCCATCTTAGCGGGAATTATAGGAGGAGTATTTTCATTAGTTATACGTACACAGTTGATGCATATCAATATATTGAATGGCAATAATCAATTATATAATGTGATGGTTACAGCACATGCGTTAATTATGGTGTTTTTTATGATTATGCCTGCGTTAATGGGAGGATTTGGTAATTGGTTTGTGCCCATTATGATAGGTGCTCCTGATATGGCATTTCCACGTATGAATAATTTGAGTTTTTGGTTATTAGTATCATCATTTATTTTACTTGTTATCACATTATTTATTGGAGAAGGGCTAGGTACAGGTTGGACTTTATATCCACCTTTGTCAAATATCAAATTTCAGCCAAGTGCTGGTGTCGATCTTGCATTATTTGCACTACATGTTGCTGGCATATCTTCAATTGTAGGAGCAATTAATTTTATAGTTACTATATTTAATATGCGCGCACAAGGAATGCATCTTACTAAAATGCCGTTATTTGTATGGTCAATTTTATTAACAGCATTTATGTTGATTGTTGCCTTACCTGTACTTGCTGGTGCAATAACTATGCTACTTACTGACCGTAATATTGGTACTGCATTTTTTGAACCTGCTGGTGGTGGGGATCCTGTGCTGTTCCAACATTTGTTTTGGTTTTTTGGCCATCCTGAAGTTTATATTATTATCTTTCCAGCATTCGGGATTATTAGTCAAATAATATCGACTTTTTCTCATAGACCAGTATTTGGATATATGGGTATGGTTTATGCTATGATAGGGATAGCTGCATTAGGTTTTGTAGTATGGGCACATCATATGTTTACAGTTGGATTAAATACTGAAACTGTGGTATTTTTTAGTACTGCTACTATGTTTATAGGTGTAATTACAGGAATTAAAGTATTTAGCTGGATTGCTACAATGTGGGGTGGTGCAATTGAATTAAAAACTCCCATGTTATTTGCTTTAGGCTTTATTTTTATGTTTGTAGGAGGTGGAGTAACTGGTGTTGTACTTTCTCACGGTGGCATAGACAAAGTCTTACATGATACATATTATGTTGTTGCACATTTCCATTATGTCATGTCCTTAGCTACCCTATTTGCTGCATTTGCTGGATTTTATTACTGGATAGGGAAAATGTCTGGGAAGCAATATAATGAGTGTCTTGGGCAAATCCATTTTTGGCTTACCTTTATCGGCACTAACATTACTTTTTTACCACAATTTTTCTTAGGGTTAGGTGGTATGCCAAGACGTATACCTGATTATGCTGACAGCTTTACAGGCTGGAATTACGTTTCCTCTGCAGGTGCATATTTATCCTTTTTTTCAGTATTATTTTTTATCGGTACTGTAATACACTTATTTATAAAAGGTAAAAAAGCTGAAAATAACCCTTGGGGAGGTGATACACTAGAATGGACTATACCATCGCCGCCTCCTTTTGACAATTTTGAGAAGCCACCCGTTATTAAATAAGATAGATGTCAACAATATTAGATTTTTGGAAATTACTCAAGCCAAAGGTAATGTATCTTGTAGTATTTACTGCAGCTACAGGTATTGCAGCTGCACCGGGTAATATACATTTTTTCCTTGCATTAATATCATTGTTATGTATCGCTTTGGGTGCTGGTGCAGCTGGTGCAATTAATATGTGGTATGATAGAGATATAGACTTACTGATGGAAAGAACGAAAAACCGTCCTATACCTGCAGGTAAAATATTACCAGTTAACGCTCTTGAATTTGGGGTAGTGCTCGGCATACTATCTGTAGTAATGATGGCAATATCAGTAAATCATCTTGCTGCTATCTTGTTAGCAGTAAGTATTTTATTCTACGTTTTTGTATATACAATCTGGCTCAAAAGATGTACTCCACAAAATATTGTGATTGGAGGTATAGCAGGTGCACTTCCACCTATGATTGGCTGGGCTACTGTAACAAATTCTATAAGTATGGAAAGCTTTATATTATTTTTAATAATTTTTTTTTGGACTCCCCCTCATTTTTGGGCACTTTCTTTAAACAAGTCTGAGGATTATATTAAAGCAGCTATACCGATGTTTAATGTTGTATATGGCCCGGCAGAAACGAGAAAACAGATACTTATTTATAGCATATTGATGGTACTCATCAGTCTATTGCCCGTTGTATTTCTTGCAAAAAATTTATTATACTTATTTTTGGCAATTTCTGCAGGTAGTATTTTTATCTTGTATGCTATATTTGTCTTTAAATTTAAAAGTTATACCATACAAAGAAAAATGTTTTTCTATTCAATTTTTTACTTATTTTCTCTTTTTGCTAGTATTATTCTTTGTTCTTAATTTATGAAGAAACAACAAAAACATAAAAATTACATTTTATTTTTTCTTTTGTTCTTATTATCTGTGATATTTTTTTTTGTAACTATAATAAGGGTGAAGTAGTTATACGCCGCTATATGTAGCTCTTTCTATAGCAGCAGAAATAATGTATTCTGGATTGCCAATTTCTGCTTTTATGCAAGCAATTTGTTTTAACTTAAAAAGAGATCCTCTGCAAAGCACTGCGAAGTATTTTGAGTATGGAGTAGTCCAAAAGTAGAATTAGCTAAAAACCGTTTTAGATTCACGAGACCAGCTATTATGCGGTCTTTTTACTACTTCTTTCTAGGGTATGTCGTCGCAAGATACTAGTTGAATAGGTGTCAAAAGTGTATATAATAAAGGATTTGAGGGTTAGCAAAAGATGGATACAAAATTAAGTCATAGAAGGCATGATATAAGCGACAAATTGTGGGGTAAATTAGAAAGCCACTTGCCTGGAAGAAGAGGTCAGTGGGGAGGAATAGCAAAGGATAATAGGACATTTATAAATGCAGTAATGTGGATATTTAGGACTGGTGCACCATGGACCACCTGATTATGGCCATTGGAAGAATGTACACAGGAGGTTTTGCAGGTGGCGTGATAAGGGAATATGGGAAGATTTACTGAAAACTTTTATTGATCTTGAGTGGCTGATGATAGATTCTACATATGTTAAAGTACATAAGGCTGGACTTGGAGCAAAAGAAAAAGATCAAAAGATAGGTAGGACAAAAGGGGGGTCAATACAAAGGTACATATAGCCACCAGATATACTAAAAATGCACGATCGTATATGGCTGGCCTTTCACTTAAAGCTTTGTTAATGTGGGCCAAGATCTCATGACGACACACCCTAGAAAAAGTAGGAAAGAAGTAGTAGAATAAGAGATTTCAGGATGGAGTGGATGAAGTACGAAAGAGTAAAAGGACTAGGAGAAGAAGAATTGCGAAGGCTAAGTGGAGTGAAGAAGACAACGTTTAGTAGAGATATTACAAAGAGCCAATAAGGAAAAGAAAGCGAAAGGAGGTAGAAAAAATAAGTTAAGAGAAGAAGACATGCTACTGATGGTATTAGAGTATCTAAGAGCTTGTACGCGATCTATGAATATAGTAAGATCAGTGTAGTTAAATAAGGTAAATTATGAGAAACATATACCCAAGATCGTGAAAAATTCGAAAAGATCAGACCAATTTTAGAAAGCGCACGAAAGAAGACGAAGCCAAGAGAACTGGATCTGTATGAGTTATTTTGCGGTGTGCTGTATGTATTAAAAAGTGGCTGTCAGTGGCGGATGCTACCAAAAGAGTTTCCAAAATGGCGCAATTGTTACGACTATTTCAAGAAATGGGGTAAAAAACCGAATGAGGATAGAGAAAATGTTCTGGTTAAAAAAAGATTGTGAACAGGCTCTAAAGCCTTTACATAATCTGACCTTTGTCCGGCAGTAACAAAAAATCTTAATGAGACCCTCTGCAAAGCTACAAAAAATAAGTGAGAAGAAATAAATAAGGGAGTAGAATATTATTTTTAAAATAAAAATATGGCAATGAATTACAAAGAAGTAGTAAAAAGACCGCATGATAGCTGGTCTCGTGAATCTAAAACATGGTTTTTAGCTAATTCTACTTTTGGACTACTCCATACTCAAAATACTTCGCAGTGCTTTGCAGAGGATCTAATATTTCAAGACGAGAAAATTGATCGAAAATGCTTGTCTACCGTACTCTCCAGACCTGGAGCATTTTTGGTTTGCAATTAAGCACGCCGAATTGCCAGTTTTTTAACCGAATATTGATATCGTAATTGATTTTATTGTTCAAAAATCAGGGAGAGCTTACTTCAGGGAAAGCTTACTTACTTTAGCCATACGGTCGAACTTCTCATCAATTATTCTCTCTTACTGCATTTTGCAAATCACATTATTTTATTAACAGTGCCATAAATCTTACCGATATAATCGAATATTTTATAAGCTATCAAGCAATCTTGACGTGGTGATTTGCCATGTTCTATAAATACAGAGATTGCATAATGAGAAGAGTTATACGCAATAAATAGCTTGTGGGTACTGCCTTTATGATCTACTTCTGATGTACCTGTTTTTCCAGCAATGCGTCTACCTCTAGGTAAGTACGCTGTACCAATTCTAGAATTAACTACGTTAAACATAGCCTGCTGTACTACATTCAAATGCACTCCTGATATATCAATATCAGAAAATGTAGCTTCCTTTCTGTTCATTTCAATATAAGGCATCACTGCCTTGCACGTTGCAATTCTAGCTGCAAGTACTGCAAGCTGCAGTGGTGTCGTCAGTACATAACCATGCCCTATTACTAAATTAAGTGTGTCATTTCTTTTCCACTCGGGCCAATACCAACTTCTATCCGGTAATAACCCTGAGGCTTCTTCTTTAAAGTTTTCCATTAATGGTCCATTGCCTATACCAAATTTCTTGGCCATTTCTATGAGTGAATTTACATTGATTGTTCTACCTATCTTATAGAAATAAACATTACATGAAGAAGCTATTGCTTCACTTAAAGATACGTGCCCATGACCATCACTTTTCCAACAACGCAATTTTCTATTTCCTATCTCAATATAACCTTTACAAAAGAATTTATCTTCCGAAGATATGATACCATCTTGCAAAGCTGCAAGTGCAACTATCACCTTAAAAACTGAAGCTGGCGGAATTTGATAAGATAATGCACGATTCACTAACGGTAATGAATCAACATTTAAGCTTTGCCAGGTGTTCTGCGAGAGTGTACTAGTAAAAAGATTATTATCATATGATGGTGAACTATAGAGTGCTAAAATTTCTCCGTTCTTAGCATTGATTACTACTACTGAGCCTTTATGATATTGAAATAGCTCCGCAACTTTTTCTTGCAAATTAATATCTATTGTCAACTGTACATTCTGTCCATCTTTTGGTAGAACACTGGATAGCTCACTCACAATATGTTGCTTAGAGTTTACTTCTCGTTCAATCTTCCCAGATGTACCTTCTAACAAATGATTATAGGTATATTCAACACCACTAATTCCTATTTGCTTATTAATCTCTCTTCTTGTATATCCCAAAATATGTGAACATATTGAGCTAAATGGGTAAGAACGTTTATAAAATGCAACTATATTGTTTTTTAATGCATAATATTCAACCTCTTCCCAGCTAATTTCTTTACGATGCCCAGAAGAAATCAAAAGATATGATACTACATTTACTGCAAGCTCAATACCATTCCTATCTAAAATTATGCCTCTGTTAGGTACAACATTAATAATTCTGATTTTATTTTTATTAGATAATAGTTCATATTTTTTTCCATTTTTTATTTGGAGAACATATAACCTATAACCAAAAACAACAGAAATCATTAGATGAACTCCACCTAATATAAATGCCCTACGGTTGAAAACCTTATTTTGCAACCAGCGCATTACAAACTTTTTCTTCCCATTCGCTCAACGTAACGAGCTTATACCCTGAGCTTGTTAACATTGTAATAATTTTAGGTAAAGCTTCTATTGTATTTGACCTATTATGATCATGCAACAGTATTATTGCTCCATTATGGATTTGATTCATCACCCTCTTCACTAGAACTTCTGGTTGATCACCACGCCAATCTTCAACATCTACAGTCCATAATATTGGATACATACTTAATTGCTTAGCATTATTTATTATATTATTGTTATGGCAACCATACGGAGACCTAAACCATTTTACATTCTCTCCTATCAACTTCGTAATTACTATATTTGTCTTTTCTAATTCTTGAAATTGCTCATCACTCGATAATAGAGATAACTTTCTATGAGACCAAGAATGATTACCTATTTCATGACCCGCTTTGTGAATCTTTTGTACTGCTTGACTTCTGCTAATACTATCTATACGCCCACCCAATAGAAAGAACGTGGCCTTTGCATCATATGTTTTTAAAACACTAAGAATGGAATTAACTTTATCTGAAGAAGATGGACCATCATCAAAAGTAAGCGCAACGAATTTATCGCCATTATTACGTAGAAGCTTTTTTATGTGCATCAAATTTCCATATGATAGATTTAGTTTGCAACCCAATCCCTCATATGAAGTGTTAAAACTGCATTTTGTATCGCACCAAACTATATTTGAATACAATAACAAGAAACAAATTATTGTACGAATAAACATTTACACAAGTTAAAGACCAGGACCATTAGTATGACCTAATTGAGAAGGATCTGAAGCACCTTCCACTTGACTTGATGGTGGCTGCTCCGTAGAACCCTCATGACCTGTTGATATTTCATCACCTCCTCTTGGAATCATTGACGTTTTATCGCTTTCCTCACTCTTTTGATTGCTTGTGACTTTACTTTTTTGATTGCTTGTGACCTTACTTTCAAGATTGTTCAGTAGTTCGCCATACTCCTTATGGTACCTTGTTCTCTGTTTCTCTAGTTTTTTATCTAGCTCTTCTTGTTCCTTATAGGGCAGCTTTTTATCATATGAAAATAGTGCACGCACTACTTTAAAAACAGCGCACGTAAGAGCACAAACTATACCCAATGCTGTAAGAGTGCCAGCGGCAGCACCAACGCCCGGTAGTACCGCAAACATTTGTGCCATAACAGTGGTTAAAATCATCACACCAACATTCTCTAATATAATGTTCACCACAAACGCATTTTCACCATTATTAGGCTTTGTTTCACGTGTATTATCGAAAAATTTTCCCACTGGACCTGGCATCTTTGCACAAAGACTTTTCCCAGGAAATAAATTAAGCATTAAATCGAATATACTGTCAGAAAGATTTCTGAATAAACATTCATCCATACAATCATTTATTATCTCTTCATCACTCTTCACTATTGTCTTATTTTTCTTTGATAGATCATCCTCTTGGGAAATTTCTTTCTTTTGAAAAAAACTACTTAAAACATTGAAAGTACAATATATTGCTGCCAAAGATACAGCAATTATCAATAAAGAAGGAGCAAAATTAGCCATTAATACAAAAACGATAAAAGACGATACTAAAGCACATGCCAATATAATGAATAGATGACCAAATCTCTTTATCCCATGTTCTGCATCTTCTAAACTATATCCTTGTTCTTTATATTTGCGCTTGGCATATACAGAAAACAAAAAACGACAGAAATTTTTCTCACTTAACTGCTTTAGGTTTTCTATATAATGATCATGTTCTTTCTTATCACGGTGAGATAAGTCCAGCATTCTCAGAGTGTCAAAAAAATTATCACTATTTTTACCTTTTAAATACTCGTCCTTAAACTTACTGGAGATTTCAAGATGCCCTTTCTTTCCCTTGAAAATTTGTTCCCACGCCTTATGCCCTTTAGGTAAAGACCCTTGGTTTTCTTCTTGTTGATTCATTGTATGTAGCATAAAAAACCTATAGTATAACTACTCTAGTGTAGCATGTTTTCAACAGACTTTCTACAAAATGCAACGTGAGTTAATAAATTTTAAATCTCCAAAATTATCACCTACCTTTACTTCTACCTTAAGTGGGATAGAAAGCTTTACCACATTTTCCATTATATTTTTCATCAATATCGCAACTTCTTGAACATTTTCTTCTTTGACTTCAACTAGTAACTCATCATGTATTTGTAATATCATCTTGCCCTCTGATAGTTGATCAAAAAGTTGTATCATTGCACGCTTTATTAAGTCTGCAGCTGTACCTTGTAGCGGGGCATTAATTGCTGCTCTTTCAGCAAATTGTTGTATATAGAATATCTTATTATTTATATCCTTCACAAAACACCTTCTTCCAAATAAAGTTTTCACATAACCATTAGACTTTGCCATAGAAATCGCCTTTTTCATATATATCTTTATTTCAGGATAACAAGAAAAATAATAATCTATATATTCAGTAGCCTCCTGTACTGTAATACCAAGTTGCTTTGTTAACCCATAAGGACTTATTCCATATATAATGCCAAAATTAATAGACTTTGCTTTGCGTCTTAATTGCTCATCTACATCTTGCACACCAAAAACTTGTCTAGCAGTAATCTCATGGATATCTTGACCAGCAGTAAATGCGTCTTTAAATGCTACAATGTCAGCAATATGTGCTAAGAGTCTTAATTCTATTTGTGAATAATCCGCAGAAACTATCTTGTATCCTTTTTTGGCAATAAATGCTTCTCTGATTATGTTTCCATCACTACTTTTTATAGGAATATTCTGTAAATTAGGATTACTAGAGCTAAGCCTTCCAGTTGAAGTTACGGTTGTTGAAAAATTGGTGTGTATTCTCTCATCAAAATGGTCCACTTGCTTTATTAATGCATCAGTATAAGTGTTCTTTAACTTGCTTAAGTGTCGCCAATTTAAAATTTTATCTGCAATTTCTATACCTTCGGATGCAAGTTTATCTAATACTTCAGAATTTGTACTATATGCACCTGATTTTGACTTTTTTTTATTATTTAAGCCCATTTTATTAAACAATATATCACTCAATTGTTTTGGCGAAGCAATATTAAATTTTTCTCCAGCCAAATCATATATTTGATCTTCAAGAAGGAAAATTGATTTTTGAAATGTCTCGGATAACTTACGTAGTTTTACTGTATCCAGTAATACCCCATTTTTTTCCATTTCAAATATCACTTTTGTAAGAGGCCTATCAAAACGTTCATAAATCGTAAATAGCTTTTCACGAAATAACCGTTGCCTTAATCGTTGATATAAAATGATCAATGTTTGCGCTGAAAAATTCCCTGTATACTCGCTTAAATTATATGCAACTATATTTGAGATACTATGATCATGCTTCCCTGTATCTAAGCTATACGACATTATCATCAAATCATCAGTTGAATTCAATACTTCAACTATTAGTGGTAAAACTTTCTTTATCCCCTTGACATCATGGATTATTTTCTTTACTCCACTCATGAGGATCTGTTGATCTAATAGATCACATCTCTCGATGTAAATCAGACTATTTTCACTGTAGGATATAGAGATTTTGTTTGATTCATTATGATAATAAATTGCAATTTTTCCATCATATCTGCAGTGTGTCAAAAATTTTTCCAGATCTGTGCTATTATGTTCAACCTTTTCTTCCCTATTGCAAAAAAAAAGTTTCTCTATTTTTCCTATTAAAGAATTAAATTCATATTTTTTTAGAAAAAAAAGTAACTTCTCCATATTTGGAACGCTAACTTTATATTCTTCTATGTCACGTAGCAGCTCAACTTCGTAACATAATGAAACTAATTTTCTTGAAACCAATGCCTTGTCGCTATGTTCAGTAAGTATATTACGTATCCTAACCTGCTCAATTTTCTCAATATTTTCTAAGAGATTATCTAATGAATGAAATCTATCAAGTAATTTAACTGCAGTTTTAGGACCTATACCTGGTATGCCTGGAATATTATCTGAAGTATCACCAGTTAAAGCAAACAGATCAAGCAGCTGAGATGATTGTACTCCAAATTTTTCTAATATCTGTTTTTCATCCACATAAATATTTTTAATAGGATCGAATATTAAAACGTTATAGTCCAATAACTGAAATAAGTCCTTATCTGATGACACTATTACTACTTTTAAATTATGATAATTACTATACTTCTTAGCTAATGTAGCAATTATATCATCTGCTTCATAACCTTCTATTTCTTCAGAACTTAAACTAAAGGCCTCCGTTGCCTCTCTTAATATAGTAAATTGTGACACTAAGTCATCAGGAGGAACCATTCTATTCGCTTTATATTCAGAATATACACTATGTCTAAAATTTTTCCTGCCAGCATCCAACGCTATAATTAAATAATCAGAACGTGTAACATACTTTAATATCATATTCAGAAATCCGTATACCCCGCCTATCTGCACACCAAACGTAGTAATTAAATGTGGCAATACATAATAAGCACGGAAAAGAAATCCATAACCATCAATTATTGTTAAAACTTTTTCTGCCATTTTGTATGATATAAAAAGAAAAGTATAATGCTCGTTATTTCAAATTTGCAAGTAAATAAGCATTATCTCTCCACTAATAATACTTAATAATATATTCATGATATTAATAGATAAATTCTCTGATATTAGTGGTAGACTATTTGCAAAGCAATGACATCACAATTCACGTTCTGCAGAGGATTTATTATGAGCAAAAATAATCTACTCTAAGATTATTGCCATACCCTGATTAATATACTCTTTTCTCTGGAGATACAAAGTCAATTTCATCACTAAGTGTTTTACTGGATACTGCCTTATAATCTATTGTTACATTAAATTTATTATCGAGCCAAGCTAAGGTATGTTTCATCCAATTTACATCATCACGCTCAGGGAAATCCTCACGCGCATGTGCACCTCTGCTTTCTTCTCTATTAGCTGCACATTCCATCGTAATAACAGCTTGCGGAACCATGTTAGCAAGTTCTAAAGCTTCAACTAAATTACTATTCCATATCATACTACGATCTTCCACGGAAATGTCAGACATCATTCTTGCAACTTTTTTTATAGCTTTCTTACCTTCTGCCAATGATTTGGAAACACGAAATACCGATGCATATTTCTGCATAGTATTTTGCATTTGGTTGCGTATTTGCGCAACTTTCAGTTTACCAGAAGCAAAACGCATTTTATTAAATTTATCAACCATCCAATCTGTACAACTTTTGTTTAATATACCACCTGGTTTAATCACTTCTTTTGCTCTCAACGCAGCAGCCCTACCAAAGACTATCAAGTCAAGCAGAGAGTTAGAACCCAAACGGTTTGCCCCATGTACTGAAACACAAGCAGCTTCACCAATAGCAAACAGCCCTCTAACTACCTCTTCCTCCCCATTTCTAAGAGTGACAACTTCTCCATGATAGTTAGTAGGAATTCCTCCCATATTATAATGAACAGTTGGAATAACGGGTATAGGGTCTTGTGTAACGTCAACTCCAGCAAAAGTTTTCGCAGTTTCACTGATTCCTGGTAATCTAAGTTTTATTACTTTAGGGTCAAGATGAGCAATGGTTAAGTATACATGGTCTTTTTTAGGCCCTACACCTCTTCCTTCTCTAATCTCAGTTGTAATGGCGCGACTCACTACATCACGCGAAGCTAAGTCTTGTGCTTTTGGAGCGTGTCGTTTCATGAATTTTTCACCTTCAGAATTAATTAAATAACCACCTTCACCTCGACACCCTTCTGTCATCAAGCACCCCGAACCATATATTCCTGTTGGATGAAATTGCACGAACTCCATATCCTCTAAAGGTAATCCAGCTCTCACTACCATTCCATTACCATCTCCAGTGCAAGTATGTGCACTTGTTGCAGAAAAATAAATGCGGCCGTACCCACCTGTTGCTAATACTACTGCATGTGCCCAAAACCTATGCAAAGTACCATCGCATAATGACCAAGCAAAAACCCCACAACATGATCCTGTATTAGGATCCATGATGAGATCAATCACAAAATATTCAACAAAAAACTCCGCACCAAATTTTAAACATTGTTGATATAATGTATGAAGAATTGCATGACCAGTTTTATCGGATGCTGCACAAGTACGTTGAGCAGATTTTCCTTTACCGAAGTGAGTAGTCATCCCTCCAAAAGAACGCTGATATATTCTGCCATCATCTGTACGTGAAAAAGGCACACCAAAATTTTCTAGCTCTATCACTGCTTTTGCAGCATTTTTACACATATATTCTATCGCATCTTGATCTCCCAACCAATCTGATCCTTTGATTGTATCGTATGCATGCCATCTCCAATCATCTTCAGCAACATTACTCAGTGCTGCACTCACTCCTCCTTGTGCAGCAACTGTATGACTACGTGTTGGAAAAACTTTAGACACACAAGCAACTGAAAATCCAGCAGCATTCATACCGAGTGTAGCACGTAGACCTGCTCCACCAGCACCAACTATTACAACATCATACTCGTGATCTATAATTTCATACGCTGACTTATCCATATTCCATAATTTCAATCTATAACATACTATAAAATTTATACAGATTTAACAAGTATTCCTTTTACTTATGGCTCATTTGCTTAGGTAGTGTCGACATTAAATAAGATTAGAGTTAAAATAGTATTTTTTGAGAGGGAAAGATGTTATACGACCTGAAAGATGAGCAGTGGGAAAGAATAAAAGATAAATTACCTGGGAAAGAAGGAGATAGTGGCAGAAGAGGAA
>JAIXMJ010000090.1 GCA_022836975.1 Wolbachia sp.
TGCGGAATAAGCAGCTTGATGCAGCACAGTGTTACCATTTCTGTTTGTAGCATTCACTTCAGCCCCTTTCAATACCAACCACTTTACAACATCAAACTTTCCAGAATAAACAGCCTTGTGGAGTACAGTCTCACTATCATTGTTTCTAGCATTAATATCAGCACCTTTCTCTACAAACCACTTGACAACATCAAACTTTCCAAAATAAGCAGCCTTGTGCAGCACAGTCTCACTGTCATTGTTTGTAGCATGAATATCAGCTCCTTTCTCTACCAGCCACTTGACAACATCCAATGATGCAGAATATGCAGCAGCATGCAGCACAGTGTTACCATTCTTATTTGTAGCATTAACTTCAGCCCCTTTCTCTACCAACCACTTAACAACATCAAACTTTCCAGAATAAGCAGCCTTGTGCAGCACAGTCTCACTCTCATTGTTGGTAGCATTAACATCAGCCCCATTCTCTACCAACCACTTTGCAACATCCAACTTTGCAGAATATGCAGCCTCATGCAGCACAGTATTACCATTCTTGTTTATAGCATTGACTTCAGCCCCTTTTCCTACCAACCACTTGGCAACATCATATTTTCCAGAGTAGGCAACTTTGTGCAGCACAGTCTCACTGTCATTGTTTGTAGCATTAATATCAGCCCCTTTCTCTACCAACCATTTGACAACATCCAACTTTGCAGAATAAGCAGAATGATGTAGCACAGTGTTACCATATATGTCTGTAACATTAACATCAGCCCCTTTCTCTACCAACCACTTGACAACATCCAATGTTGCAGAATAAGCAGCCTGATGNAGNACNGTNNNACCATNCTTNTTTGTTGCATTNACNTCAGCCCCNTTCTCTANCAACCACTTGATAACATCCAACATTCCACAATGCGCAGCCTGATGCAGCACAGTGTTACCATACTTGTTTGTACCATTAACATCAGCGCCATTCTCTACCAACCACTTGACCACATCCAGTGTTGCAGAAGAAGCAGCCTGNTANAGCACTGTGTTACCATCATTGTTTGTAGCATTAACATCAGCCCCANTCTCTACCAACCACTTGACAATATCAAACTTTTTAAAATAAGCAGCCTCATGGAGTACCGTGTTACCATGCTTGCTTGTAGCATTAACATTTGCCCCTTTCTCTATCAACCACTGGACAAGATCTAACTTTCCAGAATATGCAGCCTTGTGCAACACAGTTTCACTGACATTGTTTGTAGCATTAACATCAGCCCCTCTCTCTACCAACCACTTAACAACATCCAGCTTTGCAGAATAAGCAGCTGCGTGCAGCACAGTGTTACCATCCTTGTTTGTAGCATTAACTTCAGCCCCTTTTTCTACTAACCATCTGACAACATTGAACTTTCCCGAATCAGCAACCTGATGCAGTACAGTGTTACCATGTATGTCTGTTGCATTAACATTAGCCCCTTTCTCTACCAACCAATGGACTACATCCATCTTTGCAGAATATGCAGCTTTCTGCAGCACCGTCTCACTGTCATTGTTTGTCGCATTAATATCTGCCCCTTTCTCTACCAACCACTTGACAACTTCCAACTTTGCAGAATATGCAGCTGCATGCAGCACAGTGTTACCATTCTTATTTGTAGCATTAATTTCAGCCCCTTCCTGTATCAACCACTTGACAACATCACTTTTTCCTGAAAAAGCAGCCTTGTACAGCACAGTCTCACTCTTACTGTTTGTAGCATTAACATCAGCCCCTTTGAGTATCAACCACTTGACAACATCCAACTTTGCAGAATAAACAGCCTGATGCAGCACAGTGTTACCATATATGTCTGTAGCATTAACATAAGCCCCTTTCTCTACCAACCACTTGACAACATCCAATGTTGCAGAATAAACAGCCTGATGCAGCACAGTGTTACCAAGCTTGTTTGTGCCATTAACATCAGCCCCTTTTTCTACCAACCACTTCACAACATCCAATGTTGCAGAATAAGCAGCCACATACAGTACAGTATTACCATTCTTGTTTGTAGCATTAACATCAGCCCCTTTCTCTACCAACCACTTGACAACATCAAACTTTCCAGAATAAGCTGCCTTGTGCAGCACAGTCTCACTGTCATTGTTTATAGCATTAACATCAGCACCTTTCTCTGCCAGCCACTTCACAACGTCCAATGTTGCAGAATAAGCAGCTGCATGCAGCACAGTGTTACCATTCTTGTTTGTAGCGTTAAGTTCAGCCCCCTTCTCTACCAACCATTTGACAACATCAAACTTTCCAGAATAGGCAGCCTTGTGCAGCACAGTCTCACTGTTGTTGTTTGTAGCATTTATGTCAGCATCTTTCTCTATGAACCACTTAACAACATCAAATTTTCCAGAATCTGCAGCCTGATGCAACACAGTATTACCATCCTTGTTTGTAGCATTTACATCAGTCCCTTTCTCTACTAACCACTGGACAACATCCAACATTCCGGAATAAGCTGCCTGATGCAGCACAGTGTTACCATGCTTGTTTGTAGCATTGACATCAGCCCCTTTCTCTGCCAACCACTTGACAACATCCAATGTTGCAGAATAAGAAGCCTGATGTAACACAGTGCTGCCATCATTGTTTGTTGCATTAACATCAGCCCCATTCTCTACCAACCACTTGACAATATCAAACTTTTTAGAATAAGCAGCCTCATGGAGTACAGTGTTACCGTGCTTGTTTGGAGCATTAATATCAACACCTTGCTCTACCAACCATTGGACAAGATCTAACTTTCCAGAATATGCTGCCTTGTGTAGTACAGTTTCACTGTCATTGTTTTTGGCAGTAAGGTCAGCCCCATTTTCTACCAATAGTTTTGCCAGTTCTTCGTTACCGTTGAAAGCAACATAATGTAGTACTGTATTACCAAATATGTTTTTAGTGTTCGTTATTGTAGTTAAGGTTTCTTCGTCCTTTTCAAGGCTTTTTATTAGAAAAGTTATAATCTTC
>JAIXMJ010000091.1 GCA_022836975.1 Wolbachia sp.
CAAAATTTGGCAATAGAAAGCATCCTATCCATGGCCGAGTCATCTTGCACAAAGGAGTAGATTATGCAACACAATTTGGTACTCCTATACGTGCTGCTGCAAATGGCACAATAGATTACTTAGGGAATAATGGTGGTTACGGTAAATATATCAGAATTAAGCACAATAATCATTATTTAACTTGCTATGCACATATAAGCAAATTCCATAAAAATATGAAACTAGGTTCTACAGTTAAACAAGGAGAGGTTATAGCTTACGTCGGTAGTACTGGAGCATCAACAGGCCCACATCTACATTATGAAGTGATACACAATGGTAAACATATTGACCCTCTTGAATTATGGCATACAATGAAAATAAGTATATCACATAATGAGTTAAAGGATTTTAAAGCATTTACGCATACAATAAACCAATTATTAGAAAATTTGCATGTATGAAACAAGTCATAAACGTTGATAAGGAATTAAAGCAATTTAATGTAGTTTTTGCACTGCCAGTACTAATAATATCAATATTATTTGTATGGTTCTATGTAAATGATCTACTCATTAGCAGCGTTTATATTATTACCATTGGTATATGTTTTATTACTCTTTTTAGTACAAGCTTCTTTATTAATAGTCCTAATGAAGCTAGGGTAATAGAGTTCTTTGGGTATTATGTAGGTACTTATTTTAGGCCAGGAATGTTTATTACCATTCCACTTGCAAATAGATATGTAATATCTAGGAAATTTGAAAATATCAATACAGAAAAGATTAAAGTTAATGATGCAAATGGCAGCCCAATTGAAATTTCAGTAGTAATAGTTTGGAGAGTAGAGAATCCAGCAAAAGCTTATTATAACGTCAATAATTATTATGAATTTGTTGTTAAACAGAGTGAATCAGTAATAAGAGAGCTAGCAAGTAGTTACCCATATGACAGTGAAGGAGACTCAGAATCTTTAAGAAAAAACTCTGAACAAATTGCAGATGAATTACAATCACTATTACAACACAGATTATCCGTAGCTGGTGTAAGTGTAATAGAGGCCAGAATATCGTATCTAGCTTATGCATCAGAGATTGCACAAGTTATGCTTAAACGTCAGCAAGCACATGCTGTAACTTCTGCAAGAAAACATATTGTACAAAATGCAATAGAAGTTGTTGAAGAGATAATTGCACATTTTGAGAAAGACAAAAAAATTACACTAAGTGCAGAACAAAAAATCCAATTAATAAATAGTTTATTAATCACGTTAATTTCCGATAAAGATCCACAACCCATATTTAATGTAGATTAAATGAATACTAGTATAGCCAAAGTTGAAGATAAAAGAGCCATAAAAAGTTTCTTGAAAATATTTGGTGGCGTAGCAGATGTAGTAAGGTTATGGATTGGCAATATAAACCAAGACCTTAGCGGTAGCAAAGACATAGATATTTTAATTTTAAAAATGAATGAGTGTCTACATACAAAAGGTGGAGAGATTTCAGCACGGAAGAATACTGTAGCTCTTGGTAATTTATATTTAAGTTTATCAGAAAAAGGTAAGATAAAATTCTTACAAACTTTAGTACAAAAGTTTAATGCAGATCAAAAAGAAATATACAATAAAATTGAAGAATATTACCAAAACTGCACTTCTGAGTTAAGCTATAGGTTTGAGCAAGCTTTATCAAAAACTCTTGAATCACCACGTTCCAAAATACTTAAACAGTTTATTTCTCTACCAAATGGCTTGAAATTTATTGTTGATATGCGTTCTGATATACTTAAACTTCGTGGCCAATATAAGGAGTTAAATCCTTTAGAACAAGAACTAAAAAATATATTATCCACATGGTTCGACGTAGATCTTTTGGATTTACAACAAATAACATGGGATTCACCTGCATCATTATTAGAAAAGCTAATCAAGTATGAGGCAGTACATAAAATTTCGTCTTGGAATGACTTAAAAAATCGCCTAGATTCAGATCGCCTATGCTTTGCATTCTTTCACTATAAGATACCAAATGAGCCTTTGATTTTTGTAGAAGTTGCGCTAACTAATAACATTGTAAATAGCATCCAAGATCTCTTAGATGAAACAATGCCATCAAATGATCCAAAGAATGCAAACACAGCAATATTTTATTCAATATCTAATACTCAAATAGGTTTATCAGGCATTAATCTAGGTAATTTTTTAATAAAAAGGGTTGTGGAAAAGCTGACCAGAGAATTTAAAAATATCAAAACGTATGCTACACTTTCCCCAATACCTGGATTTGCAAAATGGCTCAGAGAGAATTTATCTCATTTAACTGACAAATTAAATATAAAACAATCAAGCAGAAAAATTATAGAAAGTATAGAGCAACCAAGAATTTGTAATGAGTCTCTCAAACAGTGTTTGCTTAAATTGTGTGCGTATTATTTATCAAAAATTAGTAATAACAATGGCTATGTATATGACCAAGTAGCACATTTTCATTTAAGTAACGGAGCATCAATAAAGAGATTAAATTGGTTAGCAGATACCTCTGAAAAGGGTCTAAATCTATCCGCAGGAATAATGGTAAATTATTTATATGAGTTACCAAAAATAGATAGTAACCACGAACATTATATGATCAAAAAAATAATTTCAAGATCAAAAGAGTTTTCAATGTTGTTAAAAGGATAGAGAGACTCTTTTATCAAAGATCCGAATGAGATAGAATAAAGAAAAAATGGAGGAAAAAACGTCAGCAGCATATTTACGAAAGAAATCAATGCAGGCTTCAACAGGAAAAGAGGTAGCAAAAGAATAATATGTACATCGTATGCAAATGGTAGAATGCATGATTTTAGAGTATTCAAAGAGTCAAAAATAAGTATAGCACCTAAACTAGGGTGTGTCGTCATGAGATCTTGGCCCACATTAACAAAGCTTTAAGTGAAAGGGCAGCCATATACGATCGTGCATTTTTAGCATATCTGGTGGCTATTCCTCGCCATTCTTTAA
>JAIXMJ010000092.1 GCA_022836975.1 Wolbachia sp.
GTGGCATAACACGGTGGCTCGGTGAACCACGCTGCACCATCCGCGCCCATAGATGTAATGGGGAGCTTTCCGGGGTATCTAGTATAGCTTTAACTAAATTAGATATTCTGGATTCGTTTGATACAATTAAAATATGTGTTAAGTATAAGTATAATAATGATGAATTTGATTATTTACCAGTATCCTATGAAATACAAGAAAAACTTGAACCAATTTACGAGGAATTACCTGGGTGGCAAAAAAATACTCAAGCTCAAAGGTTTTGTAATGAATTACCTATTAATTTAGCAAGGTATATTAAAAGAATAGAAGAATTGGCAGGTGTGCCAGTATCTTTAATTTCAACTAGTCCAAATAGAGAAGATGTTGTTGTATTGAAAAATTTAAGTACCTTTTCCTAAAGCATGCTGCTTGTATGAAAAATACATATAGAGCCCAGCGCTTACAGGAATAGTGCATATGTATATTATTCCTAAGATTGGCAGCGTAGTCCATGGCTTGCTTATAGAAAATATTATAAATATTCCAAAAAACGATACAAATATATAGGACAAGTTTTTAGGGATATAAATATATTTTGCAGAAAAAGTAGGGATATGACTAATTGATAAAAGTGATATAATTAAAAAATAATAGCCTGTATTTCTTACATTAAAGAATGATTCTATAAATAACAAGTCATGAGATTGGAAGCTTACCATAATTGGTAACAAAGAGAGTAAGGCACATACAGGTGCTGGTATACCTGAAAAAAAAAACTTCTCCAAGTGAGATTGCTCTGAATTTAATGAAATATTAAATCTAGCCAGCCTAATTGATATGCATATTACATGTATCATTACTAGCATCCATCCAATTACTTTAATTGTTCTTAATTTCCAAAAATATAATAGAAATGCAGGTGCTGTGCCAAAATTAAGAAAGTCTGCAAAAGAATCAAGCTGTGCACCAAAGTCACTGGTTGATTTTAAAATTCTTGCGATTCTACCATCCATACCATCTATAATTGCTGCAATAATAATAAAAATTACTGCAAGCTCCCATTGTTCATTAAATGTAAACTTTAACGAAGTAAGGCCTGAACACAACCCTAATAAGGTTATAAAATTTGGAAATAACTTAGTAATAGGTAATAGCTTATTGCTATTGTCATGTTGATTCATGTTACATTGCAAGATAACTTTTCTTTTTCTTGATTTAGAATTGCAATAACAGTTTCTCCAGCAATAACAGTTTGTCCAATAGCTGCATTAATTGTTAGGTCAGAAGGTATAAAAACATTCACCCTGCTTCCAAATCTTATCATACCAAACCTTTCGCCTGCTGTGACGTTTTGAGACAATTGTAAATTGCAGACAATTCGTCGTGCAACAAACCCAGCTATCTGTTCTACAATAATCTCTTTCCCTGTTTGATATTCGATTGCAATTATTTGTTTCTCATTTTCGTTACATGACCTATCATTCATTGCGTATACAAACTTACCTTTTTTATAGCACATTTCTTTCACTGTACCAGATATTGGTATACGGTTTATGTGTACATTCATAACGCTTAGAAATATACTAATGCACTTGAGTTTTTTTTCTTCTCGACCACTTGAATAATTTACCTCTTCAATTTTTGTGACTATACCATCAGCAGGGCTCAACACAAAGTCCTTATTCTCTGGAATCACTCTTGTTGGATCACGAAAAAAGTAAACAATTAATAAAGTAGGTAATAAACATGTCATGCCCAATCCCCAAGATAGAGCAAATGCTATGCATGATATTATGAAAGCAATTATTATGAATGGGTAACCTTCTTTATTTATACTAGGAAAATTGAAACACATAACTTTATTAATAAAATTAATCTTAATAATCTAGCATTTCTGTTGTTTTATGAAAAGCTTTTTTTGAAGGGAGTGTATAACTCCTATTTTTTTATTTGACCAAGAAGAATTTGATTTTAAGACCATTAAATATTTATGGCTTTTGGACAAACAAACAGACAATGCACTATAGTCATGGTAATGGGTATTACATAACGATAGTGTTTTTCCTATAAATGACAAAGCTGGAATACAGCAATTAATGGAGCAATAAGTAATTTGATCTTTATATTGAGTGTTGTAGGTAAGACAATATAAAAAAACTATGAAATAGTAAACAGAAAGATATATAATAATAACTGTAATGTTTAAGATTTTATAATTTATTTCGCACAAAATTTCTAAGTATTTCACATAAGAAATAGGTGTATTGCTTCTAAGAGCCTGTTCACAATCTTTTTCTCTATCTTCATTCGGCTTTTTACCCTATTTCTTGAAATAGTCGTAACAACTCTTTTGGCAACATCCGCTACTGGTCGTTACTTTTTCAGCACTCTGCAAAATAACTCCCAGTTTTCTTGGTTTCGTCTTCTTTCATGCACTTTCTAAAATTAGTCTAATCTTTTCGAGTTTTTCATGATCTTGGGTATATGTTTCTCATAGTTCACCTTACTTCAACTACACTTAATCTTACTATATTTATAGATCGCGTACAGGCTCTTAGGAAAGGTGCCAATGAAGCATAGAAGAACAAGGAAAGTAAGAAGAATAAATGAGATATAAGGAACAGAGCCTTTAATCTTTATACAACCCAATATAAACAAGAGATAACTCTTTAAGTATTTATTATAAATTAGTTAAATAGATCTATTTTGAGATAAAAGTTGTTCTATTCCATGGTCCATCATTGCTGTGTTAGGAAAAATAAATTCAGCCAATCTACCGTAGATTGACGGCAATAATGCTATAGTAGTTATACTGGCTGCTGTAATACAGTAATTAATCAACTTCTTATAATTAATCAGCCTATTATCTTTTGAGGAAGGATATATACACTTCGATATAGCTTCTACACATTTATTTAGATCTGCATCATCAAACAATATAGGCTCTACTTTTTTAAATATCTCTTTACCTAATGTTTTCTTTAATATACTGATTCTTTT
>JAIXMJ010000093.1 GCA_022836975.1 Wolbachia sp.
CAGGTAGCGTGTCACCCTTGCAATCGGAAGGTTCATGGATCGATCCCCGCAAGGAGCAGCCGTTTCCTTCTCAACAGTTGAGCTAGCTAGCAGTTGAGCGTGTGAGTGAGGAGAGTGAGTGAGGAGAGCAAATGAGGAGAGCGAATGAGGAGAGTGAGTGAGGAGAGCGAATGAGGAGAGTGAGTGAGGAGAGCGAATGAGGAGAGCGAGTGAGGAGAGTGAGTGAGGGAGGGTTATGTTGCTCCATGTTCTCTTAGCCATTGTTTCACTTCATTATTTGAAGCCATGGATAACACTGTCCTGTCACAATTGTCTTTAGCATTAACATCAGCTCCTTTTTCTACCAACCACTTGACAGTGTCCAACTCTGCATAATTAGCAGCCCAGTGCAACACTGTCCTTCCATCTTTATCTTTAGCTTGTAATTCAGCTCCTTGCTCTACCAACCACTTGACTTTGTCCCAATGTCCATTCCCAGCAGCATAGTGCAATACTGTCCTTCCATCTTTATCTTTAGCTTGTAAATCAGCTCCTTGCTCTACCAACCACTTGACAGTGTCCAAGCTTCCATTCCTAGCAACATAGTGCAACACTGTTAATCCATCTTTATCTTTAGCTTGTAATTCAGCTCCTTGCTCTACCAACCATTTGACAATGTCCCAGCGTCCATTCCTAGCAGCATAGTGCAACACTGTCAATCCATCTATATATTTAGCTTGTAAATCAGCTCCTTGCTCTANCAACCACTTGACAATGTCCCAGTGTCTGTTCCTAGCAGCATTGTGCAACACTGTCCATCCATTATTATCTTTAGATTGTAAATCAGCTCCTTGCTCTACCAACCACTTGACAGTGTCCAAGCGTCCATTTTGAGCAGCTAAATGCAACACTGTCCATCCTCGTTCATCTTTAGCTTGTAAATTGGCTCCTTGATCTACCAACTCCTTTACAAGGGTCCAGTTTTTCTTTTTAGCAGCTGAATGCAACACTGTCCACCTATTTTTATTTGTAGCATTAACATCAGCTCTTTGTTCTACTAACCACTTTACAGTGTCCCAGTGTCCATTCTCAGCAGCATAGTGCAACACTGTCCATCCATTTTTATTTGTAACATTAACATCAGCTCCTTTTTCTACCAACCACTTGACTTTGTCCCAATGTTCATTCTTAGCAGCATAGTGCAACACTGTCCTTCCCTCTTTATCTTTAGCTTGTAAATCAGCTCCTCGCTCTACCAACCACTTGACAGTGTCCAAGCTTCCATTCCTAGCATCATAGTGCAACACTGCCAATCCATCTTTATCTTTAGCTTGTAAATCAGCTCCTCGCTCTACCAACCACTTGACAGTGTTCAACTGTCCTTCCTTAGTAGCTGAATGCAACACTGTCCACCCATTTTTATTTGTAGCATTAACATCAGCTCCTTTTTCTACCAACCACTTGACAGTGTCCAAGTGTCCATTTGAAGCAGCATAGTGCAACACTGTTTTTTCAGAATTATCTTTAGCTTGTAAATCAGCTCCTTGCTCTACCAACCACTTGACAGTGTCCAAGTGTCCATTCTTAGCAGCATAGTGCAACGCTGTCCCAACGTCATCATCTTTAGCTTGTAAATCAGCTCCTTTTTCTACCAACCATTTGACAGTGTTCAAGCTTCCATTCATAGCAGCATAGTGTAACACTGTGAATCCATGTATATCTTTAGCTTGTAAAGCAGCTCCTTTTTCTACCAACCACTTGACAGTGTCCCAGTACCCATTCTTAGCAGCATAGCTTAACACTGTCCATCCATGATTATCTTTAGCTTGTAAATCAGCTCCTTGCTCTATCAACCACTTGACAGTGTCCAAGTGTCCTTTCTGAGCAGCNNAGTNCAACACTGTCCATCCATAATTATCTTTAGCTTGTAAATCAGCTCCTTGCTCTACCAACCACTTCACAGTGTCCAAGTGTCCATAGCCAGCAGCATAATGCAANACTGTCTGTTGTCTATCGTTATTTTTAGCTTGTAAACCAGCTCCTTTTTCTACCAACCACTTGACATTGTCCAAGTGTCCATTCATAGCAGCATAGTGCAACACTGTCTCTCCATCATTACCTTTAGCTTGTAAATCAGCTCCTTTTTCTACCAACCACTTGACAGTGTCCAACTGTCCATTCTCAGCAGCACAGTGCAACACTGTCCTTCCAGCATTATCTTTAGCTTGTAAATCAGCTCCTTGCTCTACCAAACACTTGACAGTGTCCAAGTTTCCATTCCTAGCAGCATAGTGCAACACTGCCCATCCATGTTTATCAGTAGCATTAACATTAGCTTCTTGATTTACCAACAAGTACATTACAAGATTCCAGTTATTATTTTTAGCAGCTGTGAGCAACTTATTGTTATTGTTAATTGCAGGTTGAATTGCTCCATGTTCTCTTAACCATTTCTTTACTTCATTATTGTAAGCCAGGGACAATACTGTTAAGCCATGATTTGTTCTAGCATTAACATCAGTTCCTTGCTCTACCAACCACTTGACAGTGTCTAAGTGTCCATAACGAGCAGCCCAGTGCAACACTGTCTGTCCATAATTATCTTTAGCTTGTAAATCAGCTCCTTGCTCTACCATCCACTTGACAGTGTTCAAGTGTCCATTCTCAGCAGCCCAGTGCAACACTGTTTCACCTTTCTTGTTTGTAGCATTAACTTCAGCCCCTTTCTCTACCAATATTTTAGCCAGTTCCAGGTGACCATGGTTAGCCACAGTAAATAATGCTGTATTACCACTGTTATCTGTAGTATTTATTATAGTTCTTTGTGTTTGTGGATACTTTTCAAGACTATTTATTAAAAAATTCATAATCTTCATATTGCCTTCCTCAGCTTGTATGTGTAACATTGTGCCGTTTGTGATATTTTTG
>JAIXMJ010000094.1 GCA_022836975.1 Wolbachia sp.
ATTTAAAGAATGGCGAGGAATAGCAACCAGATATGCTAAAAATGCACGCTCGTATATGGCTGCCTTTTCACTTAAAGCTTTGTTAATGTGGGCCAAAATCTTATGATGAACACCCTAAAATTGACCTAATCTTTTCGAATTTTTTACGATCTTGGGTATATGTTTCTCGTAATTCACCTTATCTCAACTACACTTATCTTACTATATTTATAGATCGCGTACAAGCTCTTATAGCCTTTAACCTCGAAACTCCTGACCATTTGTAAAGCGCTTATTCACAGACTCAAAGAAGCTTAAATGTAATTACACCTAATATATGGCTTACTCTATCTTTATTACCAAGTGGTAGTAATACTTGCCTCATTTTAACACTTTCGCTCTCTTCTTGTTCAACAATTGGAGAACCATTATCCACAATTGCATCAAACTTTTCAATAACTGCATCTATTTTATATAGAAGTAGAAATGGTGCATCGATTACATGGCGGTCATCAATAGGCATGTCTTTTTCAAGACCATAAAATTCAACAGCTCGTTCCCCTGCACTTTCACAAACATATCCCTTGTTATCGACTTTTATGATGAAACAGTGTTGCCATGATTCTATTATTTCAGCAGCATCTATCTCATTTCTCGTTGGCCACTCTCTCTCTGGACCTTTTATATCCCTCCAATACTGTGCAACTATATTTGCTACTCGCCTTTCTTTACCTACATACATTTCCATTTTAATCACCACATACAGAAAACAGACACAAGTAAATCTATAGTGTAGATATTGATTTTTTCTTACTATAAGGTGCGTAGCTGTAACCCTCATAAAGCAATTTCTATAATATCTTCATTACTAAAAATAATTTTTTTATTTATCTTTAGAAGTTTGTGTTATCATAAATAAAAATTCTAAATATTAAGGATGTGAAAAAAATCGAAGGGTTTTTCATATATATTATAGGCTTCACAGGTAGCGGTAAACTTTCTGTAGTAATGGAGCTATCTAGTATGATAGATGCAGTAATTGTCAGCAGCTGTCTTCCTTACAATTTGCAGGTTCATACTTCTTGGGATAGTTCTTTAAAATGCAATAGTGTACCCGAAGAAATTCAAGAGAAAGCATACAATATTATAAAAATCACTTCTGAGATAATCGCAAGCTACCCAACCAGATCAAAAAACTATATATTTTTCAATGAATTAATAAAAAATAATGACTATGACATTAGAGCATATAATGCTATATTAGACTTAAGTAGAAAAATGAACACAAGAATGTTACCTGTTATATTACGATGTAACCTATCTGCATTACAAAAACGTATTGCGTTAAAACAACAAAGAGGTTACAAAAAAAAAGTAAGCAGCCTCATTGCAGAAAAATTTAAAACTCAAGAACTGTTTGTACCTGAAAATGCCATAGAAATAGAAAATTCACACATGGGTACAAAAGCAGATGGATATTTGTACAAAAGACAGAAGAGTGCCACTTTTCGCTGAAAGTCTTTTATTCAGCATAATATTAGAGCGAAAATTCACAGGTGTCTGGGGCAGACAGTTTAGTAATAGTAAAGCTGGCATGGTGATTATCTACAAGATGCTTTACTATTTCTAAATGATCACTTGCAGCAGCAAAATGCAGAGGAGTTCTGCCACCTATGTCTTGAACATTAACATTGGCACCTTTATCTATTATGGACTTTATAGTATCTATGTCAGCAGCATGACGAATAGCAAAGTGCAGTAATGTTACTCCTTTTTCATCAACAGATCTTTGAACATCTTGAATTTTCTTAATATCATTTATATTTGCTCCTTTTTTTAAAAGCAGTTCAGCAATATCCCAATTACCTAACTGAGCAGCATAAACTAGAGGACTCCAATTGAATATTTTATCACTGACTTTAATATCTGCATTACGGTTCAACAAGATCTGAACAATGATTTTATAACCATAAGCAGCAGCTAAATGAAGTGGTGTTCTTCCTGCTTTATCAGTTTTGTCAATATTTTCAGCATTTTTTAATAGACTTTCAACCTCTCCTTCATCGTTATTTAAAACAATTTTATGTATTTCACTTTTATCAGTTAGCATACGATTGAAGAAAATTAGTATTATTTTATTTTCTTCCTTAAGAATCTGCTTATGTAGAAAATCTTTTACTTTCTTCTTGTTTAGATTCTTCTCATCAGCAAACCAAAGTGCAGTAAAATACTCAGCAAATGTGCGATGAATGAAATGAGGTTTATTATCTATGACTTTATCAATGATTCCACTTTTTTCTCTGCTATCATTTACTTTATTGATTAAATTTTCTATATTTTCATTTTTTTTGTCCTTCAATAAAGAGGTAAGCTGATCATCAGAGAATAAGAGCTTCAGAGCAAGCAGTTTATGTGTTTTAAAAAAATCTTTCTCTATAATTTCATCATCACCTATTACTGCTGGATTAGCACAATTTTCATTCTTTTTTTCACTTTTATACCTATCACATTTTTTTTTAATAAAATTTTGAAATAAAGTAAATAAATTAAGTTCTTGAGAAAGATCATCAGGTGTATTCTTTTTAGAATTATAGAATTCTTCAAAACCTTTTTGATAATTTTTTGCTAGTAGTTTTATTAATAAAGGTACACCTGTAAACTCTCTTTCTCTATCTGATATAGATTTTGAAAATAACATTAGCAGCACTTTAGAATATTTTTTAAAACATTCTTCAAAGTGTTTTTCATTATATGTAGTACCAAAATTTTTATTTAATTCTATTCTCTTTTTCCAAAATTTCTTTAAAAAATCCTCCTGATCTTTTTTGGAAAAAGGTTTTAACATATATGACAAT
>JAIXMJ010000095.1 GCA_022836975.1 Wolbachia sp.
AATAAATTAGATATGTATTTATTACATAGAGCCATATAATATTTAAATTGGTAGATGATCTTACCTAATGATGTATATGTTATTAGGGTCAAGAAAAGCATGGTAATCAATGTTAAAGCACACTTACGAAGAAAACGTCTCCGACTTCTGGTCAACATTGTAGACTATCTTCGATGATTATTTTCACTAACTCCTTTAACCCTATATTCTTAACCAATAATGCGATTCTTGGTACTAACGATAATTCAGTAAATCCAGGATGAGTATTAATTTCTAGCATTTTTAAAGTATTGTTTTGAGGGTTATAACGAAAATCTGAACGAGAAATAGTTTTACAGCCTAGAAATTTATGTACTTTTAATGCATGCTGTAAAGTCATCCTGTATATATCATCAGGAACTTCAGGAGGAAATATATATTCTGATAATCCGTTCACATATTTTGCTTTGTAATCATAAAATTTATTTTTTGGTCGTATTTCTATAGTACCTATCGCTTCATCAAGTAACACAGCTGTATGTAATTCTATTCCTGGAATATATTCTTCAATGATCATTTGTTCTCTTAAAGATATATTTTTATAATCATTTTCTGAGCATATAATGTGAACACCGATACTTGATCCCTCGTTGATTGGTTTTAAAACGTGAGGGTATGCTCTGCACCCTGCCACTATTTGTTCTCTATTGATTACATGACCATTAGGAGTATCGATATTAAGCGAAATAAATATATGTTTAGACATTACCTTATTCATAGCAATAGCAGAGGCCATCACTCCAGAATGTGTATATTTTATGCCTAATATCTCCAGTAAGCCCTGTATACACCCATCTTCTCCATATGAACCATGTAGAGCAATAAAAGCAAGATCGGGATTTACTTTTATAAGTTTTTGTCCAATGTCTTTATCAACATCTATCTCTATCGTATTGTATGATAATTCATCAAGAACTTGTTGTATTGCTTTTCCGGTCATAAGTGATATTTCTCTTTCTTGAGATAATCCACCGCTTAACACTGCTATAGTAAGAGACATCTTTACAATTAATACTTGAAATCAGTCTATCAAATTTTCTGCATTTAGAAAATTACTCCAAAGTAAAATTGCAGATCAATGAATGATATCAAAATTTTTTGTTACTCTTTTTCAGGGTAACCTAAGAGTAGACCCTCTGCAAAGCTACAAAAAAATAAGTAAAAAGAAATAAATAAGGGAGTAGAATATTATTTTTAAAATAAAAATATGGGAATGAATTACAAAGAAGTAGTAAAAAGACCGCATAATAGCTGGTCTCGTGAATCTAAAACATGGTTTTTAGCTAATTCTACTTTTGGACTACTCCATACTCAAAATACTTCGCAGTGCTTCGCAGAGGGTCTAATGTAGAAGGCTATGGAAGAACTGTGAAAGAAAGCTTAATACTAGCCTGCAAATGGTCGTTTTAGCTTTCTCTGTTCTCTTGCTAAAAAGATTGTGAACAGGCTCTAAAGGTGGATTTTCGAGCAAGTTACATGCTGCTTGCGATGCTCTCGGCAATCCATTAAGATTTTTTGTTACTGCCGGACAAAGGTCAGATTATGTCAAGGCTTTAGACTTGATAAATGGTAAGAATATGGAAGCACTTATTGCTGATAAGGGATATGACGCAAATTATATGATTGAGGCTGCAGAGGCTGTAGCGTCTGAAGTAGTGATCCCACCACGTTCCAATAGGAAAATATGGAGAGAATATGATACAGAATTATATAAAGAAAGGAACTTAATTGAGAGAATGTTTAATAAACTCAAGCACTTTCGTAGGGTTGCTACTCGTTATGATAAATTAGCCATCACTTTCTTATCTTTTGTTCATATTGCTGCTATTTATCTTTGGTTGAAATAAATGTCGACACTACCTAGAAAGATCTTTATTATCTGCCTTTTTTNCCTTGTTTAACGGATTCTTTNTCATTCTTCGATGTGGTAGTTCAACATTTTGATGAAACTTCTTCAAACCCATGTAACCTGCATCAGCTAGGACTTTTATGCTCGGTAATATGTGGATTTTTGACTCTTTAAAAACCCGAAAATCATGTCGTTTACCATTTGCAAAAGAAGTACATATAATTTTCTTACTTTCTTTTGCCACAATCATCTGTGTTTTTATAGTCTGCTTTTTCTTCTTTCCTGAGTAAAACTTCCTCTGCTTTTTTTAGGTCTTTCTACTGCTGTTTCAGTTGCATCAATTACCAATACTTCATATCCCATCTCACTTTTTAATAGCTCTTTCCTGCCAGGCAGTGCAAAATCTGGATCTTTTACTAATGTTTCTTCAATCCAACGAATGTTGCGATAGCAAGCGCTCTCACTCACTCCATAACTTTGTGCTATATGAAAATATGTACGATACTCCCGTAAATATTCCAACGCCATTAATAAACGATCTTCCATACACTGTTTGTTTGGCTTGCCACCTCTCGCTTTTTTCTTGATTTCCTCCTCTATTAAAATTTCGACCATTCTTTTGAATGTACTTCGTTTTATTCCTGTTAATCGACGAAATTCTTCGCTTCCTAACTTATTTATTTTTTCAAACTTCATTATTCCTACTCTACTATTTTTTACTTTACTATTTTACAATCTTTAATGTAGTTATGCAAGAAGTCTATTCTTTGATGTGGTAGTTCAACATTTTGATGAAACTTCTTCAAGCCCCTGTAACCTGCATCAGCTAGGACTTTTATGCTCGGTAATATGTGGATTTTTGACTCTTTAAAAACCCGAAAATCATGTCGTTTACCATTTGCAAAAGAAGTACATATAATTTTC
>JAIXMJ010000096.1 GCA_022836975.1 Wolbachia sp.
AACATCGTTGCTATAGGCACGATTTGCATAACGTTTTTGTCATACCTTGGGTAATTAATGTAGAAAAAGGTTCCTTTATATCAAAATAGCCACATTTAGTTAGCGCTCGGCAGAAAAATCGTGAATAAAGCAGGTGAAGTATTGCATGCTCTATTCCACCTATATAATAATCTACAGGCATAAACCTACTACATGCATCTCTATTTATTGACTTATCTTTACTACAAAATGCAGCAAAATACCATGAAGATTCAAAAAAAGTATCAAATGTATCTGTCTCACGTGTTGCTGATTTTCCACATTGTGGACAACTTACAAATTTCCAAGTAGGATGTTTATCGAGAGGGTTACCACCACCAAAAAAATCTACATCTTTTGGAAGTACTACCGGTAGGTCTTCTTCTGGCACTGGAACAGTACCACAATCATCACAATATATTATAGGTATAGGACAGCCCCAATAACGCTGTCTTGATATTCCCCAATCATGCAAATGATAATGCGTTGTTCTGTAGCCTATACTTCTTTCCTGAAGTTTCTTAAGTATCACATTCTTTGCTTCTTTAACTGTAAGACCATCAAGAAACTCTGAATTGCACATATACTCTTCATCTGAAGAAATCACCTGAATAATAGGTAAATTATATTTTTGTGCAAACTCAAGATCACGTTGATCATGTGCAGGGCATCCAAAAATGGCACCTTCCCCATAGTCCATTAACACGAAACTTGCCACATAAATTGGTAGCTCCTTATCAAGAAATGGGTGCTGCACATTCAAACCAGTATAAATTCCTATATAATCTTTTTCATTTTCATTTATCTTAAAAGCACCTAGATCCAGCTTAATATCTTGTATGATTGGGTGGTCAAACGACACTGCACAAAATGACGCACCAAATAAAGTATGCGGACATGTCGTAAAAACTTTCAAGAATTTTTCTGAACCAACTATTTTGAACTCTATTGTTACCCCTTCAGATTTTCCTATCCAACGCTCTTGCATTATTTTAACTTTTTCAGGCCAATCTTTTAGTTCCTCTAGACACTGAACCAAATCATCGGCAAAATCAGTCATTTTAAGAAACCATTGAGATAATTTACGTTTCTCTACTACTGCACCTGACCTCCACCCCTTTCCATTAATAACCTGTTCATTGGCAAGCACAGTTTGATCTACTGGATCCCAGTTAACCCAAGATTCCTTCCTATATGCAATATTATGCTTTAGAAAATCTAGAAAAAATTTCTGTTCATGTTTATAATACTTTGGATCACAAGTAGAAAGCTCTCTATCCCAATTATATGAAAAACCAAGAGATTTTAGCTGCGCACGCATACTATCTATATTACTTTTAGTCCATACTTCAGGGTTGACATTGTGTTCTATAGCTGCATTTTCAGCTGGAAGACCAAAAGCATCCCACCCCATAGGATGTAAAACATTAAAACCATAGGCTCTTTTGTAACGTGCTACTACATCTCCTATTGTATAGTTGCGTACATGCCCCATATGAATCTTACCAGATGGATAGAGAAACATTTCCAAAACGTAGCACTTATTATGATCATTACTTAAAGAAAAATCCCACTTACTTTGATAAAACTTTTCGATTTCTTTAAAATTATAATCCATACATATAAACCTTCTTGATTCCTTTAAAGTTATAATCCCTACTTTAATAGGGAGCTTATTGAATATATGATAATATGTCAATTGCTTCACCATTATGGTGCATCGTAAAGCATATCTGTGGATCTTTATCTTGTGTGCTTGATTTTCCAGCAGATCCTATATTTTGACCTTGTATCACATTATCACCAATTTCAACACAAATACTTTTTAAGTAGGAATATATAGTAGTGCAATTATCTTGGTGCTCTATAACTACCATATTACCGTACCACCTTAGTCCCCTACCAACATATATCACTTTACCAGATGCAGAAGCTACAACATTTGTTCCATTATGAGAAACAATCTTTATTCCGTCTTTACATATTTTATCCATAGGTTTTAAAATGTCACCGTTGAGAGGCATTATAAAGCCATCTGTATGTGTATTAGCTTTATTGTGCATTTTAACCAAACGACCATCTACACTTTCTTTTCTAAAATGGTACTCCATTATACTTTCTAAATTTCTCTTACCGTAAAACTCTTCACCTTTTAATAACACATGCGCAGGTTTTTGCGATCCACAACCTGTTAAAAATATACAAAATAAAATTGATTTACAAGCTATATAAAAAGATTTAGTAATGAAGTTACTGACCATTTAAGCCTCACGCACACATTATTTTACACAATTTCTCTTCTTGCCACAACATCAGCTTTATGTAACATAAATATTATTGCTTATTGTTAAATTACATTCCTTGCAAAATAATTTAATGCTTTTTTGAACTCCCATGACCTTTGTACAACATTCTCAATTGTGTGAAAATACAGCAAGAAACACAACCAGCTAATTTTATTTATGTTTTATATAGAGCTTATCATTAAAAACAGTTTTCAAAAATGTACGCTTCAATCTGAATAGTCTTAATAGCATTCCTGTAATAACACTACCGTTACAAGATATAATACTTTTATGTCTTCCCAATTAATTACTTATTAACAACCCTAGATAAATGAAGCTTCACCTGACTAACATACCCCTCCCAATCTGGTATTGTCTTTCTTGCCACTTGTGAATCAATAGCAGCTTTCGCAACTGCAGGAGATACAGTATAGATTAACCTAGCATCAAAAGGAGTAGGTATAATATAGT
>JAIXMJ010000097.1 GCA_022836975.1 Wolbachia sp.
TGCGGTCTTTTTACTACTTCTTTGTAATTCATTGCCATATTTTTATTTTAAAAATAATATTCTACTCCCTTATTTATTTCTTCTCACTTATTTTTTTGTAGCTTTGCAGAGGGTCTACTGACAAAATTCTCCCATTTTCTTCTATCACAATCTCAGTTTTCATCGTTGTCATTTTCTTCTTTCCAGAATAGCTTCTCTTCCGTTTTTTACTATCTTTTGGTCGTTGTATAGGTTGTTCCGTTACGTCAGCCAGAAGCTTCAATATCTTTTCTTGCGTCATCGTTCTGTCTTTCCTTATATTAATGCTCTTGGCCAGTAGTGGTTCCATTTTCTTAAGTAGCCTACAGATATTTGAATTATGTAAATTGAATAAATATCCCAAAAATTGATGTGTTATGTAGGTTCTGTAATAAATTAATAGGCACAAGACTTTATCTTCAAGGCTTTCAATATGCGACTTCCTTCCATAGCATTTCTTCTTTTTCTCTAGTTTCTCCCATCCAGGTCTAATTTTCTCTACCACTTCTTGGAACTCTTCTGCACTCATTCCAGTTAATTGCCTCAAAGTGTGCGGTCTTTTTACTACTTCTTTATAATTCATTCCCATATTTTTATTTTAAAAATAATATTCTACTCCCTTATTTATTTCTTTTCACTTATTTTTTTTTGTAGCTTTGCAGAGGGTCTAATGTAGGAGGCTATGGAAAAACTGTGAAAGAATGCTTAATACTAGCCTGCAAATGGTTGTTTTAGCTTTCTCTGTTCTCTTGCTAAAAAGATTGTGAACAGGCCCTAACAGATCTTTAGCGTAGACTCCATAACATATAGAAAGAAAACTAACTATTTTTAAGCTTTTGAATTTTATCAACAGGTAACCCTGTGGATTGAGATATAGTATCAATTGGTACGCCAGCTTCTAGTAAATTTTTTACCACTTCAATTTCTCTTTCTTTTCTTCCTTTTTCTTCACCGATTTGGATACCTCGTTCTTCGCCAATTTGGATACCTCGTTCTTCACCAATTTGAATCCCTCGTTCTTCACCAATTTGGATGCCTTCATTAAGTTTTTCTTTAAGAGTGGAGATATAATCGTCGGTGTGTTTTTTTGCTTGGTCATAAGTAAAACGTTCTTCTTGAGTCCAATTGTATTGGTTTAACTCATTATAAGCCTTACCAATAATTATATCACTACCTATTATCTTCTGTAAATCTTCTTCTCTGGTTTCATCCGCGTATTTAAGGAAGAAAATCCACTTTTCAACTATATCTTCTAACTGATCTTCCTTGGTTTTAGAAAATTTAGGTAACTCTATAAAAGTAAAACTAAAGTCTTTAAGATCATGCTCGTAAGTAACTTTGTCAAAAGTAACATGATCAGATTTATAAGCCTGCTTGTTAGGGAATAAAATAAAATTAGTGATAGCAATAAATACAACACCTTTAAGATTATTATATTGGTCACCTACATTAGCCTGACAGGAATAAGCTTTAGCAGCATAATATTGAGCACGTTTTTCAAAACCAGTAGTTTTAGCAACTTGCATTTCAACTATCGTTTGGGTACCAGTGGAATCAACACAAAGAACATCAACAATGCTCTGCTTCTGAGAAGCGATTATAGGATCTTGAATGGGACTCAAAAAAGAGACATCTGTAATTTTGTCAACACCAGTAAGATTGAGTATATCATTAAGAAAGTGAATAAGAATATCCTTATTGTTTATAGAGCCAAAAATACGGCGAAATGCAAAATCATTCTTAGGGTCTAAAAACTTAGAAAGTGCCATAATTACAAATTTCCAAATTATTAAGGATTATACATTATTAATCATTAAAGTTCAATTTTTTATTTCTACAAGCCAGTATACTCTCTGCAAAGCTTAGGGTATGTCGTGCTGATTGAATAAAAGTTTATATCATGACAGAATTTAAGGGTTAGAAAAGATGGTAAGGCATGATATAATTGATAGATTGTGGGATAAATTAGAAAGTCACTTGCCTGGAAGAAGGGGTAAGTGGGGAGGAATAGCAAAGGATAATAGGAGATTCATAAATGCAGTAATGTGGATATTTAGAACAGGTGCACAGTGGACCACCTGATTATGGCCATTGGAAGCAGGGGATTTTTCAGGTGGCATGATATTTATTGAAAATTTTTATTGGTCTTGAGTGGTTGATCTACATATGTTAAAGTACATATGGCTGGACTTGGAGCAAAAGAAAAAGATCAAATGATAGGTAGGACAAAATGGGCAAAGGCCGTAAATGCGCATGGTATACCTGTCAGAATCAGAAGGTTCCAGACATCCCAAGATATAGACCTTATAAGCTTACGATACGAATCATATTGTAGATTTAGCAAGAAAATCAAGCATAAACCCTGTAATTCCACTAAAGAGGAACAGGAAAATTCCAAGAAAAATAGACAATGAGCTATATAAACTTAGGCATAATACATTTCAAAAATTTAAAGAATAGCGATGCTAAAAATACACGATCGTATATGGCCGCCCTTTCCCTTAAAGCTTTATTAATGTGGGCTCAAATCTTATGACGACATACCATAAATCACTTTCACTCTCCAAAAATACTATTTTAACTCTGTTTTTATTTAATGTTGACACTGCCTAGGTAGTGTCGACATTAAATAAAAACAGAAGACCCTCTGCAAAGCTACAAAAAAATAAGTGAGAAGAAATAAATAAGGGAGTAGAATATTATTTTTAAAATAAAAATATGGCAAT
>JAIXMJ010000098.1 GCA_022836975.1 Wolbachia sp.
AACACATAGACATTTATCAGATTCAGAAATGTACGTGTATACCTTGGCAACTAATTGAGCTAGAGTTGACTTTTAAGAAATTTGTACTCGATGGGGTTCTACTTCGTTTAAAAAATTCATGTTTCTAGCTTTATGCAATCGATTTTTACACAAAAAATCTTGGTTGGTAACGCACGGACAAAAAAGGTCAAAATTAAAAATTAAAAACGATTTGTATAAGTTTGTTTGAAGTTATTCATAGTAGTTTGTCTAGCGAACTGTTTTTCTTTCTTTTAAAGTTTAAGGTTTAAATTACAAAAGAATATTTCCTTTACCTTAGTGATAAGTTTAAGCTTAAAAGCTGCTCAGTATCTGCTTTTAAACCGCTTCCATCCAAGCGCAGAAAAACGTTACCGTACTGGGTGCATGAACAATTCGCAAGTACAATATTCAATTTCGACTCGCTTATTGCATTAGCAGGGAGACCATTCCAATGTTCCCACGACAAGACAAGACGAAAACCAGCGAAATCTTGTCCAGTCTAAATGGCTGTGTTTTCCACAATATTTTGCTGAAGTTTCATGTTATTTTCAAACGTGCTTCCATTTTAAGCGAGCAAGTTTTGAAGTTTTGCAATTAGATTTCTTTTAAAAAAGCATCGTTTAAATAAGTAAATACTCTTTTAAATAAATACGGTATTGGCGATTTATATTTATATATATCTTTAAATCACTTTCTCGTTTAAATCAGACCATAAAAATTTTAACAGATCAAATAAACCATTTAGTTTGATCGTTCTGTACTATCAAAAGTTTAAAATAACGAAAAATATTCACCGACACATTTATATAGATGAAAAACTAGCTAGGCTTTGGGGAACTGTGTGGTGCAGCAGGTAGTGCATCACCCTTGCAATCAGAAGGTTCATGGATCGACCCTGCATGGAGCAGCCGTTTCCTTCTCAACAGTTGAGCTAGCTAGCAGTTGAGCGTATGAGTGAGGAGAGTGAAGAGAGTGAGGAGAATGAGGAAAGTGAGGAGAGTGAGGAGAGTGAGAGAGATNTTCACTCTTCAGTTGCTCCATGTTTTCTTAACCATTGTTTCACTTCATTATTATAAGTCATGGACAATACTGTCTTGCCATATTTGCTTTTAGCATTAACATCAGCTCCTTGCTCTACCAACCACTTGACAATGTCCCACTTTCCATAGTGAGCAGCCCAGTGCACCACTGTCATTCCATCAATATCTTTAACATTAATATCAGCTCCTCGCTCTACCAACCACTTGAAAATGTACAAGTGTCCTCTCCAAGCAGCTAAATACAACACTGTCCATCCATCACTACGTTTAGCTTGTAAATCAGCTCCTCGCTCTACGAACCACTTGACAGTGTTCAAGTGTCCATTCTCAGCAGCATAGTGCAGCATTGTCCACCCATTTTTATTTGTAGCATTAACATCAGCTCCATTTTCTACCAACCACTTGACAGTGTCCCAGTGTCCATTCTTAGCAGCATAGTGCGACACTGTCCTTCCACCTTTATCTTTAGCTTGTAAATCAGCTCCTCGCTCTACGAACCACTTGACAGTGTTCAAGTGTCCATTCTCAGCAGCATAGTGCAGCATTGTCCACCCATTTTTATTTGTAGCATTAACATCAGCTCCTTTTTCTACCAACCACTTGACAGTGTCCCAGTGTCCATTCTTAGCAGCATAGTGCAACACTGTTCTTCCATCTTTATCTTTAGCTTGTAAATCAGCTCCTCGCTCTACCAACCATTTGACAGTGTCCAACTGTCCTTCCTTAGCAGCTGAATGCAATACTGTTGAGCCATTTTTATTTGTAGCATTAACATCAGCTCCATGCTCTACCAACCACTTGACAGTGTCCCAGTGTCCATTCCAAGCAGCAAAATGCAACACTGTCGATCCATCATTATCTTCAGCATTAACATCAGCCCCTTTCTTTACCAACCACTGAACAACATCCCACTTTCCAGAATAAGCAGCCTTCTGCAGCAAAGTCTCACCATTCTTGTTAGCATTAACATCAGCTCCTTGCTCTACCAAACACTGAGCAACATCTAACTTTCCAGCACAAGCAGCCTTATACAGCACAGTCTCACCATTCTTGTTAGCATTAGCATCAGCTCCGTGCTCTACCAACCACTTGACAGTGTCCCAGTGTCCATTCCAAGCAGCAAAATGCAACACTGTCGATCCATCATTATCTTCAGCATTAACATTAGCTCCTTGCTCTACCAACCACTTGACAGTGTCCCAGCGTGCATAGTGTATAGTCCAAGCAGCATAGTGCAATACTGTCCATCTATCATTATCTTCAGCATTAAAATCAGCTCCTTTCCAAACCAACCACTTGACATTGTTCAAGTGTCCATTCCAAGCAGCCCAGTGCAACACTGTCGATCCATTATTATCCTTAGCTTGTAAATCAGCTCCTTTCTCTATCAACTCCTCAACAAGTTTCCAGTTTCTTTCTTTAGCAGCTGTGAGCATGTCATTGCTAATTGCAGGTTGAATGGATGGAATTGTTCCTTGTTCTGGAACATAAATAGAATTAGAACCTATAAAATTGTTTTTACGTTTAGTTGTTGAATATTTTTTCAAAAGTCATCATTAATTTGTTGCTGCAGATATTGAGAGTGTAAAAACTTTTTACAAGAATGTCGAATAATTGATTGTCTAGTTTGTGTTACAAATG
>JAIXMJ010000099.1 GCA_022836975.1 Wolbachia sp.
AATACTGTCACCAAGTCAAAGGGCTACCCGACTAAATATTAGGCCATCTCTATTTGTTTTTTTTTCTTTTTCTGTTGTATATTTATTGGGTTTAAGGAATAAACTTTGAATTTTATTACTTTTTTTTAGTAATATTGTCATAAAAATTTATTTTTACTTTAAAATGGCATAATGAGATGTTATAATAAATGGAGGATATAGTTGTACAGTTACAAAATAATCTTAAAAGTAACCTTGTAAGCTAAGAGATATAAGGCATAAGAGCATGCTGGTTTATCGGCGGGGATTTACGCTTAGCGCCCCAATTTGTCAGTTACATCAAACAGAATAAAATATATTTCAGGTATCTTTTATATCTATCTTCATAAATCCTTCGAGGTATCTGGCAGTACTCCCATACGACAAGTTCAATGGTGTCTCACCATTATTGTCTTTAGCATTAATATCAGCACCTTTCTCCTCTACCAGCCATTTGACAACATCTAAGTTACGTTCATAAGCAGCCCTGTGCAGTACTGTCTGACCATCATTGTCTTTAGCATTAACATCAGCTCCTTTTTCTACCAACAATTTGACTATTTCTCGCTGTCCTTCTTTAGCAGCCAAGTGCAGTACTGTCGTGCCATCATTGTCTTTAGCATCAACATTAACTTTTGCATGTTCCAGCAACCATTGGACAATATCCCAATTACCTCGAGCATGATCCGACATTAGCTCACTATACTCGCCTCTAGCACGAATATTAGTATGTTCTTGTAGGACTACATCCAATTTACTCCCTTCAGCAGCCCTGTGCAGCACCGTCCAGCCCCGATTGTCTTTAGCATTAACATTAGCTCCTTTTTCTACCAGCCATTTGACGGCATCTAATTTACCCTCATAAGCAGCCCTGTGCAGTACTGTCGTACCAAATTTATCTGTAGCATCAACATTAGCTCCTCCTCCTTCTGGAGCTGATGTTACCAACCATTTGAGGAGATTCCATTTACCACATGTAACAGCACGATGCAGCACCGTTTCACCATCAAGTAAACCACCCTTGATAATAGCATTAACATCAGTGCCTTTCTTCTCTACCAGCCATTTGACTAATTTCAAATTACCAGAGTCAATAGCCCTGTGCAGCACCGTCCAGCCATCATTTGTTGCAGCCTTAGCATCAGCACCTTTCTCTTCTACCAGCCATTTGACTAATTCCAAATTACCAGATTTAGCAGCATAGTGCAACACCGTGTGGCCATCATACCAACTACCTTTGATAACAGCATTAACATCAGCACCTTTCTTCTCTACCAGCCATTTGACTAATTCAAAATTACCAGAGACAGCAGCCTTGTGCAGCACCGTCTCGCTACACTCGCCTATAGCATTAACATCAGCTCCTTTTTCTACCAGCCATTTAGCGATATCCCATTTCCCCCCTTCAGCAGCCATGTGCAGCACCGTCTCGCCATAACTATCTTTATCATTAACATCAGCTCCAGCTCCTTCTGGNGCTGGAGTTACCAACCATTTGACAACATCTAAGTTACCCGCATAAGCAGCCCTGTGTAGCACTGTTCGACCATCCTGGTCTCTAGCATTAACATCAGCTCCTTTTTCTACCAACAATTTGACTACCGCCCATTCGTTCTTATAAGCGGCCCTGTGTAGCGGCGTATGGACATTCTTGAATTTAGCATTAATATCAGCACCTTTTTCTACCAGCCATTTAGCGATATCCTCTTCACCCCTTTCAGCAGCAAGGTGCAACGCCGCCTCGTCATACCTATCTATAGCATTAACATCAGCTCCTTTTTCTACCAACAATTTGACTACTTCCCATTTATTTTTTTTAGCAACAAGATGCAGTATTGGCTCGTCATACCTATCTTTAGCATTAACATCAGCTCCTTTTTCTACTAACAATTTGAATACTTCCCATTGATTTCTTCCAGCAGCAATATGCAGTATTGGCTTGTTATGCATGCCTTTAAGATTAACAAGGTAATATTGGGTATTCTCATCTCCTATGTTTTCCAATTGTGTCTGTACTTGCTGAATATTTCCTTCCTCTACAGCTGTAATAAAAGAAGATGACCACTTTTCTTTAATTTTAACAGACATAATCTTTTTCTATATATTGCGTCAACAATTTTCTTATAATAGAATCATTTATATCATCAATTCGCATAAAATTTTCCCTAAATATGTCATTTTTTTAAAAATTTAGAAAAATTTTTTTCGCACCCCCTGATCCACAATAGCTCCTAAATTCCATGCATGCAACTTTTGGAACACCGGATGACCCCAAATTTCAACATTATAATTTGAGCGTCATTAAAAAAACTCTCATTTATAAAAACAAGAAAAATTTGGCGTCTGTTTATCGACGAAGATCGGTGCCAGCCAGCAAGTCAATCAAAGAAAAGTGTCTCAAGACGTTGATTGGGTCAGTTTTTATAGCAGTGTAGAGAGTAAGTTATTGAAAAAGATTTATTAATTAAGTTTAATTAATAAGGTTAATTAATCAATTTAGTGTAAAGATTTTTGACATTGTTTTTAGACAGGGAGAGAGAAGAGAGATTTCGAAAAGTCTGATTGTATTTTTTCAATAAGTTTTTTGTGTGTTAATTTCAACTCGACCATTTTTTCAACAAAAAGAGTAAGGATTCCATATCTTTCGACGACGATTTACAAAAA